>NZ_JBWKZB010000002.1:0-297173 GCF_059424105.1 Pseudomonas sp. GW456-E7 | reverse complement strand
TCCAGGTCTTTTTGCCTGAGCAACGCTTTGAGCTGCTGAATCTCCCGCTGATCGGCGGTGATTGCCTTGGCCCCCACCGGGGTCGAACCCAAACGCTCTTTGCGAACCTGGTCGACCCAACGGCGCAAGGCGGTAGGGCCAATATCCAAACTGGCACAAACATCGGGAACGGACTGGCCCTCGTCCAGCACCATGCTGGCGGCCTTGAGTTTGAACTCACTGGAATAAGATTTACGCATAGCCAAACACCTCAGATTTGGGCGCCATCATAGCGCCCGATTGAAGTGTCCAAAATCATTAGGCCAGTTCAGCTTGCTCGCGAAGAACGATAACGCGGTCCATCAGGTAGTAGCCGGTTGTTACCCGCCCCGCCGGATAAGGACTACCTTGAATACTCCTGCATGCCCACATCCAGAGGAGTCCTCCCCATGGCTGCGAAAAAAATTCTGATGCTGGTCGGTGATTACGTCGAAGACTATGAGGTGATGGTGCCGTTCCAGGCATTGCTGATGGTCGGCCACACGGTGCACGCCGTTTGCCCGGACAAAACCGCCGGCCAGACCGTGCGCACGGCGATCCATGACTTTGAAGGCGACCAGACCTATAGCGAAAAGCCCGGTCACCTGTTTGCCCTCAACTTCGATTTCGCCAAGGTCAACGCCGCCGATTATGACGCCGTGTTGATTCCGGGCGGCCGTGCGCCGGAGTACCTGCGCCTGAACGAAAAGGTCCTGGAACTGGTGCGGGCATTCGACAAGGCCGGCAAGCCGATCGCCGCCGTGTGCCATGGCGCGCAGTTACTGGCGGCAGCGGGTATTCTCGAAGGCCGCGAATGCAGCGCTTATCCGGCCTGCGCTCCGGAAGTGCGCCTGGCGGGCGGTACCTATATCGACATTCCGGTGACGGACGGCCATGTTCAAGGCAATCTGGCTACGGCGCCGGCCTGGCCTGCGCACCCGAGCTGGCTGGCCGGTTTCCTGGGGTTGCTGGGTACCAAAATCACGCTGTAACGAGGGACATGTCCATGTGCGAGCTGTACGTCAAAGCCGACCCGATACTCTACGAATCGCGCTCCCGCTCGCTGCGCATCTGCGGGGTGGTCACTACCCTGCGGCTGGAGAATCAGTTCTGGGACATCCTCAGCGAAATCGCCGAGGTCGACGGCATGACCACCAATCAGTTGATCGCCAAGCTGTATGAAGAGGTGATGGACTATCGCGGTGAGGTGGTCAATTTCGCTTCGTTCCTGCGGGTCAGTTGTACGCGGTATCTGAGCCAGCGGCGGACGCAGTCTCCGGAGTTGTCGGTGGTGCGGGCAGTGGTGAAGTAGTCAAAACTGCGTCGACTCCTTCGCGAGCAAGCCCGCTCCCACAGGTTCAATGTGATCCCTGTGGGAGCGGGCTTGCTCGCGAAGGGGCCGGTACAGGCGACAGAAACACCTGGCTGGTCTTTACTGTGAAGCGCACAACCTCTCAATCGCCAAGGAGAAACAGCATGTCCGGATGGTATGAAGTGAGCAAAAGCAGCAATGGCCAGTTCAGGTTTGTCCTCAAGGCGGCCAACGCCGAGACCATTCTGACCAGCGAGCTGTACACCACCCACGCCGCCGCCGACAAAGGCATCGCCTCGGTCCAGGCCAACAGCCCGCTGGATGAGCGCTACGAGAAGAAAACCACCAAGGACGGCCATCCGTATTTCAATCTCAAGGCGGGTAACCACGAGGTCATCGGCAGCAGTGAGAGCTATTCCTCCGATGCCGCCATGGAGAAAGGCATCGCCAGTGTGAAGGCTAATGGCCCGAGCAAGGTGGTCAAGGACAAGACGTTGCCGGTGCTTTGATCACTACTTTCAAATCCAGTACAAATCCTGTGGGAGCGAGCTTGCTCGCGATGGCGGTCTGACAGTCAACATCTGTGTTGAATGTAATGGCCTCATCGCGAGCAAGCTCGCTCCCACAGGGGGGTTGTTTAACCTGAATTCAGCGTAAGGCTTTGAGTAGGCCTTGAAGCTGACTAACCCCCGCCTCACTCAACGGGAACACCGGCAACCGCGGATCCCCCACCTCCAGACCTGTCGCCCGCAAACCCGCCTTGATCGTCGCCGGCAAGCCACCCTTGAGGATGAAATCCAGCAGCGGCAACTGGCGGTAGAACAGCTCCCGGGCCTTGGCCAAATCATTGGCCAGCACCGCTTCATACAAATCCAGGTTGAGCTGCGGGATCAGGTTCGGCGCAGCGGTACACCAGCCTTTTGCGCCAGCGGCAAAGGCCTCCAGGGCCAACGGATTGCAGCCGTTGTAGAACGGCACCTGGCCGTCGCCGAGTCGTTGGAGTTGATGCATGCGCTGGATGTCGCCGGTGCTCTCCTTGACCATGGTCACGTTTTCCACGGCCTTGACGATGCGCAGTATCAGGTCCACCGACATATCGGTGCCGCTGGTGGCCGGGTTGTTGTAGAGCATGATCGGCACGCCGATGCTGTCGCCGATGGCGCGGTAATGGGCAAGGATTTCCGCTTCACTGAGTTTCCAGTAGGACGCGGGCAGCACCATCACCACATCGGCGCCATGGGCTTCGGCGAAGCGCGCGCGACGCACCGCTTTGGCGGTGGTCAGGTCGGACACGCTGACGACGGTCGGCACGCGTTTGGCCACGTGCTTGATACTGAATTCGCTGACCTGATCCCACTCCGCGTCGCTCAGGTAGGCACCTTCACCGGTGCTGCCCAGCGGTGCGATGGCGTGCACGCCGCTCTCGATCAGGCGGTCGATGGAGCGCCCGAGGGCGTCCAGGTCAACGCCTTCGCCATGGGCGGTGAAAGGGGTGATGGTGTAGCCGATGATGCCGTGAATGCTTGCGGTGGACATGGTGTCTCTCCGTTCAAAAGGGTCTGGGTTCAGTTCAGTTCAGTTCAGTTCAGTTCAGTTCAGGCAATCGGCGTGTTGGCGCAGGCTCTGCCGGGCGTAGTAGTTGAAAGCGGCGGCGTGACGTTTCGGCCGGGCAATCCAGTCATGGGCTTCACGGCCCAGCGCGGGGATGATCGGCTTGATGGTCCCGGCGCTCATTGCCAGCAATTGCAGCTTCGCTGCACGTTCGATCAATTGCGCGATGACACAGGCTTCCTCGATGGTGTTGCCGGTGGACAATTGGCCGTGGTGCGAAAGCAGGATCGCCCGTTTGTCGCCCAGTGCCCCGGCAATCAACTCGCCTTCCTCGTTGCCCACCGGCACACCCGGCCAGCCTTCGAGAAACGCGCAGTCGTCATAGAGCGGGCAGAGGTCCATGTGGGAAATCTGCAACGGTACTTCCAGCATCGACAAGGCGGCAACGTGGGTCGGATGGGTGTGGATGATGCAGTTCACGTCCGGGCGGGCGCGGTATACCCAACTGTGAAAACGATTGGCCGGGTTGGGCATGCCGTGGCCTTCGAGCACCTCCAGGTCTTCGTTGACCAGCAGCAGGTTGCCTGCGGTGATTTCGTCGAAACCCAGGCCCAGTTGTTGAGTGTAGTAAGTGCCGGGCTGCGGGCCACGGGCGGTGATTTGCCCGGCTAGACCGGAATCGTGACCGTGCTCGAACAGGATGCGACAGGTCAGGGCCAGCTTTTGCCGGGCGGTCCACGTATTATCCGCCAGGGTATTTTGCATTTGGCTCAGCGCGTGCTTGACCAGTTGCTCTTTGGGCAGTGCTAATGTCTTGGCCATATCGGTGTCCTTTGGGTGATTCAATGGACGTCGGGTTTGCCGCTCACCGGTTCCTCGCAAAGTCGTCGGTGAGCGCAAATGACACTAAAGAGCCTATATGACACTTTGTGTCATTGGCAAGGACAAATCGTTGGCTCCTTGATGGATTAATCGCTCCACATGTCTATCCGTTTGAAATTACTAAGAAAAAAACTTGGCGTGACCTTGGAAGCGCTGGCCGAACAATCCGGCATGACCAAGAGTTACCTGTCGAAAGTCGAGCGCGGGTTGAACACACCATCGATTGCGGCGGCGTTGAAACTGGCCAAGGCGCTGAACGTGAAGGTCGAGGAGTTGTTCTCTGAAGACAACGCCGGCCTCGACAGCTACAGCCTGGTGCGCAGCCACGAGCGGCAACCTCTGGGGGCCAGTGGCAACAATCCGGGTTACGCGGTGCTGGCCCATCAGGTCAGTGAACGCAGCCTGCTGCCGTTCATCATTTACCCGCCGGCGGAGTTCACCGACAAGACCTTCAAGGAACATCTGGGAGAGGAGTTTCTGTTCGTCCACGAGGGGCGGGTGGAAGTGGACTTCATGAACGAGCGCGTGCTGCTCGATCGTGGCGATGCGCTGCACTTCAATGCGCAAAAACCGCACCGGATTCGTTCGGTGGGTGAGGTACAGGCGCAGTTGCTGGTGGTGGTGCATAGCACCGAGGAATGAGTTTACTGCAAAAGCTTCGCGAGCAAGCCCGCTCCCACAGGGGATTTGTGAACGACACAGATCCCATGTGGGAGCGGGCTTGCTCGCGAAAGCGTCAGATCGGCCAGTACTAAACTTCTACTGGAACCGATAACTTGGGGCCACCCAACGCATGGCTCTTCGAATCAAAAAACCGCAACTCAACCCCCGTCCCCTCAAACACCTTCGCGTAATGCCGCTTCTGGTGCTGGATGAAGGCCTTGCTGCGCGGGTAAATCGAGATCGCCAGCACCTGCGGCTTTGCCAGGCGCAAAGCGTGGATGATGTGGCTGTCCTGCTCCCCCAGCGCCTGGCCGAAGAGGCACAGCGCCTGGCCGTGACCGAGCAATTGCTCGTAGCAGAACGACAGATAGTCCGAACTGCGAATGGTCTTGAGCTTGTCCGCACTCGGCCCTTCGTTGACGAACAGAGGCACGTCGTCGAGGGTCTTGATCGTGTTGTTGATCGCGAAATTGCCCAGCAACGTGCCCTCGGTCGACATCAGCTTGCGCGCCGTGCCGTCCTGGTTGCGCACCAGGTGCAGACCGCCGTGCAGGTACAGCAAACGGGTTTTGTCGGTGGCCGTGTCGCTCAGGTCGAAAGCGGGTTCGGCCCCCTGGAACAGATCGGTGATCGCCTCGGGCTGGTATTGCACCGCCCAGTAGTTGATCAGGTCGTAATTGGTGGTGAACACCGTGCGGTAGCTGGCCAGTTCCTGATTGATCGTCGCCAGCGTCGAAGGCACCACCAGGCGCCACGGGATATGCACCGCATGCACGGTGTTGATCAGCGCTTCCTTGATTGCGTAATAGCGATTGCGCGGGGCGGCGGAGCTGACGGCCAGGGCCTTGTTGACCCGACTGGTGGTTTTCAACGCGCTCAGTACCTGCTCGAAACTGCGGGTCTGCATGGCGTCGAACACGCTCAGCTCGGACGGGCTCAGGGGTTTTTCTTCAACGGTGCGGGCATTTTCGAACAGCGACTCGTAGCCGAAATCGTCCCATACCGCGCGACTGGCACCGTTGCCCACCAGCAAACCACTGAACGAAGCGGTGCTGCGCAAGGCGTTCCAGTCTTCAAGTTGGGCGTCGACATCCTGGAAATCGGTCATTGCGGTCTTCGTCTCACGGCAAAAGGTCATTGGGCGGCGACTTTATCACGACCGGCTGCCAGACCACGGCACGACGCGGGCGAAGAACGTTATGCTGCGGTTTCGCCCGAGCCGACTTCGCCGAGTACCCGATGCTGCAAAAAAGCCTGATCCGCCGTCTCGACCTGATCACTCTGCAACTGTTCGTCGCCGTCCATGAGGAGGGCACGCTGACCCGTGCCGCCTCGCGCGAAGCGATTGCCGTCTCGGCGGCGAGCAAGCGCTTGATGGAGCTGGAGGAGGCGCTGGGCATCAGCCTGTTCGTGCGCCAGGCCAAGGGCATGTCCCTGACACCGGCCGGGGAAACCCTGCTGCACCATGCCCGGCAGATGCTGTTCAACGTCGAGAAAATGGGCCTCGAACTGGGCGAGCACAGCCATGGCGTGCGCGGCTATGTGCGGATGCTCGCCAACCTGTCGGCGATCATTCAGTTTTTGCCCGAGGACCTGCGGGACTTTTCCGAGCGTCACCCACAGGTCAAGACCGACCTCGAAGAACGCCCCAGCGCCGGGGTGATTCAGGGCGTAGTCGACGGGGTGGCCGACCTCGGCATCTGTTCCATCGACAGTGACATCAAGGGCCTGCACAGCGTGCTGTATCGCCAGGACAAACTGGTGGTGTTGATGCCGCCACACCATCCCTTGGCGAACCGGTCGAGCGTGGCGTTCGCCGATACGCTGGGCAGCGATTACGTTGGGTTGCATGCCGCCAGTTCGATCAACATGCGTACCCATGCAGCGGCCCGCGAAGCCGGCAAGGTGTTGCGGGTGCGCATTCATGTGCCGGGGTTCGATGCCATGTGCCGCATGGTCCAGGCCAACATGGGGATCGGCATCCTTCCGCAGCGGGCCTATGAATTGTTTGGCCGGGCGCTGGGTTTGCACGCGGTGCCATTGACGGACGAATGGTCCGATCGGGCGCTGATTCTGGTGGTGCGCGATGAGGCGCTGCTGTCGCCGGTGAGCCGGATGTTGTTTGAGCATTTGCGGGGTTGAGCCTGAAAGTTCTTCGCTGACTGTGCCGGCCTCATCGCGAGCAAGCTCGCTCCCACAGGGGATGTGTGAGTGCCGAAGATCGAGTGTGGGAGCGAGCTTGCTCGCGATGGCGGACTACAGCTCACGATAATCTCCCCGGGCGTTCGCATTTCGCGAACGCCCGTTGCCAACTGAAGGTTGGATTCATCAGGCATCAGTCCTCTAGCCTTGGCTCATATTCCAAGAACAAGAGGTACCCCGCGATGACTGCCCCCCTGAGTGCAATCAAGGTGATCGAGATCGGCACGCTGATCGCCGCACCGTTTGCCGCGCGCATGCTGGCCGAGTTCGGCGCCGAGGTGATCAAGATCGAAGCCATGGGGCAGGGCGATCCCCTGCGCAAATGGCGCAAGCTGCACGAAGGCACCTCGCTGTGGTGGTACCTGCAATCGCGCAACAAGAAGTCCCTGGCGCTGAACCTCAAATCCCCCGAAGGCATCGAACTGGTCAAGCAATTGGCAACCAGCGCCGATGTGCTGATCGAAAACCTGCGCCCCGGCGCCCTGGAGAAACTCGGCCTTGGCTGGGACGTGTTGCACGCCCTCAACCCCAACCTGACCCTGGTGCGGATTTCCGGTTACGGCCAGACCGGCCCGTACCGCGATCGTCCGGGTTTCGGTGCCATAGGCGAGGCCATGGGCGGGATTCGCTACACCACCGGCACCCCCGGTTCGCCGCCGGCTCGGGTCGGCGTGAGCCTTGGCGATTCCCTGGCTTCGTTGCATGCGGTGATCGGTGCGCTGATGTCATTGCTGCGGGTCAAGACCGGGCAGGGCGGCGGGCAGATCGTTGATGTGTCCCTGGCCGAAAGCGTGTTCAACGTCATGGAAAGCCTGGTGCCGGAATACGACATGCTCGGCCATGTGCGTGAACGCAGCGGCGGCGCCTTGCCGGGGATCGCGCCGTCCAACACCTATTTGACCGCCGATGGCGCCTACGTGGTGATTGCCGGCAACAGCGATCCGATCTACAAGCGCCTGATGCACACCATCGGTCGCGCCGATCTGGCCGAGGCGCCGGAGTTCGCCCACAACGACGGGCGTGCTGCCAAAAGCAATCAGCTTGATGCCGCTATCACCCACTGGACCAGCAGCCTGCCCATCGACGAGGTGCTGGCCGCGCTTGAGGCTGCTGAAGTCCCGGCCGGGCGCATCTACTCGGTGGCCGACATCGTCGCCGATCCGCACTATCAGGCGCGGGACATGCTGCTCAATGCCGAGCTGCCCGGTGGCGCCACGGTGAAGATGCCGGGCATCGTGCCGAAACTCTCCGAGACACCCGGCGGCGTGAACTGGTCCGGTCCCGGGCTGGGCCAGCACACCGACGGCATCCTCGCGCAGTTGGGCCTCACCGCGATGGACATCGAACGCCTGAAAGTCGAAGGAGTGGTGCAATGATCACCGATTATTCCGACAGCCTGATCGTGCAGGAAGTGTCCCCGCGCGACGGTTTGCAAATCGAGCCGACCTGGGTTGAAACCCACGACAAGATTGCCCTGATCGATCAATTGTCGCAGGCCGGATTCAGCCGCATCGAAGCCGGTTCGTTCGTGTCGCCCAAGGCCATTCCTGCGCTGCGTGATGGCGAGCTGGTGTTCAAGGGCATTACCCGGCAGCCGGGGGTGATCTACGTCGCCTTGATCCCCAACCTCAAGGGTGCGCAACGGGCGCTGGCGTGCAGTGCCGATGAGCTGAACCTGGTGATGTCCGCCAGCCAGACCCACAACCTGGCGAACATGCGCATGCGCTGTGAAGATTCATTGGCAGCGTTCGGCGAGATCGTGCGGTTCGTTGGCGAAAGCCCGGTGCGTCTCAATGGCAGCATCGCCACCACCTTCGGCTGCCCGTTCGAGGGCAAGATCGATGAGGACCGCGTCCTGCAAATCGTCGAGGCCTATCAGGAACTCGGCATCCAGGGCATCACCCTCGCCGACACCACGGGCATGGCCAATCCGCGCCAAGTCGAGCGACTGGTGCGCCGGGTGCTGCAGCGGGTGGCTCCGGCGGATTTGACCCTGCATTTCCACAACACCCGTGGTCTCGGCCTGTGCAACGTGCTGGCCGCCTACGAGGCCGGTGCCCGACGTTTCGATGCCGCATTGGGCGGCCTCGGCGGCTGCCCCTTTGCACCGGGAGCGTCGGGCAACATCTGTACAGAAGACCTGGTGAACCTGTGCGATGAAGTCGGCATTCACACCGGTATCGATTTGCCGCTGCTGCTGAAACTGTCCCGAGGACTGCCGGCGCTGCTCGGCCACGAAGTACCGGGACAACTGGCCAAGGCCGGGCGCAATTGTGACTTGCACCCGATCCCGACCTGACACTGCACGCCCCTGTGGGAGCGAGCTTGCTCGCGATGACTGAGTCACAGTCAACATCAATGTTGGCTGACCCGACGCAATCGCGAGCAAGCTCGCTCCCACAGTAAAAGCACTTTCGCTGAGCTACTCAACCAGACAACAAAAACAATCGGACACCCACGGGAAGTCCGCCTGGAGAACCGCAATGAGCCTGAATGCACTGGAGGCGGGCGTGAGCCCGTCCGTTAGCCACGACACCGAAAAAGCCCTGGTCAGCAAAGTCGCCTGGCGCCTGATGCCGCTGATCATGGTCTGCTACCTGTTCGCCTTTTTCGACCGTATCAACATCAGCTTCGCCAAGTTTCAACTGCAGGCCGACCTGAGCCTGAGCGACACCGCTTACGGCCTGGGTGCCGGGTTGTTCGTGGTCGGTTACGTGATTTTCGAAGTGCCGAGCAACATGATGCTGTACAAGGTCGGCGCCCGGCGCTGGATCGCCCGGATCATGATGTCCTGGGGCCTGGCCACGGCGGCCATGGTGTTCGTCAACAGCGAATGGCAGTTCTACGTGCTGCGCTTCGTGATCGGCGCGATGGAGGCGGGATTCGCCCCGGGCGTGCTGTATTACCTGACCCTGTGGTTCCCGCAGCACTATCGTGGACGCATCACCTCGATGCTGTTCCTGTCGTCGGCGTTCGCCGGCCTTGTGGGCGCGCCGTTCTCGGGCCTGGTGCTGCAACACCTCGACGGTGTGCTGCAAATGCGCGGCTGGCACTGGTTGTTCCTGCTTGGTGGCGTGCCGTGCATCGGCCTCGGTTTGCTGGTGCTGACCCTGCTCAAGGACCGCATCGAAGACGCCCATTGGCTGACCTCTTCGGAGAAGACCTTGCTGGCCAGCCGCATCGCCCAGCATGAGCCGCACAAAAGCGGTGGCTCGCTGCTCGCCGCGCTGCGGATTCCGGGTTTCCTGACATTGGGGCTGATCTACTTCCTGATCCAGGTGGCGTCCTACGGCCTGAATTTCTGGGCGCCGCAACTGATCCGCAGCGCCGGCACCGAAAGTCCGGTGATGATCGGCCTGCTGACCGCCATCCCGTACATCTGCGGCGCCATCAGCATGGTGGTGATCGGACGCCTGTCCGATGCTTCCGGTGAGCGACGCAAGTTTGTCGCCGGTCTGGTGGCCGTCGGTGCAGTCGGGTTCTTCTGTGCGGGGATCTTTGCCAGCCACACGACCTTCCTGATCGTCGCGCTGGGCCTGCTCGGCGCCGGGATCATCGCCTCCATCCCGAGTTTCTGGACCTTGCCGCCGAAACTGCTGGCCGGTGCCGGCGCGGGCGCGGCGGGCGGGATTGCGGTGATCAACACCCTGGGCCAGTTCGGCGGCATCGTCAGCCCGGTGATGGTCGGCCGGATCAAGGACCTGACCGGCAGCACCACGCCGGCGCTGTATGTCATTGGTATCTGTGCATTGATCGCGGTAGCGTTGTTGCTGTGGGGGTTGCCGCAGAAGTTGCGGACACTCGACAAGGCCTGAAATCTACATTGCCAGACAGACCGCTTTCGCGAGCAAGCTCGCTCCCACAGTGACCGCATATCCCCTGTGGGAGCGGGCTTGCCCGCGAAGACTGACTGACAGCCGACATTTGACTGTCGGTTGTCCTCTCAACCCACCGTCGCCAAACCTTTGGCCGGCGCATCAAAAAACTGAATCAACACCACCCCGCCCATCAACAGCACCACCCCAAGCACCTTGGGCAAGGTGACCTGCCGCTCCACCAGGCCAAACCAGCCGAAGTGATCCAGCAACAACGACGCCACCACTTGCCCCGCCAGCGCCAATGCCATGAACCCCGCGGCACCGAGCCTGGGCAGCAGCACCAATGCCAGGGAAATGAAACACACCCCAAAAGCGCCACCCGCCCACATCCACAACGGCGCCTTGCCGATAAAGGCCAGTGATGGCAACGGCAAGCGCAGCGCAACGATGATCGGCAACAGCACGATAACGCTCACCAGCAACGAGGCGAGCGTCGCCCACAAAGGATGGCCCAACCCGCGCCCGAGGTTGACGTTGATCGCGCTCTGAAACGGCACCACCGCCCCGGCAATCATTGCCAGCACCACCAGGCCAGCCCAATGCAACGTACTCATGATCGTTCTCCAACAGGTTTTGCTGGACTCTAGGGTATTCGTCGCGCAGATTTAAATTCCGTTTTGTTATCCAGAACATGCAGCAGATGAATGATCTTCGACGCATCGACCTCAACTTGCTGGTGATCCTAGATGCCTTGCTCACCGAGCAACACGTGACCCGGGCGGCCGAGCGTTTGCACTTGAGCCAGCCTGCGGTCAGTCATGCGCTGGCGCGATTGCGCGACCTGCTTGGCGATCCGCTGCTGGTGCGCGCCGGGTCTGGCCTTGTTCCAACGCCGCGAGCGCTGGAGCTGGTGGCACCGCTGGCCGAAATCCTGGCCCAGGTGCAAGCGCTGCTGGCGCCGAACGCCTTTGATCCGGCTACCGCCAGGCGCACCTTTCGCCTGGCGATGTCCGACTATGGCGCCGCCATTGTCCTGCCGGGACTGATCCGGACGTTGCGCCGCGATGCGCCGGGTATCGACCTGCAAATCAGCCATGGCAGCCGCGAAAGCATGCTTGACGGCGTGCTCAACGGTGATATTGACGTCGCCATCGGTGTGTTCCCGGAAATGCCCAACGAATTGCGCAGCACCCTGCTGTTCGAAGAGCACTACGCCTGCCTGGTGGACCGCAGAAGCCTGCCCGCCGACGGTGTGCTCGACCTGCCCACCTACCTGGCTCGACCCCATGTGCTGCTGGAAATGCGCGGCAGCGGCACCCCGGAAATCGAGCGGGCGCTGACGGCATTGCGTGAACGTCGTCGTGTGGCAGTCAGCCTGCCGCACTGGAGCGTGGCCCCGGAATGCATCAGCGGTACTGATCTTATTCTGACGGTGGCCTCGCGTGGTCTGCGCGATATTGATGAACAGTCGTTGATCGTCGTGCCGCCACCGTTTGATATTCCTTCGTTCACCTTTGTGTTGGCGTGGCATAAACGGCGGGGCGCAGACCAAGCGTTGAACTGGCTGAATGAGCGGATTGGTGCAGGTGCAGACGGGGTTTGTTTTCGGGGGGATGATTCGCTGTAATCACCAATGGATGGGGGGAAGGCGACGAGTGTGGAAGACCCTGAGCACTTGCAGACGACCTTGGCGAACTCGATACGGAATCAGATAGGGGCGGTCGGGCAAAATCCATTCACGAGTACCGGGCAATCGACCTTCCCGACCTGTCGCCGGAAAGCGCGCAAGGTGATCGACACTGGCGAGAATGGCTTGTACGAAATCTGCTGCTGCCTTTGGATTCTCTATCGCAATGTAAGCGGCTTCTTCATCAAGGTTCTTGAGTGCAGTACGCAGCCACTCAACGCGCATTGCTTACCCACTTATCAGCAATCGCACTGACCTCGTCTGACGAGGCGAAGTCGCCGGCATCGGCTTCTTTCAGCGCTTTCTGAATTTCTTCGATTTGCCATGCTTCCCTGGCGAGATACTCGCGCAAGGCATCGACTGCGAGGAACGACTTGCTGCGGCCAGTGGCCTTGGAAAGACTGGCGAGGGTATCGGCGATTTCGTCTGGCAGGCGCAAGGACATGGTGGACATGGCGGTCTCGATGTAGTGGTTTGTAATACAACATACTACAGTGTCGTGCAGGGGGGAGGCCGCCCCGTTCGTCTGTCGTAACAAATGGTCTTGCGGTGGTGTTGAATCTTTCCATCTGTCGCGTGCAGATTCAGGCGTTTTCGCTGCCAACCTCATAGGTGAAACCTGCGTCGCACCTGAAAACCTCAAAGGTCTTTAACCCCATGCTCACAGGCCTCAACCACCTGACCTTCGCCGTCACCGACCTGAACCGCAGCGTGGCGTTCTACCGGAACCTCCTGCAACTGCACCTCGACGCCACCTGGGATACCGGCGCCTACCTGTCGCTGCCGGGGTTGTGGTTGTGCCTCTCCCTCGACCCGCAACGCGATCCCGAGCCCGCCGCCGAGTACACCCATTACGCTTTCAGCCTCGATGCGGCGGATTTTCCGCGTTTCGTCGAGCGCCTGCGATCCGCCGGGGTGCAGGAATGGCGCGACAATCGCAGCGAGGGCGCATCGTTCTACTTCCTCGACCCGGATGGCCACAAGCTGGAAGTCCACGTGGGTGATCTGGCATCGCGCCTGATGGCCTGCCGACAGCGGCCGTATGCGGGGATGAAGTTCTTCGACGATCTGTAAGTCGATGTTGCGGGACCTGATATAGACTGGCCACCATTCCCCCAGCAGTACAAAAGGACTCCCCATGACCCCATCGTTGCTAATGGCCGTGCTTGCCTCGGGTTTTATCTACGGCATCACCCCGGGACCGGGCGTGCTGGCGGTGTTTGGCATTGGCGCGGCCCATGGGCGACGGGCCGGGGCGGGGTTTCTGTGCGGGCATTTGCTCGGCGATGTGGTGTGGTGCAGCACGGCGTTGATCGCGATTGTCGGTGCGCGGGAGATCGGCAGTACCGCGTTCGACGTGCTGGGTGTGCTCAGCGGCCTGTACCTGTTCTGGCTCGGCTGGCGTGCGGTGCGCGCCCGGCGCAGCAATGGCGATACGCCACAGGGGGCGGCGCGGCAGCCGTTCTGGCATGGCATTCTGTTCGGTCTGACCAATCCCAAGGCTTATCCGGTGGCGGTGGCGACATTTACAGCGCTGTTGTCGAGCCGCGCGGAACTGCTCAACTGGTCAATGCTGCCAGCACTGATCGGCCTGAGCTTTGTCGGTGGATTGCTCGCTTACGCTATTCTCATCGGCATCGTTGGGGCGCGGCGGGTGCGCACTTTGTATCAACGTCATGAACTGGCGATCACCCGGTTGTGCGGGGTAATGTTCATCGGCTTTGCCATCAACGCGCTGGTCCATGCGTTGCCGGGGCTGATGCCGAACAAGGCTTGAATGTGATCACAAGGAAGCAAGGCCGACCGGGCAGGGATGATTGATGAGCGCTGCATTATCGGGACACCCACGCTGAACCATGGAAAACCGGAACTCCGCGCCACTGGCGAGCTATATCGATCTGTTGCTGGACGCCGTTTGTGCGGTGGACAAGCAAGGCCGCTTCGTCTTTGTCAGTGCGGCGTGCGAGCGCATTTTCGGCTACAGCGCCGATGAAATGATCGGTCAGCTGATGATCGACATGGTGCACCCCGCAGATCGCTTGCGCACACTCGATGCCGCCCGGGAAATCATGGGCGGCGAGCCCAAGCTCAACTTCGAAAACCGCTACCTGCGCAAGGATGGCCAGGTGGTGCACATCCTCTGGTCGGCTCGTTGGTCCGAGGTCGACCAGTTGCGCATTGCCGTGGCGCGCGACATCACCGAGCGCAAGCAGGCCGAATCCCGGCAGGCCGCGTTGTATGCGATATCCGAAGCGGCCCACGCGGCGGAGGATCTGCTGGCGTTGTTCAGGCGCATCCACATGATCATCGGCGAGTGGCTGCCGGCGCTGAATTTTTCCGTGGCGCTGTACGACGAGCACTGTGCGCAGTTGAATTTCCCTTATCACGTCGATGACCAGGAGCCACAACCCGAACTGCCCGGGACCATGACCGGGCGGGTGTGCACCGAAGTGATCCGCACGGGGCAGCCGATCCTGTTGACCCCGGACCTGTGCACGCCGCCTGTCGGCTTCGAAGCGCTGATGGCCGGGCAGAACGCACCGTGCTGGCTGGGTGTGCCGCTGAACTCGCAGAACGGCACCATCGGCGCGTTGATCGTCAAAAGCGTTCCGGGTGGCGAGCGCTACACCGAGCAAGACAAGGAATTGCTGCAGTACGTCTGCGCCCAGGTCGCGACGGCCATCGAGCGCAAGCAGCTGCATGCCCGCCTGCAACACATGGCCCAGTACGACCAACTGACCCAGTTACCCAACCGTGAACTGTTGCGCGACCGCCTCAAGGCGTCACTGCAATTGGCCCGCATGGACGGCGGGCGCATGGCCCTGCTGTACGTCGACCTCGACCGTTTCAAGCAAGTCAATGACACCCATGGCCATGCGGTCGGCGACATGCTGCTGCAATCGGTGGCCAACCGGCTCAAGGGCTGCGTGCGGGAAACCGACACCGTGGCCCGCATTGGCGGCGATGAATTCGTGGTGTTGCTGCACCGCATCCATGCCGCAGACGATACCGACATCGTGGTCGGAAAAATCCGTCAGGTCCTGGCCCGGCCCCTGCGTCTGGACGGGCACAACCTGAGCATCCATCCAAGCATCGGCGTCGCCCGATACCCCGATCACGGCACCGAAGAGAAACAGTTGTTCCGGCATGCCGACGAGGCGATGTACTGCGCCAAACGTGAGCATCACCTGGGAATGGCCTGATAGTCCGTACACCGTTCGTCGTACTGTCCACGCATTTTTCTAAACCTTTTGGCATGCGCAAATTCAGATTCTATGCGGGCGCCAGCTCGCCGCGACTACCACCAAGAGGAAGAGAATCATGCCTAATTCAAGAAACTCGAACTCGGGAAACTTCGCCAACGATCGAACGAAGGCGTCTGAAGCCGGTCGCAAGGGTGGGAAAACCACCACCACGACTGTCGATAAAGAACCTGCGAAACCCGATATGGGCCGCAAACCCGGACAGAAATCCAAGTAATGGATGCAGGTGGTTTTGATTGAGAAGCGGGGGCGCAAGCTCCCGTTTGAATTTGAAAAAGGAGGGCGCGACCATGAAACGGATGGCCACCCGATTATGTAATGCCAGTTTTGCCACGTTACTGGGCCTGTTTGCCAGCAACGTCTTCGCCCAGTCCCCTGCTGAATTCATCGACGATGCGTCGGCCCAGGGCATGGCTGACATCGAGGCCAGTCGCCTGGCACACCAGAAGTCCGAGTCCAAAGAGGTCAAGGACTACACCATCGTTGTCATCAACGACCGCACCACGGCGAACCAGCACCTGGCGAAAATCGCCAGACAACTGGATCTGCCGGTAGCGCCGCGGGAAGAAATTGTCGAAAAGGCCAAAGCCCTGATGCCACAAGTCATGGATGGGGCGACCTTCGATGAGGCCTATACGGCCAGCCAGGTGAAGACCACACAGCAAGCCATCGAACGGTTGCAGCAGGAGGCGCAGAGCACCGACGTGCCGCAAATCAAGGCGTTCGCCGAAGAAACCCTGCCCAAATTGCAAAATCATCTGCAAATGGCCAAGGCCCTGCAAGCCAAAAGCTGATCATCAGCAATTCTTCAGGTTTTGCTGACCTTTTTCCTGGACGACGGTGCCGTCCAGGTCAATGGTCAGGCCTTCGCCAAGGCTGCGGTAGTGCTTCCTCAGCTTCTCCAGCTCCTTGAGGTCCAGCGCTTCAAGCCCGAGCATCGCGTTCTGCGCCTCTTTCGTCACCCTAAGCAACTCATCGACCTTCAAATGCAAAATGTCCGTGTCACGGTTCTGTGTGTTCTGGATCAGGAACACCATCAGGAACGTGATGATCGTGGTCGAGGTATTGATGATCAGCTGCCACGTATCGTTGAAATGAAAAATCGGCCCGCTCAGCCCCCACAGACAAATCAGAGTGATCGCCCCCAGGAACGTCTTGGGGCTACCGGCCCAGAGGGCGAGTTTCTGCGCGATTTTTGCGAACTTCATGACCGTGTTCCTTATAGGGAGGACGCCTGAATTTGTGACAGCGACGGTGGGATGAAAATTCGACATGATTGAAAAGGTGAATTTCTGAAACCTTTGGCGGTGCTCGCCGCGGTATCGTAGCGACCCGAGGACAACGCACCGACAGGAGAACGCAATGAGTTGGTCCGCCAAACAGTACGTCGCTTTTGAAGATGAACGCACCCGTCCCGCCCGTGACCTGCTGGCGGCCATCCCCGCCGGGGATGTGCGTTCGGCCATCGATATCGGTTGTGGCCCCGGTAACTCCACAGAGTTGCTGGTCGAGCGTTTTGCCAGCGCCACGGTCCGAGGGCTGGACAGTTCGACCGACATGATCGAGGCCGCGCGCAAGCGCTTGCCGCAGGTGCAGTTCGACATCGCCGACATCGACACCTGGAACGACGCAGGCCCCTTCGATGTGATTTTCGCCAACGCTGTATTGCAGTGGGTTCCGGATCACGCAAGCTTGCTGCCGTCGCTGGTGAGCAGGCTGGCGCCCGGAGGCAGCCTGGCCGTCCAGATGCCTGACAACATCAATGAGCACTCGCACCGTTTGATGCGTGAAGTCGCCGCTGATGGTCCATGGGCCGGCAAGCTGGCAGGCGCCGCCGGGCAGCGGACCGAGATATCCGATGCCAGTGGTTATTACTCGATACTCAAGGCCTGTTGCTCGCGCGTCGATGTGTGGCGCACCACCTACCATCATCCGCTCGCAGGCGGCGCATCTGGCGTGGTGGAGTGGTTCAAGGGCAGTGGCTTGCGGCCGTTTCTCGATCCGCTGGACGAGGCGGAGCGGGCGCAGTATCTGAAGCAATATCAGGCGGCAATCGAGCAGGCGTATCCTGCATTGGCCGACGGTTCGGTGCTGTTGCCGTTCCCGCGACTGTTTATCGTCGCGACGCGCTGATGTGAAAAAGGGACAGTTGATGAGCGTCACCTGTCCCTTTTATCGCTTGGAACAATCACGGCAGTTTGTTTTTTTTCGAGCGTCGGGCGCTCAAGTATTCAAAAGCAAACGAGGCAAAGCCGAACAACCCGATCAATGAAATGATCATGATTCCCAACTCTGAATTGTGCATGTCGATCTCGGGGCGATGGATGAGCCGGGAGAATAAGGGATCTATTTCCGGGCTCAACGCCGCGCTACGGTTTCTTTATTCCCGTGCCGGGATCTATACGCAAAAGATACGCGCGTGGCTCAGCGCTGAACGCCGACCAACATCATCATCGGCCGCTCGCGCTCTTCGGCCAGCGCCGGTTGCGCCGCCACCTCGGCATCGCTCGGCCCCCATTCATTGACATGGCGGATGCTGAAACCCGCTGCAATCAGCAGGTTGAACAAGGTACCAAGGGTGCGATGCTGCTTGATCACACCGTCGGCCAGCCAGTGGGTCACGCGCTCGCCTTCACGCTGATAACCGTCCACCGGCCAACCCTTGCGGCCCTCGGCATCGATGATCCAGCCAGGATTACGCGGTGCCATGAAGATCGGGTGCTCGATGGAAAACACGAACGGCGAACCGGGCTTGAGCGCCGCGTGGACATTGGCGAACAACCCCGGCAAGTCCTTGATGTAGTGCAGCGCCAGGGAGCTGTAGGCCAGGTCGAAACCGCCGGCCGGCAGATCGAGGGCTTCCAGGTCGGTGCGCTCATAACGGATGTTTGATGCGGCGGTGGTTTTGCGTGCCTGCTCCAGCATCTTTTGCGAAACATCCAGCCCGAGCACGCTGTCAGCGCCTTGCTCACTGGCCCAACGACAAAACCAGCCGTAACCGCAGCCGAGATCCACCACCTTCAAGCCCTGCATGGGCGGCAGCATGGCCTTCAGCGCCGACCATTCCGGCGCGGCATCGAGACCGCCGATGGAGCGGGCCATCTGGCTGTAGCCGTGGAAGAATTGAGGGTCGTCGTAGATGTTTTGGGTCATTTTCCGGCTGCTCCGGTGATGTCACTTGTCCAAATTGATTTCCAGCAGCACCCAAGTACAACCGGCGTACTTTGGATTGGTAGTGTGCAGGGCAACGCTGTTGGCTGAAGGGAGGGGCGCACCATCCTCGATGAGCATCTCGAAATGCCCCTCAATGGCTTGTTGAGCCATGGTTATTGCATCTTCCAGATCTTCACCGGCGCTAAAACAACCTGGAACATCCGGGACTTCCACTCCCCACGCATGTTCGTCGTCGCCCATGGAAATCGCAATCGGGTAAAGCATATTCATCGTCCTCCATGGAAAGTCTGATGGGGTATGAAACGCAATGGGCGCCTTGAAAGGCGCCCGATGGGCTATCAGGAAGGCTCGGCATCCATGCGTCGAGCGATAACATCCAACACATCGCAACCGTCGCGCAACGGCACGCAGCACAGTAATGCGAAGTCACTGAGTACAACTGTGTCAGAGGTTAGGTCACCGCGCATCGCGAGGTTTTCAAGTAGCTGCGTCACGGCGCGAATTCTGTAGCTGGCGGTGCTGAGTAGGGAGTGCAGGGGTTGGGTTGTGTTGACGTAGAGGGAGGGAAGATCGTCGGCGTTGCTGGTTAAAGCCATGAACTCTTTCATGAGTATTGCTCCACTTAGTTGAGGTCTACCAGCCGATCGTCGCCAAACGAAAGGGTGGCAACTGTACGCAGGTTGGCGAACCGGAGTGGAAGCCGGCAGACCCGAAGGTCTCCCGCGCACAGCTGCCAAAAAACGACAACTCTACAGATGCAATAACGCCTGCAAGCAAGCCAGTGCGCTTTTGCATTCCACTTCAGGTCGCCAAACCCGATACGCCATTTTTGGCGCGCTCGGACTATAGGCCTCGTGGCAAAAGCACAGCAATGCGCAAGTGTACGGACATTTCCCAGTGTCGTGTAGGACGTTGCTTTTTCTAGCGTTGATGTCGGTTTGGCCCTTAAAAGTGGGACCTTAACGATAGTGTTGGCAGGGGCATCACTAAATTCCGCATACAAAAAAACCGGCCACTCGGACCGGTCTTCTTTTCAGCTGCAGTTGCACGCCATCCAGTTCTACCGAAGATCACTCTTCAACAGCTCCCATCACTCGATCCTCAAACGCGGAGCGCACTGCATTCACAACACGTTGCGCCATGCCTTCATCTTCAAGCTGCGGGTATCCTTTCTTCAGCTTTCCGGACACCACCCAGCCATTCTCCTTGATCGAACGGATGATGCGGTTGGCATCCTGATCCGGCATTTCGAGCACTTCTTTGAGTTGTTCCTGCGCTCGCTGAAAGATCATTAAAACTCGTGCTTCATCCGCCATTTCCGTACGAATCGTGTGCTCGACGACGCGAGCGGTGTACAGGACGTGTTCGGTCAGGTCTGGGTAGCGCCAGGCAAAGCCTGCGTCTTTGTATTCATCGAAGATGAAGTTGCTGGGAGTGCCGTCTTCGTAAGTCACGAGTTCACCAAACCCATAGGCCGCCGCGTAACGGCGCATAAACGGTCGTGAAAACACCTCGAGCGTACGGTCGTAGCCTGCCCTGAAATCGATCGAACTGGTGATAGTAGCTGACACGGGCAGGATCACGCCGTCGGGCACTGCCTTGTCCCTGATCAAGGTGTCGTTGATCAGGAAGCGATGAATCCGGCCGTTGCCGTCACGCATGGGATGGATGTACACGAAGCCGAATGCAAGCACTGCGGCGCGTGCCACGGACTCGGCACCCCGCGTTGCGATCTCGAACTCGTTGAGGCCTTCCAGTAGAGGGGCAAGTTCTTCAAAGTGCGGGGCAATGTAATGCACGATGTCCTCGCGCATTGTGGCCTGACCTACAAATACCGGGGAGCGCCGCAAGCCGAGCCCAATGGCATCTCGCCCCAGAATGCCGGCTTGCAGGGAACGCAGGCTGTCATTGCTCAATGGGGCTTCGATATGGCCGCAGTGCTGGGCAATGACATGCGCAAAGCGCTGGATGCGATCAGCCTGGTCGGCCTCTTTTTCGATGAGAAAGCTGGCTCGTGACTCCTTGAACGTCAACCAACTGGCCGTACGCATCAAGATATCGGCACCAAAGGTTCGATCCAACTCCTTCAACGCCGCGCCGAGATCGAATTGCAGAGCCTCTTTGACTGCCGTCGTACGACGAACCAAAGGGCAAAAGCCGGGTGTACCGGGCAGGTTGTTTTTGACTCGCCAACGTCGAACTCGTGGTGGTTCACTACGGGTGAGGTAGTCCTGCGCAGAAAGTGCATCGACATAGCCACCGTTGGTTACGTCTGGCACATCCAGACTTTGCCCTGTCAGCCATTCGTAGAGAAACCCCGTGCGGCGAGCATATTGGCCAAAAGGCTCTCGCCGGCACCAGGCTTCGACAGGGTCGGGGCCGGTCTTTGCAAACAAGCGAGCAAAGAATTCGAGATGGATCTCTTCGTACTTGAGGCCGAATTCGAAATGCCCTGAGAAATCGTCGGCAGGCCGGTAGCTCGGGGGATACTGATTCTGCGTATGCCCGCTGCTTTCGCGACTGACACGTGTCGTGCCAATCGTCGATTCGACGCGCAGTGGCTGTGCCAGAACGATGTCGTACTGGTTTGCGAGTGCCTTTAAACCGACCTGCATTCACGAAATCCTTACTGAGGCGATAAAAACGCTAACAAATAACTGATCTTACGCGAAAACGTTAATTTCTCGGGGAGTGAAAGGGCTAACGGTCTCCGAAATTCGCTAACAAATCACCATCATGTGAAAAAAACGCTAACGGGACTTTTATAGTAGCCGCTTCTGCACAGGAGCGCTTTGCGTATGGGGGGCGCCAGGTAAGTTCGGATGAGGAGGAGTCCCTATACCAGCGATTCCCCCCAAATCGCGGGCATAAAAAAACCGGCCACTTGGACCGGTTTTTCTGTCTCTGCATCCCCCGTCAAAACCATCCTGACGTGAGACAAAAATTCGATTGGAGCGGGTGAAGGGAATCGAACTCTTATTGGTCAAAAAACCTCGAAAGCGTGTATTCGTGTAGTCCCTTTTGGATCCCGAATCCTCGTAATCTGCGGCAATCCGGCCAGATCCTTGCGGTGCACCAAGGTGCACGACGTTCCCACAACCTCTCTGAGCCACCGCTGAGAGGAAGCATCTATTCACACCCTCGTGTTGAGCTGCGACCTCACCAAAATTGATGATATGGGCCCTCGCCACTCACCCTCCCGGCAGAAGCAGCGTCCTCTCGAACCGAGCCAGCGAGCTAGGCCGATGGGTAGTCCCATCACAACCATGCAACGAGATGTGATGGTAGAATGATGGCGTTTCAGTGGCTTAAGATACACCGTCTATATAAGGGATTTAGCATGGGCCCAGATGTAACTACAACATACGAACGGATTGAACAGCTCCCCGGTGACATTAATTTTATATATACCGAATTTGATAAGGAGATCAGGCCGAATTCGGATTTGCATAGATATCTTGAGTTGTGTTGCAACGTAGTTGAAAGAAAAACTTCTCTAACGTTATCCGAAAGCCTTGAATTGCATCATGCTCAACGGATACTCGTTGCTATTGTGGATTGTTATAAACTGCTCGCGGATGCCAAGGAAAGATCAGCATTCAAGGGGTTGATTGCCCAGATCGAAGCTACTCCACTTGCCCCGAAAACGCTGGGTGGTTCTCATGGGCTAAATGCGGTATTTGAGCTAGAGTTTCTTCAGTATCTGCGGCATAGAAACGTTAAGGCTAGGCTTGGAGAGCCTGACATTGTAGTTTCAACTCCCCTAGGTGAATATTATATTGCTTGTAAGTCTATAAATTCGCTGAATAATATAGAGGCGAATTTAGAGAAGGCAGCTTCTCAAATTGCAAAGAGAGGGGTGGGGGTTGTTGCATTGAATTTTGAACCTCATGTTTATTATGATGGTGTGATGACTGTTAATGACCCTGCTGAAGTTGTGGTGGCTCTCGATGGGAATGCGAGTGACGTATATAAAGATTATGAGCCACTTTTTAATCGTAAGCTTTCGGCAGGCTGCTTTGATGGTATTACCATTCAAGTGTGTTGCGTTGCGAATGTAGTGGGTGAGCTCACAGATCTGAATACTATGATTCATAATGTGTACTATTTAAGGTCTAGTATTCAGTCTCAAGACGCCGTAGCAAGGTTTACGTCCTTTTGGTCGGCTATGAGAGGCGTGAACAGCTATTCTCGCTAATTTAACTAGGGTCGATCGAGTCGGCCCTAGTTAAAAATACAGTTGTCATTAAGTTTTTTGGGCTTGGGTCTAGTTCTGTGGTGGTTAACATTCTCTTTGTTGGGCGATGGATAATGTGCTCTTCAAATGTATAAAGTATATTGTTTAAGGTATTTCTTTGGTCGGAGTTACGTTGATCCAAATTAACTGATATTTAATATTCGTATCGACAGGGTTTAGTCGTCAGGTTGCAGAATTAACAATGCTCTGCGCATCTGCATCCAAGCTTTGATCTTCTACAAAGGTCTTTATCAAGGCTCTGTTGCTCGCATTGATTGACGACCATCCTGCTTGCCAAAGCTCGTAAGCTTTCCATGAGTAACCAAAGTATTTATCTTTGCTCATGGTTTCCATGGAGCGTTTAACAGCCCTCAGATATATTGACTTTATGGAGGTGTCGCGGATTTCAAAAAAAGAACCAAGGTATATCAGCCAGCTTGCAAGATGCTCATACTGTTCCCATGCCCCACTTTCCAAAGTCATTTCTTTTTTTCGTTTTAATATTTCGCCAATCACTTCAACTACGCGCTTATTATCAAGGCTTAATCCTTTGGCAGAAAGCGATGATATAAAGCGGAAGAAAGAGTCTTCCAGTTTGACGAATGAGTCCTTAAATGAATGCCTTTGGTGAATAACTTTGTCAATTGATCTGTGTGAGCGTGCAATTATATTTTTTACGGTAGGTATGCTCCGATTGAGTTTTCCAAAGAAGTGCTCAATTTCGATCTCGTCGATAACTCTAATTCCAAAGCAGTGGAAATAAAAATCCTTTATGTTCTGTTCGATGGGGCTCCTGGATACGAAGAATAGGTTTGAACCGATAACGTGGTTTTTTGAAAAGTTTTTATAGTCGCTTATGATGCGTTTTAGATTGGTGTCAGCTAATGAATAGCCAAGGATTACAACGGTATTCTCATGTAGGATAGTGCTTAGCTTTCTAGAAAAGTAGGAGTCGCCATTCATGAATTTGAAGTAGTCGTCGGAGGTTACTACCATGTTTTGTGGTGAGTCTATGGAGCCGTGTACATGGTAGATTTTGACTTCTGCAGATGATCTTGGTATAGGGAGTCCTGGGGTAATGCTTTGAACTCTCGTCTCTCCAGCCAATAGTTCAGCTAACTTATCATAGTTCGTCGTAATGACTCTGAAAGAATGCTCTTCAAAAAATTTTTGAGTCTCTTCAATGTCTCCGTCAATATCAAGTGATTCGATTATTTTTGCTATTTCAAGGTTTATGTCACGTTTTTCTTGAGTGAGTTTTAGCGAAATAACTTGCGCTGCTTCTTCCAGGCTTAGTGGTGAATTTTTTGGTGGAAATAGAGCCGGTTTAGGGTTGTTTATTGGGGGTAATAGATCGCAGAGATCTTCCAGGAGGTTCTTCCAGCCCGGAGCATTACCATCGGAAACCGATTTGGAGAAGCCCGTTCCCGTGAATAAGCATAGGCGATTGCTCGCTGCGGCGTAAGCAATTTCATACATGCTGCTCATGTCGTCTATCCTTGAGGTTTAAGTTTTTGAAAGAAGTATGTGTGATTTATATAGGGTGAATAGCTGGGTATTGATTTAATCTGCAATTATTTTTTGGTTGGGGCTTTGGTGTAGTTTACCTCAGAGGGTGTGAGCTCTCTCCGACCGGCAAGCTCCCAACCCGCGCACGTCACTGCCGCGCCTCTGAGGAAGTCTTCGCCCTGAAAGCGGGGGGAGTGCCTGCGTCGTCCAAAGCTGTGCATCAGTGCCCAGCGTACCGCCCATGGATTGCAATCTTGATCGGCCTACACCCGCCCAACAGCCCCACTTTTTAAGAAATCCTCCAAGGGTTCCTGGCTATAGCTACTGCTGAGACCTGGACGAGCGTAAGCAGCATAGCGAGCGTATTTGGCATATTTCGCGTACTTGGCATACTTTGCAGGAGCAGCATACAGCGCGTAAGGGCACTGGCCGCCGATCGATCCCGCCCGTTGCCCTCGTCGGTTATAAAGCACTCCATTAACGAACCAGCCGATGTGCTGGCCGTTCCAGCCGTAAAGGTTTTCTTCAGCAACATATGCCACGGCATGGCCTGACCAAAGATAAATAGACATCTCGTTGTCGTCGGCAATGTACGCTACTGGTCGACCCCGACCGTCATAAAGTGTTTCTTCCATATTACTCCCCTACATGTCATGTGCAGCGCTAATAAATAGCGCTAATGGTTTCATCCGCTAAAGGTTCGGCAGAGGGAATTCCAGAATGGGAGCTTTGCTAGAGATCGTGAGGGTGTGCCTGGCTCTGGAAATGGCAACGTAGAAGGACTTGGCAGCTGCAGATTTTTGCCTTGTGTAGTGGATCGCGTCGGGAATCAACACGTGGTCGAACTCAAGCCCTTTGAGGAGCAGGGGAGTTGAAATTGTCCTAGCCACCGGTGCTCTTCCTGTCTTGCTTAGGCGCTGCCTTACTGCTTCCGACGCAGCGACAAGGCTCTGATGCCTGCCATCCATGATTTCACTTAATGCCCGCCTAGTATCACCGATGAGCTCCCCTCGGAATGTTCTCGATAGGGGGTGACTCCTTTCCAGCTTCAACACCTCCAGAGCACTTTCAGCTGAACCATTAATCGACAGTATCGCCCAGGCGGCAGATATTTCGATATCGAGGATGGCATCGGATGGATGCCCTGGCGCTGCCGGAGCGCGAGTGATCGCATCATCAATTAGTGATCTCAACCCATCGGCGCGTGCTTGTGGCGCAAATACTGACATATCCCAAATTTCTGCAAAATCCATCAAACGCTTCGCCGCTATTTCTTCAATCGATTGAAAAGCGCCTTTGGTGCTCTTGGCCAACTCATTGCAGGTGTTTCTCCAGCAGTTTATCGCTGCCGTGGAGCCGGCTCTGGAGTTGAACTCATCAAAGAACAACGACATATCAAATGCGTTATTGCTCTGGATGTATTTAATGGGCCCCTCTCGCAGATCGATTGGTTCCCCTGTCATCAGCCTCTGCCGAGTTTCCGCAATCCACTTACCCAGCTCGGTATTTGCTGTGGCCCAACGGTGGGGTATTTGAAGTTCATAAGCGTGCGTGAAGTAACTGGCGACGGAGTCGTTCCAGCCGATTTTGGTTTCGACGAATTCAAAGATGCCCTGCATGGGATCCCCGAAAATAACGGTCGGAACGATGCAGGAGAGCCAGCCAGCAATCAAATGCTGGTACTGCTCGCAGTCTTGATATTCGTCTATCAGCACGCGGTCGTAGGAGGCCTTGATGACCTCTTGGACGACAGGGCTTTGCAGGATCGAAGCCGCCCCACGGTATACGTCATCCCAATTGGGCTTGTTGGGATGAAGTGCAGGCCCTCCTGAACGACCGGGGAACGCCTGGACGTACTGGCGAGCCCACGATGCAATGGTGTCTACGACAACCTTGTCGCTGGGCACGTGCATTCGCTGGAGGCGAGCCCGGATTGCATGAACGCCTGCATGCGTGTGAGTCAGTACTAAGGTTCGGCGCCCTAGGGCGGCCACCTTGGCGATCAGTTCCGTTTTCCCATGGCCTGCTGGAGCCACGACGGCCCGACGGCTGAGCGTGAGAATGGACTCAGGCGTTACCATAAAGCCAGCTCTCTACGGTGTGGAGGCATATGCCTATGGGCGACGCATGTGGGTTGTCGATAATTTGCATCACGAGAGCGGACATAGCGCGACCGCGCTCAGCATTTTTGAACCAGCTTTTTTCGGCGGCTAGATCGCTTAGGCGTAGCCGAGGGTTTGGGCAGACGCCGACCAGATCCCAATCACAAAAACAGGCGTCGACATCAAGGCCTTCAAAGGTCTTTTCTAGGTGATCCACTAATGTGGGCACGCTGATGAAGTCAGCTACCAGGTCGAGCAAGCCGTCAATTTGGGCATCAGTGGCTGATTGGAACACCGCCCGCTCCGTATTCAGACCACCCCCATACTCGATGACGCGCACGCCTTGAACTTGTAGTTTGGTAGCAAAGTGAGCGTCCAGTTTTCGATCTGAATCTCTGAACAGACCCACTTCGTATCCGAGTGCTCGGAGCGCGAGTGCCAAGGGTGGGCCTGCTGATCCTCCTCCATCAACAATGGCCGCGCCGAGTTGCTCGATCGGAACTCCATCGTGTCTGTCGGGGTAGCGCTCCCTCAATCCAAGCATCATTCCCAGTTCTGTTGCACCTTCACAGAGCAAAATTTTCCGGGCGAATAGAGCCCGTGGGGCCCCCTTCAAAACTCGGGAAATATCTCCGCTTGCCAGGGCATGTTTGATGTCTGCAACCGCCTCGGGCGAGCGGGAAACAATGAACAGAGAAGGTGGAGGCAGCTCAGCCAGGACGACATCGGAGTGAGTGGTCATGAGAATTTGGCCTTTCGCCAGATGCGCCTTCTCTGCCTCCTGTTGCCATTTTTTGAGCTGCGCCATTGCGCCAAGGACGCGGTGTGGCTCTAGGCCTTGCTCCAGCTCATCAACGAGCACAATGGCGCCTTCGCTGATAGCTGAACGCTGAACAGCCAATGTCGCCAACCGCCTGGTTCCAAGGCCTGCCAATCGCAATGGTACCGAGCCGTCATGCAACGCGATCGAGCTGGAGTTGAATCCACCTCGCCCAAGCTCAAGGTCGGGGCAGTAGGCTTGGTTGATGTACGCGCCGAGTGAGCGGGCAGCCGTTTCGGCAGAGGCCGCAGCTTGGGCTAACTCTGGGATGGAGCCCAGGTTGGCACTTTGACGAGCAGAACGATAAGCATGAGCCAGCATCTGCGCGGTCTCATCGTTGGCCTCAGTCATCTTGGAAAGCACTGAGCCTTGGGCCCAGGTCAGATGGCGTGCTTCGTCACCGGCCAGTCTGACAAGGCAAAACATTGCCCTGTCCCTGTTCGAAAGGATTCTTGGAACTGGATAGCGATCGCAGACCAGAGACCAAACGGGTTCCATGGTCGCATCGACCGAAAGTCTTACAGTCAGGACTGGGGTGTCGGCGTCCTCGGGCTCATCGTTGAGCTCTCCCGTTGGGGAGAGGCCACGAAGATACAGGCCGAAGCGACCATCAGAGAGCAGGGCGCGGGACAATTCGCCGATAGTGACTTCCACTTCGATGTCTTCAGCGGTGTTCGCGTGGTGAAAGTCGGCCTCGTTGAAGGTCATCCATCGTGGGGATAAGGCTGCCTCCACAGCGTCCAGCACGGTTGTTTTCGCGCTGTCACCGACGCCGATTAGGCAACAAATGGACTGTCCCATCAGCTTCCATTCGAGATGCTTGATGCCCCTGAAATTCTTTACAGTCAACTGCTCAACGCGCATCCATCACCCGAGAAGTGGCCTAGTGCGATCAAGGTTAGCTGAGGTCAAACATAACTCAATGTTTGGCTTATTGTTTTTCAGAGTCGCATGCCACCAGAGTCGGGTGCCGCTCCGTGGCCAAAGCGACTATGGTTGATCGTGTCTTGGTGGAGGCTGCAACGGCAGTCTAGGGATAGCCCAATCAAGCGTCACTCAACCAGCGGCACAATCCGCTGCAAAGTCCCAGGACTCGAAAGCCTCGGAGAGCCCTCAATCTCATACACGCAGTGCTCAATCACGCGAACTCCTTGCGCCTGCAGGTTCCTGACGAAGGCAGCCCCCGGCCTTTCAGGTCGAACTCGATCAGCATGTCGATTCCTTGAGTGGGCTCAGTATTCGAAGATGGCAGCATCCGGATCGGGTATCTGGCAGACGCAATGGAGGGCATCCTGTCCCCTGTGGAGGCAGAGCTTATTCCTGAGCAATCTGGGTCTTGAGCCGTTTGGATGGTATTCCAATCGTGGTACTTCAGCCATCATGCCCGTCTTTCTGAACAGGCTCAGGTATTGCCAGCACCATGCGAGAGGAAAAGTTGAAGTACAGCGATGCCACCAAGGTGGTGTGTTATGAGTGCGTGCACGATATCTACCTAGGTCGGCAGATTCGGCGCAATGGAACGTCTTCCCAGTGCAGTCTGTGCGACTCGAAGCGCAAGTGTGTACCTCTCGCTGAGATCGTCGAGCGGGTTAATGAAATCCTTGGCACCTATATCACTGAAGGTGAGCACGTTTGGCGTTGGAGCGAAGGGCGCATCCAATACCAGGAAGGGGATAGCATCGACTATTGGGTCAGCGAAATCTTTGGCTGTGAAGACCACGAGCCCATCGTTGATGCGGTGTGCAGTCGCCTGACGTCCTACAGCGACGACATCCAGTATTCCAGACAACGTTTCAGCTTGGATGACATCGGCCACCAATGGTGTGAGTTTCAGGAAGGGATGAAGCATGGAATCCGCTTCTTCAACGAGAGTGCAAAGGCGTTCCTAGGCTGGATCTTCAAAGATTTGGACAAGTACTCAGCGTCATCTGATGAGCATGCTGTGGTGCGATTGCTCACACCTGAAGATTCTCCATCGATCTACCGCGCCCGAACCTGCATGAGCTCCGAAAGCGTCTCCGAGATCACAGCTGATCCTGCGCGTAATCTCGGTGCGCCTCCGAAGGAGCGAGCAGGTGAAGGCAGGATGAACCCCGCAGGTGTTCCGGCTTTCTACGGCGCCTTCGAGCGCAAGACCTGTGTCGCTGAGCTACGCCCCCCGGTTGGCGGCACTGTCGTGAGCGGTGAGTTCAGGTTGGTCAGGGAGGTCAAGGTTTTGGATTTCGGGCGCTTCGAGAAGGCAGACCTTGGGCCCACGCCAAGCTTATTTGACTCCAAATACCATTCCAAATTGGGGCGACGGGATTTCCTGAGGTATCTGCATGACGCAATCACGGTGCCGGTGCTCCCTGGAGCAGAGCGCGACTATCTGACCACTCAAGTCATCGCTGAGTACCTGGCGACCCATTGTAAGCCCCGTATTGACGGTGTGATCTTCAAATCGGTGCAGGAGAGCGCCGGCAGCAACATCGTGCTGTTCTCGCACGTTGCCTGCGCTGCCACCGCTTCGATGGGAAGGGTTCGGAACGGCTATATGGTCAGAGGCCCCAAGGAGTCCAATGGGCCTTGCATCGAGTATGTCAGTGACAGCCTCGTCTACCACGGGATCAGGCAGGTGAAGTACGACACAGATGATCAGGCGCTGCCGGAGGACAAGCCGTTGCCGTTGCCGTTGCCGTTGCCAGTGCAAGGCGCGCTGACTCCACCAAGTGGCGCGCATTCGCTTCCGGCAGGTATGGAGGGGCTGCTGGAAGGGGATTTCTGATTGTATCTAGGTCTGTGGTCTGAGGGTTCGGGGGAGCCGGGCCTTAGGAGCCTCTATCGTCGTTGCTGCGTATGCCGTTAGCTCTGGACTGGTCTTGTAGACGTTCATGGCTTGGCGGTTCTCCTGTAGCCATAAGCGATCTTCTGCCTGGAGTAAGAGCTGCGTGGGTTGTGTGGGCTGTGTGGTTTGTTACGGGTTGTGTGGCCTAGGTGGGTTGTACGGGCCTAGAGGTGGGCTGAGCGGCTTGGCTTCAGGGGGGGAGGCTCTCGGCAGGGCCGGAGGGCATGGGTAGGCCTGCGGTGTATGGACTGATCGTGCGCTTGCAGGCCTTTTGCTGATCCGTAGGATTTCAGTGCCGGAGCGATCGCAGGAAGGCGTCCACGGTGCGCTCCACGATCTGCTCGATCTCCTCTCGGGCAAGCGGCTCGCTGTTGGCTCTGATCTGTTTCAAGAGAACCCCGCCATTGAGCGTCTCCATGAAGTAGCGGGCGTCAGTCTCAGGCACTTGAACTGCCAGGATGCCTCGGCGTGCCAGTTCGGCGAGATAGTCGCTAATGACAGTCATAGCTGGCCCCTGGATAACCTCGTCAAAGCGGTAGGCAAGCACGGGGAACCGTCGACCTTCCATGAAGACCATACGCAGGAAGTCGGCTGCCGTCGGGCCAGACCAGAAGCACGCAAACTCTGTAGCGATCTGCATCAGTCCATTCCTAGGGTCGGCCAGCGCGCGCTCATCGGTCGGCACGTGCATAACCGGGAAGGCCTTCCACATCCGCTCTGCAACCGCCACGAACAGCGACTCCTTGCCCTCGGGGAATCGGTTGTACAGGGTCTGGCGGGTCACCGCTGCAGCTTTGGCAATCTCCTCCATACTGGCTCCCTCGTACCCGTGCTCGATGAACATTCTGCCCGCAGCAGCGAGAATTCTGACAGGGCGTGATGCGCTTTCGCCTGGGTTGAGCAAGTCGTCGACGGGGGAGGAAGTGGCCACGTTCATTTCGGATACCTGTGCAGAGTACGTTAAGTGTTACTGAAAGAGATGCGATTCGCCACCCATGTTTTGTGTGATTAGCTTTACTGGGTTGTAAAGTAAAGCTGATTGGGCTGCGGGGTTTGGTGGGTGGTGTTAGTTGTTGTTGGATTATTTGGACAGGAGCGCTGTTTGATCATCTGCCGCTTCGGGTTTGGTTTCGGCTTGATGCTTGGGCTTGACGCTCTGCTCGGGCTTGAAGGTTGGTGGATCGCGCTGAGGGTACCCGTAACGGAGAGATTTTTTTTCGGATAGGTACCGACACCTCACGGCTGAGGCCTTATCATCGGCTTATCAATTAATTGAGGTTTTGAAAATGGATGTTAAAGCTCGCGCCGCTGCAATCGATGTGTGTGAAGACATATTGCGTGAGGACTTTAAATATAACGAGGAACACGGTACCTGGTGCAGTATCAATCGGATCATCGAGAGTCTGCTGGGACGCACCACTGAGCTTGCTGATGTCTACGTCGAGCTGTATGCCGAGCTGGCTGAACAGCCCAGGGCGCTGAAGTCATTCTTCGACGTCTTCACAACCACGGTGTACTCCTGGAATCCTAAAAAAATCAAAGAAGCTCGTGAGGATCGCGAGAAACTCAGTGAGTTGAATGTTCGAATTGCAAAAGTTTCAGAGTTACTCTCGGAGTTGCTCTCGCGGCGCACCGAGGTTAAAGAGATGTCCAGTTTTAGTAGTGATACCTACTACCATATTATGGATGTCGTTGAAGAAGCTTCTGAGGATAATGGGCTTTTCAGGTCTCATGTGAAGAGCAAGTTGGATAAATTGACCTATCAGTATGATCTCAAATATTGGCCTTCCATAACTAAGGTGGTGGCGCAAATTGGTATCAATGCGGCCAATGCAGTAACAGTTGCTGATGACTCCGCTGCAAGTGCAGCAACAGAAGCTCGTCGCCCTGGACTGGCTGACTTCTTGAAAGCGTTTGAAGCAGAACTCGATAGGAACACGGTGAAGAATATCGGCTTTATTCCCGATAATTTTTCACTGACCGATAGTTCTATGGCTTCGTTGGTAAACTGCGGGCTTAGATTGGGAGTCGAAGAACTGATCGAAGCCAGCTTTGTAAAGCGCTACCGCCAACGTGAGCGTGAGCGTGGTTAGGAGCGCGATCGGAAGGTGGGGAGCGACTGAACATTGGAATGGATGCTGCTGGTCGTTTGGAGCCCTGTCGACGTCCAGGTAATTTTTGAGGGGGGAGGGCTGGCCATTCCGCTCGCTGACTTTCGGAATTCTGGGTCGGCTTCCGGACGGCATTCTGGGACGCACGATGATGAGCTGGTTGCCGATCCAGGCTTGGTACGGAAATGAGCTTTTTAGGGTTTATTGGGTGACCCGAGGAGGGCGATGGTTTGTCGATTCGTCATTTTGGACGGAGTCGACGGTGCACCAGATTTTGGTGTCTCTAGGGGGGATGCTGGGGAGTTGGGATCGAGGCGCTGCAATGAGGCTTCGAGGGGCTTCCTGATTGGGGGGTAGTCTCCTGGAAGGCCCGGAAACACTGGCTGGAAGGTGGAGCGGGTAGAGGGAATCGAACCCTCACCGATAGCTTGGGAAGCTATAGTTGTACCATTCAACTATACCCGCTTTTTCTTGCCTTCACGGTGCACTAAAACGGCATGTCCAATAAGAACCCTCGTTATCAGCATGGGAAGCTGGAGTAATGCCATTATACGACACCCGCTCAGAGCGCTGACTTTGTACCAGATACGGCCGGCGATTTGAAGTTTTTCTTTACGTGGGGCGGGTTTAACGCGATGTACCGACAAGGCATGGTGCGCATGGCGGTCGATCGCGGGCAAGCCTCGCGCCAGCAGAATACGTTTGATTCAGCAGGGCGGGGCTTGCTCGCGATGACTCTGTTTCAGAGTGCCAATGCATGGTGGTCCTGGACGTAGTGGTAACGCGGTCGGCTATCGTGCTGGGCCGGTTTCAGGAACCCCATCAGTGCGTTGCGGCTGTCTCGGCAGGCGGCTTTGTGCTCCATGTCGAGAAAGTGGCCGGTGGCCTGAAGGGTCGTGAAGGTGGCGTGCTGCACGTGGTTGGCGAACAACCGTGCGCCATCGGCGGCGGTGTATTCGTCCCATTCGCCGTTCATGAACAGCACCGGCACGTTGATTTTTTCCGCCGCTTTGAAAAAGCATTGGCGATCGCTGTGCAGCAGGTCGCTGATGTGGAAGTGCATCTGCCCGTATTCATGATCGGCCAGGCTGCTGACGTGCCGATAGTTGAAGCGCTTGAACAGGGTCGGCAGGTGTTTGCCGATGGTGCTGTTCACCAGGTTGCCGACCCGGTCGCCATCCCGGCTGCCGAGGTAATCGACGCCGCGCTCGAGGTAGTCGAGCATGTGCGCGTTGATCTCCGGGGAGAACGAGCTGATCACGGCTTTTTCGATGCGCCGTGGCCGTTGGGCCAAGGCGACCAGGGTCGCGGCGCCACCCCAGGAAAACGACAGCACGTGTTCGGCGGCGAAGTGGTCGATCAGCTCCAGGAGGATCTGCCCTTCGACTTCCTTGGTCAGCAATTTCTCGTGCAGGTTGTGGGCTTTTGACCGGCCCGCGTAGGGCTGGTCGTAGCAGACGACGTTGAACTGCGGATGGAGGTTTTTCACGGTTTGTGCAAACGACGCAGTCGTGGCCATCGAGCCGTTGACCAGGATAATGGTCTTCTCTGCGGCGTCTGCGCGATAGAACTCCGTGTAAACCCGATACTGACCCTGTATATCCAACACAGCGATTTCTGGCCTCATGTCATAAGACTCCTGGCAAGCGGGTATGCGCGCAATAGAGATTGCACGAGCTTTGTGACAGGTAGGCATACGCCTGGAATTTGAGAGGCCCATGTCGATCCATTGCAGTCCGGTCGACGGGTATTGTTATTGGCGGGCAGTCTGCCGGGTGAGGCCGGAACCCTTGGGTTCCTACCGGCAAAAAGTTTCTTAGAAGTATGGGGTGACTCATCGGTCACATTTCGGCCGACGTCCTGATTCAAGCAGGGGTCACGTCATCGCGCAAGTGCCTTTGGTAAATTGTTCGACAACTTCTGCTCAGCGGTCGCCTGCTTAGATCAATCCGATCTCTTCAGCGCTCAGTGGGCGGTATTCGCCCGGTTTCAACCTGTCGTCGAGCACCAGCGGGCCCATGCGTTCGCGGTGCAGGCGCATCACCTTGTTGTTGAAGTGGCCGAACATGCGCTTGACCTGGTGATACCGGCCTTCGACGATGCTCAGGCGTGCGCTTTTCGGCCCGAGCAGTTCCAGCCCGGCGGGTTGGGTGGTGAGGTCTTCGAAGGCGAAGTACAACCCTTCATTGAACTTGATCGCGTATTCGGGGCCGATGTCCTGTTCGGTTTCGACGTAATAGACCTTGGGCAGTTTGGTCTGCGGTTGGGTCAGGCGCCGCGACCAGCTGCCGTCGTTGGTGATCAGCATCAGGCCGGTGGTGTTGAAGTCCAGGCGCCCGGCGATGTGCAGCTCGTCCTTGTCCGGCTCATGGATCAAATCGAGCACGGTCGGGTGCTGCGGATCCCGGGTGGCGCTGACGCATCCGGCGGGTTTGTGCAGCATGAAATGGCGCAGGGGTTTACCGACTTGCAGCACGTCGCTGTCGACTTCGACGCGGCTGAACTCGCGGACTTCACTGTGTGGGTCGCTGACGACTTTTCCGTCGATCCTGACGCGTTTTTCCACCAGCAACAGGCGCACCTGCTTACGGTTGAAGCACGGCAGGTTGCTGAGGAATCGGTCGACACGCATGACTTAGGGATCAGTGAAGAAAGGGCCGCGCATCTTACTTGATCGATTCGGATGCTGCTTGCAACTGCGCCTCGACCTCGGCGCAGCGCGGGCACAGGCACGAGGCGTTGCGCAGTTGCGCCGGCAGCGCCTGGAGCACGGCCGGGTCGATGCTGACGCCGTAGCACCAGCAGGCGCGGTCGGCGGTTCGCGGGTCGGCCAGGGTGCAGTCGTTGGGTGCGCCGCAGGCGGGGCAGAGGTCAGGCTGGTTCATGGATAGAGTGAGACATTTCCACGCAGGTTCGGTTACGGCCACTTTGCTTGGCCCGGTACATCGCATGATCCGCCCGTGACAGCAGGCTGTGCAAGGTGTCATCGGGCTGCAGGGTGGTCAGGCCGATGCTGACGCTCACCTGCAAGGCCTGACCGTTGTAGGCATAGCGCTGTTGTTCCACGTGCTGACGAATTTTCTCGGCAATCATCAGGCCGGTCTTGCCGTCGGTGTCCTTGAGCAGCACGATGAACTCTTCACCGCCCCAGCGGCAGACGATGTCGGAGTGCCGCAGGCAGCTTTCCAGGTCCCGGGCGAAACCGATCAGCACCTGGTCGCCGGCCAGGTGGCCGTAGGTGTCGTTCAACGCCTTGAAGTGGTCGAGGTCCAGCAGCAAGGCGGTCAGCGGTTTGGGCTCGCGCCGGGCTTCGTGCATGGCCTGCACGGCCAGCAGGTCGAAGCCGCGACGGTTGGGCAGTTCGGTCAGGCTGTCGAGGGTGGCCTGGGCCTGGATCTTTTCCTGAAAGCGCTTGATGACCTGGTTGAGCAGGACTAGCACGATCAGCGTGACCAACAAGCAGATCAGCAGGTTGAGGTACAGCGACTGGCGGATTTCACCCAGGGCGCTGTCCTCGCGTTTGTCGACGAACAGGTACCAGTTCAGTTCCGGGATGAACCGCACATTGAGGAAATGTCCCTGGCCCTGCACAGAATATTCATAGCTGCCGCTGTGGGGTTTGGGCAGCCGATTGACCAGGTCCTTCATGCTGTCCAGCTCACCGAGTTTCTGCCCGATGCGCGCACCCTGCGGACCGCCTTCGGCGCCTGTCAGCACGAGGCGTCCGAAGTTGTCGACGAAGTACACGCTGCGCTGATAACGCTGCTGGTACTTGTCGATGAGCTTGATCACGGCGTCGACGGTCAGGCCAACCCCGGCCGCGCCGATAAACCGGTCGTTGTAGTCGTGAACCTTGTAGTTGATGAAAAAGGTCAGGTTGTCCTTGTTGGCGAGGTCCGGGTCGACGTTGATCTCGTACGGATCCTTCATGTCCCGCACGCGGAAATACCAGGCGTCGCGGGGCTCGGTGGCCTTGACCTGCTTGAGCACACCCTTGGCGTGGTAGTAAGTCAGGCTGGTGTTGGAGACGAAGAACGCGGTGTAGGCGCCGTAGTGGGTCATGACCTCGTTGAGGTAACGGGTCATCTGGTCGGAATCCTTTTCACCATTGACCACCCAGTCGCGCATGAAGGTGTCGCGGGCCATCATCGAGGAGATCAGGATCGGCCTGACCAGGTCTTTCTGGATTTCCGAGTAGACCGTGTCCGACGTCAGCGGCAGCTCGGTGTTGACGATGTTGTCGCGGATCGAAGCCCGGGAGGCGTAGTAACTGAGAAAGGAGGTAGCGAGGAAGCCTGCACCCAGCAATGCGACCAGCGTGAGCACCAACGAGCGTTGAGAATACAGCGGCGAGCGAAGCGGCATGGCAGTTCCATTGGCAGTCATCCGATGGCAAGCATTCTAAGGGTACTGCCGGGAAATAACTGCTCCTTGTGCGCCGCGAATGGTCGTAAATCTTGTACGGACTTTGTGGGAGCGAGCTTGCTCGCGATGGCGGCGTGTCTGCCACATCAAGGCTGAATGTCACACCGCTATCGCGAGCAAGCTCGCTCCCACAGGGTTATGATTCTGGTGTTTAGCCCAGTGTTTTCAGGTACATCCGCCAGCCGCCGAAATGACTGATGTTCACCGCGCCTTCCAGTCCATACGCCTCGCAGATAAACCCGCTCTCCCAGCGGCCGTCCGCCAGTTGCACCTTGCCCAATCCCAGCGGTGCCGGAATCCCGGTCAGGAACGAGCCCAGTTCTCGGCTGGGCAACTCCCAGACCTCCACGGCAATCGCCACGCCGCCATCCTTCACGCGCACCATGCCTGGACGCAACGGCGGGCCGCCGGCCAAGGCATAGAGTTGATAATCCGGTGAGCTGAAGGTCGTTTCCAGCAATCGGGCGCCGCGCTGCTTCAGTTGCCAGTTCAACGCCAGCCCGTCCAGGTGCGCGCCGCAGACCACCAGCCGCGCCCGATCATGGCGTGCAACCGGTGCCGGTGCGGGAGCGGCCAGGCCTTGCTGGCGCTGCAAGGCATCGGCCACGCTCAACAGATACTGATCGGTGAAGGCCCGGCCAAACACTGTCACGCCCCATGGCAGGCCGTTGTCCATGAAGGCGCTGGGCACGGCGACGGCGGCGTAGTCGAGCAGGTTCATGAAGTTGGTGTAGTAACCGAGGTCCGAATTACGCAGCACCGGTTCGGCCTTGAGTTCCGCCAGCGACACCGGGCGGCCGATGGTGGGCGTGACGACACAATCCAGGCCTTCCAGCGCCGTGTCGCACAGGGCTTTGAGCGCTTGCAGCCGGTATTGGGCGCGGAAGGTCTGCACGCCGTCGACGGCGGGTGCCTTGGCCAAGACAGCGCGAATCACCGACAACACGGCCTCGGGGTTTTGTGCCATCAACTCCCCGGCCACGCTGTAGCGCTCGGCCACCCACGGGCCTTCATAGAGCAAACGTGCGGCCTCCAGAAACGGCGATAGATCAAGCTCCACCGCTTCGCCGCCCAAGGCCTTGAGACGGTCGATGGCATCACCGAACAACAACGGGCCTTCAGGGCAACCAAAGAATTGCAGGTCCTGCGCGCGTGGCACGCCGAACCGGAACGGCCGTGGCGTACCGAACGCCGAGCCGTCATTCCACAGCGGGTTGCTGCGGCTGTATTCGTCCCGTGGGTCGAGGCGTGCGGTGAGCGCCAGCAACCGGCTGGCCTCCCGCGCGGTGGCGGTGAACGTAGTGACGCAATCGAGCGTACGACAGGCCGGTACCACGCCGGCCGTCGAGATCAGGCCCTTGGTGGCTTTCATGCCGACCAGGTTGTTCAACGCCGCCGGCACGCGCCCCGAGCCGGCGGTGTCGGTCCCCAGGGAAAAACTCGCGACCCCGAGTGCCACCGCCAGCGCCGAACCGGCGCTGGAGCCGCCCGACGGATATTCCGGCAACACGCTGTTGGGGCACACGCCATAGGGTGAGCGGCTGCCGTTGAGCCCGGTGGCGAACTGGTCGAGATTGGTCTTGCCCAACGGAATCGCACCCAGGGCCAGCAGTTGTTCGACGATGGTCGCAGAACGCTCCGGCACGTAGGCAAATGCCGGGCACGCCGCCGTGGTTGGAATGCCCGCCAGGTCGATGTTGTCCTTGATCGCGAATGGCACGCCGTACAGCGGCAGGCTGTCGAGGTCGCGACCGTCCAGGGCGGCGAGGTACGGCTCCAGTTCCTCGGCGCTGAGCAAGTGGATGAACAGGTGATAGTCCGGATTCAGCGCGGCGGCTTTGTCCCGCAGGTTCGTCAGCAATTGCCGGGGGGTGAGGCTGCCGTCGCGGTAGGCGCTGCGCAGGGCGTCGAGTTGCAGGTTGATATTCATGGTGTCAGTCCTTTTCAAAATGGGTTCAGTCAAGTTCCAGCACCACGACGCGCTGTCCGGCGCGCACCGCCGAACCCGGTTGCACGCGCACCTCGCGCACCACGCCGGCCATGGGGGCGAGCAGGGGGATTTCCATCTTCATCGACTCCAGGATTACCAGCACATCACCAGCCGCGACGCGCTTGCCGGTCTCGACCTGAACCTGCCAGAGGTTGCCGGCGATGTGGCTGTCGACGCTCTGTTGACCGCTGGCCAGCGGCGCCTCTTCGGTCGTCTCCGGGGCCGGTTCTTCGCTGTCGAAATGCGCCTGGCCGCTGGCGATCCAGCGTTCACGCTCGGCATTGAACGCGCCTTTTTGCTGCTCGCGAAACGCGCCGATGGTCTCGGCTTCCTGCGTCAGAAACGCCTGGTAATCCGCCAGGTTCAACTGACTGTGTTCGATGCTCAGGTTGAAGCGCCCGAGGGGGAAGTCCTGGCGAATGCGCAGCAATTCATCGGCGCTGACCGGGTAGAAACGGATCTGGTCGAAGAAACGCAGCAACCATGGCTTGCCATCGAACGCGGCGACTTCGCGGTAGCGGTTCCACATCTGTAGGGTGCGCCCGACAAACTGATAACCGCCGGGACCTTCCATGCCGTAGACGCACATGTACGCACCACCGATGCCCACCGAGTTTTCCGCGGTCCAGGTGCGCGCCGGGTTGTACTTGGTGGTGACCAGGCGATGACGCGGATCGAGCGGGGTGGCGACCGGCGCGCCGAGGTAAACATCGCCCAGGCCCATCACCAGGTAACTGGCGTCGAACACCGTGCGTTGCACTTCGTCGAGGTTCGGCAGGTCGTTGATGCGGCGGATGAACTCCAGGTTGCTCGGGCACCAGGGCGCATCCTTGCGCACCGTGGTCATGTATTTCTCGATGGCCAACTGGCACGCGGGGTCGTCCCAGGACAGTGGCAGATGGACGATGCGCGAGGGCACTTGCAGGTCTTTGGCGGCGCACACGGCGTCCCATTCGCCGGCGACGATGCCGAGCAGGTCGGCCAGTGGCAGTTGTTCGGGTTGATAGTGGACTTGCAGTGAGCGGATGCCTGGCGTCAGGTCGATCACGCCGTGCAGGTGTTGGCTTTCCAGGGCTTGCATGAGGGCGTGGGCGCGGAAGCGCAGGACGAGGTCGAGTTCGGGGGCGCCGATTTCGAGCAGTAGGTGAGTATCGCCCGACAGCCTCGCGACCAGTTGCGTGTCTTCCTGACCCAACTCCAAAACAACAGGCGACTTAATACCCTGTGGGAGCGGGCTTGCTCGCGAAAGCGGTGCTTCAGACACATCAATGTTGACTGACACGCCCTCTTCGCGAGCAAGCCCGCTCCCACATTGATCCCATTTCAGGGCCAGGGTGCGGGCGGTCTTGAGGTCGATGGGGGAGAACTGCACCTTGTCCCCGGCCTTCAGTTGACCTAGCTGCCAAAGATCCGCCTCGATCACCGTCACCGGGCACACGAACCCGCCAAGGCTTGGGCCATCCGGGCCGAGGATGACCGGCATGTCCCCGGTGAAATCCACCGCACCAATCGCATACGGATTGTCGTGAATGTTCGACGGATGCAAACCCGCCTCCCCACCGTCGGAGCGCACCCATTCAGGCTTCGGCCCGATCAGCCGCACACCGGTGCGGCTGGAGTTGAAATGCACTTCCCACTGGGTGGCGAAGAAGGTGCCGATGTAGTTTTCGGTGAAGTATTCCGGCGCACCGTGGGGGCCGTAGATCACGCGAATCTGCCGAACCGCCGGCAACTCGGTGACCTGCTCTTCAGCCAGTTGCTGACCGGCGCTGCGGTCATTCAGCGCGGGCAGGTGCAACACGTCGCCGGCTCGCAAGGCGCGACCACCGTGCCCGCCAAATTGCCCCAGGGTGAAGGTGCTTTTGCTGCCCAGATAGTCCGGTACCTGCAGGCCGCCACGCAGGCACAGATAACTGCGGGCGCCCGCGCCGGCAATGGTGCCGAGGCTCAAGCTGGCGCCTGCCGGAACCACCAGCGCAGTGTTCATCGGCACGCTTTGACCGTCGAGCAGCAATGGAATCACTGCGCCGGTCACCGCCACCACCGCCTCGCAATTGAAGCGCAGCAACGGCCCGCTCATGGTGATTTCCAGCGCCGCCGCGCCTTCGTCGTTGCCCAGCAAACGGTTACCCAGGCGCAGCGCCCGACTGTCCATCGGCCCTGAAGGCGGCACGCCGACCGCCCAGTAACCGAGGCGCCCCGGATAATCCTGAACACTGGTTTGCGTACCGGCGCTGAGTACCTCGAACGTGTTGGCCTGATAGACCAGGCCTTCCAGGCAACGGGTCCACGGCTGGCCGCTGGCGAAAGGCGCATCCAGGAGGATCTGCCGCAGGTAATCGCGGTTGGTTTCCACGCCGTAGAGCAAGCTGGCACCCAGTGCCTGATGCAGGTCCGCAACGGCCTCTTCGCGCGTCGGCGCCCAACTGATGACCTTGGCGATCATTGGATCGAAGTAGGGCGGGATCTCGCAACCCGCTTCGACCCAGGTGTCGATGCGCAGTCGTTTGCCATCGGCGTCAGGGAAATTCACCGCCGTGAGCAAACCGGGGCTTGGCTGGAAATCGCGCCCCGGATCCTCGGCATACAACCGCGCCTGAATCGCATGACCCTGCGGCTTCAAGCCCTGTAGCAGATCCCTCAGCGGCGGCAGCTCACCGGCGGCCAGTTGCACCATCCAGCGCACCAGGTCGACGCCCCACACCTGTTCGGTGACGCCGTGCTCCACCTGCAAACGGGTGTTCACTTCCAGGAAATAGAAGCGCTGGGCTTCGCTGTCGAAGACGAACTCCACGGTGCCGGCGCTGCGGTAGTTCACCGCTTTGGCCAGTTTGATCGCGGCCGCGCACAGTTCATCGGCCATGCCCGCGGGCAGGTTCGGTGCCGGGGTTTCCTCAAGGACTTTCTGGTTGCGCCGCTGCACCGAACAGTCGCGTACGCCAAGGGCGATCACTTCGCCGTGACCGTCGCCGAACACCTGCACTTCCAGGTGACGGGCGCGCTGGATGTACTTCTCGATGAATACCCCGGCGTCGCTGAAATTGTTCTGGCCCAGGCGTTTGACCGCTTCGAAGGATTCGCTCAACTCGGCCGCGCTGCGGCACACGCGCATGCCGATGCCGCCACCGCCGGCGGTGCTCTTGAGCATCACCGGGTAGCCGACCTGTTCGCCGGCGATCAATGCTGCGTCGAGGCTCTCGAGCAACTCGGTGCCTTCAAGCATGGGCACACCCTGTTGCCTGGCCAGGGCGCGGGCGGTGTGCTTGAGGCCGAACACCCGCAGTTGTTCCGGTGTCGGGCCGATGAAGGCGATGTCGGCGGCTTCGCAGGCTTCGGCGAATGTGGCGTTTTCCGAGAGGAAGCCGTAACCGGGATGGATCGCGGTGGCGCCGCTGGCTTTGGCGATGGCGAGGATTTTATCGACCGCCAGGTACGTGCCGGCGGCCGCGCCTTCCCCGAGGCTGTGCGCCTCGTCGGCCTGCAGGATGTGCAGGCTGGCGGCGTCGGCTTCGGAGTAAACGGCGACCCCCTGCACGTGCAGTTCACGCAAGGACCGCAGGATGCGGCAGGCAATGGCGCCACGGTTGGCAATCAGGACTTTTTCGAACATGGCATAACCCCCGGAGGCGATTGCGCATCAGCCTCGACTGGGATGCGGGCCGTCCCGCAGTTTTTCGACAGGCGCCGGGGTCGTCCCCGACGGCAGAATCACAAATTTCAAAACCACCGCCGCCCCCTGTGGGAGCGAGCTTGCTCGCGATGGCGGAGTGTCAGTCGACTTCAAAGGAACCTGTGTCGACGCAATCGCGAGCAAGCTCGCTCCCACAGGGTTAATCAGTGTTCTTGCTGTTTGATGCACTGCCCTGAACGGGCCTGGCACAGGGTGAACAGCCAGCGGCGCAAACGCGCGAGTTTCAGTTCCATACCAGTAGCTCCGCCGGTGTCGGGTTGTAGGCGTTACACGGGTTGTTCAGTTGCGGGCAGTTGGAGATCAGCACGATCACGTCCATCTCGGCGCGCAGGTCGACGTACTTGCCCGGCGCGGAAATTCCGTCTTCGAAGGTCAGGCCGCCGTCGGCGGTGACCGGCACGTTCATGAAGAAGTTGATGTTCGGCCCAATGTCGCCCTTGCCCAGACGTCCGTCGTGGACACAGGCGCGCAGGTAGTTGTCGCGGCAGCTGTGCATGTAGCGCTTCTCCAGGGCGTAGCGCACGGTATTGCTCTCTTGCGCACAGGCGCCGCCGAGGGTGTCGTGACGTCCGCAAGTGTCGGCGACGATGGTCAGCATCGGTTTGCCGAGGTTGGAATACAGCACGCTGCCGGTGCTCAGGTACACGCTGTTCTGCCGGCGCAACGTGCGCTGCACGTCGTAGCGTTCCTTGGGATTGGCGACACTGTAGAACAAGGTGTCGACGGCCTGATTGCCTTCCAGATCGAGGATGCGCAGGGTCTGGCCGGCCTTGACCTCCATCAGCCAGGGTTCGCCGGCGGGGATGGTGGCGCGGTAGATCGCGGTTTCCGGCTGCTTTTCAGGGGTGACGATGGCGAGTGACATGGCAGCGATCCTCAGGCAAACAAACGGTCGGTGTTGATGAAGCCGCGCTCGTTTTCCGGGCGCGAGGTGCGGCAGTGTTCGGCGACGCTGGCGTCGGCGTTCATCCAGCTGAGCTTCAGCGGTTTCGGTGCATATTCCGGCGATGGGTCCATCGGGTGTTGCAGGGCGGTGAGCACCACCAGGGTGTCCATCGGTGCGTACAACTCGATGTAGTCGCCAGCCTTGGAGTTGCCCTCGACGAAATGGAAGCGCCCGGCGTCATCGACGTTCACGCGGCTGAACAGGTTGAGCGTCATCAGCAGGTCGGACAGGCCCAGCCCCCACTTGCCCAGTTCCACCAGCAGGTTGTCGGTGCCGTTGCGGAAGAAGCCGTTGCGCAGTTCCTGATAGCGGCCCGCGCCGTACTTTTCTGCCACTTCTTCAGCGCAAAGCACACCGCCCAGGCTGTCGCTCCAGCCGCAGGTGTCGGCGGTGATGGCGGCCAGCACGCGGCCCATGTCCGAGTACAGGCAATGGCCGGCGGTGAGCTTGGCGGTGTGTTGGCATTTGAGGCTGTCGGGCAGGTTCAGGCGCTCGGTTTTTTCGTTGGCGTTGAGCAGTGTCAAGCTGACGTTGGCGCCGCCGCGCAGGTCGGTCAGGCGCAGCAATTGGCCGCGCTTGAGCACGAAGGAACGATGGCCGCCGCCGGGGAGCATTTCTTCGGCGAAGGGCGGGAACAGTTGGGTCGAATCAGTCATTGTGAAAAATCCTCTAAGCGATACGAAGCGTGCCCGCCACCGGCAGCGGCAGGGCGTCGACGGCTTTGCTCTGGGCGCGGCGGTCGCTGTTCAAAGGGATGTCGTAGGTGATGCGTGCGCCATAGCGACCGGGCGCATGGGGGTCGAGACGGACCTTGTCGAATACCAGCAGGCGCGTGCCGAGGCTGAAGCCTTCGGAGAGGTCATGGGTGACCATGAACACCGTCAGCCGGGTCTCGCGCCACAGCTCCAGGAGCAAAGCGTGCATGTCTTTGCGGATGCCAGGATCGAGGGCGCCGAAGGGTTCGTCGAGCAGCAACACCCGCGGCTTCATGATCAGCGCCTGGGCGATGGCCAGTCGTTGTTGCATGCCGCCGGAGAGTTGCGCCGGGTACTTGTCCAGCGAATGACCGAGGCCGACCTTGTGCAGCAGCACCGAGGCCTGTTCGCGGGCCTCTTTTTTCGCACAGCCGAACAGACGCCCGAGCAAGGGCGAGCGCGGCAGTTCGAGGCCGAGGGCGACGTTGTCCAGCACACTCAGGTGCGGGAACACCGAGTAGCGCTGGAACACCACGCCACGGCTGGCATCCGGTTCACCGGCCAAGGGCTGGCCATCGAGCAGGATCTCGCCGCGACTGGCGCGTTCCTGGCCGAGCAGCAGGCGCAGGAAGGTCGATTTGCCGCAGCCGGACGCACCCACCAGAGTGCAGAACTCACCCTCGTTGACGTCCAGGTTGAGGCCTTCGAGTACCACCTGGTCGGCGTATTGTTGCCAGACGTTTTTAACGGTGATGAAGCTCATTTGGCGGCCCCCTCATACCAGGGGAACGCCCGCCGGGTCAGGTGTTTGAGCCCCCAATCCATCAGCCAGGCGAGCAGGGTGATCCACACCACGTAGGGCAAGATCACGTCCATCGCCAGGTAGCGACGCACCAGGAAGATCCGATAGCCGAGGCCATCAGTGGAGGCAATGGCTTCGGCGGCGATCAGGAACAGCCATGCCGAGCCGAGCATCAAGCGCAGCGAGATCAACAACCGTGGAAGCAGTTGTGGCAGCACCACCCGCAACATCAGGGTCCAGGTCGAGGCACCGAGGGTCTGGGCCTTGATCAGCAGCTCCACGGGAATTTCCCGGGCGCGCTGTTCCAGGTCCCGGGCCAGCGCCGGGGTGATGCCGATGACGATCAGCATCACTTTCGACAATTCCCCCAGGCCGAAGACGATGAACAGGATCGGCAGGATCGCCAGCGGCGGCACCATCGACAACACCGTCAGCAGCGGTGACAACGGCGCACCGAACAGCGGCAGGGTGCCGGCGGCGATGCCCAGGCACAGCCCGGCCAGGGCGCTGATGCCAAGGCCGATGGCCAGGCGTTGCAGACTGGATGCCGTGTCCTGCCAGAGCAGGTAGTCGCCGGTGCGGGTATCGGCCACGAAGGCCAGGCGTTTCACCGCATCGGTCATCTGCATGGCGCTGGGCAGCAGCTTGTCGTTGGGGTTGTCCGCCAGCCGCTCGGCCGAGCCCATGAAGTAGGCGAACAGCACCAGGGCGAACGGCAGGATCACCAACAACAGGCGACTCGGGCGGTCCGGGTGGCGATTGATCAGGCGCATGGCCAAGTCCTCTGTTTACAACTTGGCGTCGGCAGCCAACTGCACGTAGCTCGGGTCGAAGCGCAGCTTGAGGTTGCCTTTGTCGCCGCTGGTCACGCCGTTGGCGAAGGCCATGCCGACGGCGCTGGTGTCCTTGGCGCCTTCACCCAGCAAGCCGTGCTGGAAGGAGAACTCGGCGACTTTGCGCATGGTTTCCGGCAGTTGCTTGCTGGTGCTGAAGGCCAGGGCTTCCTTGGGCGTGGCGAACAATCGGGTAGTGTCCAGTTGCGCCTGGAAACCCGCCAGATCAGTGCCCGAAGCCTTGGCCATGTGTTCCAGTGCGGCTTTACCGGCGGCGTTTTTCGCGTTCATCAACTCGACCACTTCAAACCAGGCTCCGGTCAGTGCCTTGCCGAGGGCCGGGTTGTCTTTGAGGGTGGCGCTGTTGACCACCATCATGTCCATGATTTCGCCGGGGATCTGGCTCGAATTGAACACTTCGGTCACCGCGGGCTTGGCCTTGATGTCCGAGAGCATCGGGTTCCAGGTGGTGACGGCGTTGACCTGTTCGGTGTTGAAGGCGGCCGAGATGTCGGCGTCGGAGGTGTTGACCACTTTCAGGTCTTTCTCGGTGAGATCCACCGAATCCAGGGCGCGGGCCAGCAGGTAGTGGGAAACCGAGAGTTCGACCAGATTGACGTCCATGCCCTTGAGGTCGGCGACCTTCTTGCCTTCGCCCTTGAGCACGATGCCGTCGTTGCCGTTGGAGAAATCGCTGACGATCAGTGCGGTGCTGTCGACGCCGCCGGCGGCCGGAATGGTCAGCGCGTCCATGTTGGTCATGGTGCAGCCGTCGAACTGGCCGGCGGTGTACTGGTTGATCGATTCGACATAGTCATTGAGCTGCACCACATCGATCTGGATGCCGTACTTCTTCGCCCATTTGTCGACGATGCCCTGGCTGCCGGCGTACTCCCACGGCATCCAGCCGGCGTAAATGGTCCAGCACACGCTGAAGTGGTCTTTCTGGGCGGCCTGGGACGAGAAGCTCACGAGGGCGGCGAACGCAGCGGCGAGCAGGGCGGGTAAACGAAGCTGGGACATGGTGGTTCTCCAGTTGATCAAGGACGCACAGGACGGCAGCGGCACCGCTAACGGTGGCTTGTCTCCCGGGCTTTTGTCCCGCCGTGTAACCTCAACTGGAGGTCGCCAACTCTCGGACCAGTCACTCGCGATTGCGAGCCGGAACCCTAGTCAGCCATTTGCAAATTGTGGTGCCGCGAACCTGTAGTGACTCCTGCATGGGGTTGTTAAAGCGAGAGGCGTGCCAAGTTGGCCCGAGCGCTCTAGCGTGGGGGACAGGGAGGTCGACGGTACTGATCGGAGGGGCGCGCTGCCTTGTGATGGTGCGCCGGTGCACCGCATTGGAACCTGTCTGCCGCTGATCAGAAGGTGGGTGCAACGTCGCACTTGGCAGGGGATTGCCAGTCAAAACAGGTGTCAGCCGGTGTGTGCCGACTGCTGTCACAGGTCTTTACGGAGGCCGCCATGTTACGTCGATTGTTGTTGGGTGCAGTGCTTGGTCTCGGACTGTCTGGCTGCTACTACTACGACGGTCCTGTCGACGTCTACGGGGGATCTTATTACTACCCCGGTTACTACTCGCCTTATTACTACGGTTACTACGGTCCGCGTTATTACGGTGGTTATCGCGCCTTTTACTACGGTGGGCATGGTTACTACCGTGGCCACGGTGGTGGACATCATGGCGGTGGACATCACGGCGGTGGACACCGTTGATCAGGGCGTGAATGGATGAAAAACCTTTCATCGGGCAGATGTTTCTACTTATTTCAAGGACGCACCAGATCCCGAATTCGGTGTCTGATCTTTCGACAGTCACCGAACATTTGACTGTCGCCTGCCAGCGTCGCTGGTGTGGCTCATCCGCGGTCCAGGAGGCCGCCATGCTCTGTCAAAACAAGCTGCGCCGAATTCTACTGCTTGCAGTGTTGGGATTGTCCCTTGGTGGGTGCGTGCCTTACTACGATGAAGGAGGCAGTTACTACAGTTCCGAGGTCTATACCTCGCCATCGCCAACCTATTACGCCGGGGGGAGTTCCTACTACTCCAATGGTGGCGGTTACTACACACCGCCACCCCGGTACTACGTGCCTCCAGCGCGGTATTACCAGCCGACACCGCGCTATTACTCACAACCGCGGGTGTATCAACCGTCGCGCCATTACTCGCCGCCGCGGATGTATCAATCGTCGCGCCATTCCCAGTCGGCCCCTCGTTATTATCAACCGTCGCGGGGCGACTACCGCACGCATCAGAACCATGGCTGGGACGGCCGTAACCGCGGGAACTGGAACAACGACTATCGCGGTAACGGTCGCGGCTATCGTAACGGGCGGGGCGGCCACCGATAGCCAATCGCAGTTCTAATGTGGGAGCGGGCTTGCTCGCGAAGGCGGAGTGTCAGTCAACATCAATGTTGCTGAAATGACGCCTTCGCGAGCAAGCCCGCTCCCACAGTGTTGTGTGCAGTTTTCAGTATTCGGACAAATCCGCCAGCGGATGCCGACCTTCCCAGGCCTTGTGAAAATGCGCCTCGACCACAGCGTCCGGCACGTTGTTGATGTCCGGCCAGTGCCAGTGCGGCTTCTGGTCCTTGTCGATCAACCGCGCACGCACGCCTTCACTGAATTCCGGATGACGGCAGCAGTTGAGGCTCAGGGTGTATTCCATCTGGAAGACTTCGGCCAGCGACAGGTGCCGGGCCCGGATGATCTGTTCCCATACCAGATGCGCGGTCAGCGGCGCGCCTTCACTCAGGGTCCTGGCCGCGCGACTGAGCAACAGGTCGCTGTGATCGCGCAGGGCGCTGATGGCCTTCCAGGCGCAACGCACATCGCTGACATCCAGTAGTTCGTCGATCTGCCGGCGGCGCGGCAACCACTGGGCTTCGGGCATCTGCGCCAAGGCTTCCTGCTGCAAGGCCTTGAGCAGGCTGTTGAGCTGCATGGGTGTCTGTTCCTGCCAGTTCAGTTGCAGCAGGCCTTCGATCAACTCCGGTTGCTGCTCATCGAGCAGAAAACGATCCGCCAGGTCCAGATCGATGGCATCGCGGCCGTTCATGTGCGCGCCGGTCAGGCCCAGGAACAACCCGAGCCTGCCGGGCAGGCGTGACAGGAACCAGCTGGCGCCAACATCCGGGTACAGGCCGATGCTGATCTCCGGCATGGCCAGGCGGCTGCTCGGGGTGACGATACGGGTGCTCGCTCCTTGCAACAGTCCCATGCCGCCGCCAAGCACATAGCCGTGCCCCCAGCAGATCAACGGCTTGGGGTAGGTGTGCAGTTTGAAGTCCAGGCGATATTCCGCCGCAAAAAACTGCGCAGCCAGTGGCGGTACTTCACCCGGATGGACGCGACAGGCTTCCACCAGGCTGCGCACTTCACCGCCGGCACAAAAGGCCTTGGCGCCATTGCCGCGTAACAGGACGCAGACGATCTGCGGGTCCTTGGCCCAGGCTTCCAGGCGATCGCGCAGGGCGTTGATCATCGGCAGGGACAGGGCGTTCAGGGATTTTTCGGCATCCAGGCTGGCGATGCCGATGCGCGCGCCGTCGGTGCCGGTGAGTTCTTCGAAGTGCAGATTCATCGTGACCTCGATCGGGAATTTGAGGGTTAAGTATGATCGCTGTGTGGGAAAGTGCCGGATCTGAATCAGATCAATTGACAAGCGTGGTGAGCTTTCCTAGGGTTCGCCCCATTGTTTTTGCCGGATGTAACCATGACTGCTGACGACCGTATCAAACTCGAACCGGGCTGGAAGGAGGCACTGCGTGCCGAATTCGACCAGCCTTACATGGCAGAGTTGCGAAACTTCCTGCAACAGGAGCGGGCGGCCGGCAAGGAGATCTATCCGCCGGGGCCGATGATTTTCAACGCGCTCAATTCCACGCCGCTGGACAAGGTCAAGGTGGTGATCCTCGGTCAGGATCCCTATCACGGCCCGGGCCAGGCCCACGGTTTGTGTTTCTCGGTGCAACCCGGCGTGCCGGCGCCACCGTCGCTGGTGAACATCTATAAAGAGCTCAAGCGCGACCTGAACATCGACATCCCCAACCATGGCTATTTGCAGAGCTGGGCCGATCAGGGCGTGCTGATGCTCAATACCACCATGACCGTCGAGCGCGCCAACGCCAATGCCCACAAGGACAAGGGTTGGCAGTTTTTCACCGATCGGGTCATTGAAGTGGTCAGCCAACAGCAGCCGCACCTGGTGTTCATGCTGTGGGGCGCCCATGCCCAGAGCAAGCAGAAGCTGATCGATGCGACCAAGCACCTGGTGTTGACCTCGGTACACCCGTCACCGCTGTCCGCCTATCGCGGCTTCCTCGGTTGCGGGCACTTCAGCCGGACCAACAAGTTTCTGGAGCAGAATGGCGAGACGCCGATCGAGTGGCGGTTGCCGCCGGTTTGATGTGTTGAAGGGGCTGGCCCCTTCGCGAGCAGGCTCGCTCCCACAGAGATCACGCGAACCCTGTGGGAGCGAGCCTGCTCGCGATGAAGTCGACTCGGTCTTACTCCGGATTGCGGTTCCAATACTTGAACAACGGCTCCGCCAGAAACAGCACAAACAACAACCTCATCACCTGCATCGCCGTCACCAGCGGCACCGACAATTGCAGGGTCTCCGCCGTCAGGCTCATCTCGGCAATACCGCCCGGCATCATGCCCAATGTCAGTGAACGCAGATCCAGGTGGGTCAGCGCACTCAAGCCCAGTGCTGCGGCAGTCGCAATCAGCATGGTCAGCACCGTGCCGATCAAGGTGCGGCCCATGAACGATGGTGCACGCCGGAAAAACTGCCGGTTGAAGTGACAGCCCAGACCACTGCCGATCAACCACTGGCCGATCTGGCTGCCGCCGTTGGGCAAGCCGATGTGCAGATCCCAGCCGATGCTGACCGCCGCACTGACCAGCAACGGCCCGAACAGCCAGGGGTTGGGTTGATGCAGGCGTTCCCAGATCCAGGCCGCCAATGCGCCAGCAGGAAACAGCACCGCCAGCCAGCGCCAATCGATGCTGCCCGCGTGGGCAATCGGCGCACCGTCACCCAGCAGATACTTGAAGGCTGCCGGTACGCATAGCACCACCACCAACACCCGCAAACTTTGCCCCGCCGCCACACGGCTGAGCACCGCACCATTGCGCGCGCCGAGGTTGACCATTTCCCCGGAACCGCCGGGCATGCTGGAAAAGAACGCGGTGGCGCGATCTTCACCGGTGCGGCGCATCAGCCACACGCCGACCACGGCGGACAGGCTGGTGACCAACGCACCGAAGAAGATCAGACCGAAATGACTCAGCACCTGCTCCATCACCAGCGGGGTGAAGTGCAGGCCGATACCTATGCCGACGATCCACTGGCCGCACTTGCGGCCGCCAGGGATTTCGGCCAATTGCCAGGGGGTCAGGCAGCGCACGAGGATGATCGCCAGCAACGAGCCGACCATCCATGGCAAAGGCCAGCCGACCTGGCTGGCGAGGTAACCGCCCAGCAGGCCGACCAGCGGGGTTCCCCACCAGGCTTTGAACGGTGTTCGATCAGACATCGGCGATAACGCGCCGGGTAACCGAACGTTTACGCCAGATGCGCACAATGGGCACCAGCAACATGACCACGATCAACCCCCAGACACCGACGGTGATACCGCTCGACCAGAGAATATCCAGCGAACCGTTGGAAATCGACAGCGCCCGACGCAGGTTCTGCTCCATCAAGCCACCGAGGATGAAACCCAGCAACACCGGGGACAACGGGAAGTCCAGCTTGCGCAGGATGTAACCGAAGATGCCGATGCCGATCATCAGGAACAGATCGAAGGTCGTGGCATGCACGGCGTACACGCCAATGGCGGTGATGATCGCGATCATCGGCACCAGCGCCCAGTTCGGTACGGCAAGGATCTTGGTGAAGATCCGGATCATCGGAATGTTGAGGATCACCAGCATGATGTTGGCGATGAACAACGAAGCGATCAGGCCCCAGACGATGTCCGGTTGCTGTTGAAACAGCAGTGGGCCCGGCGTGATGTTGTACAGCGACAACGCGCCGATCATCACGGCCGTGGTGCCCGAGCCGGGAACGCCGAGGGTCAGCATCGGCACCAGTGCACCGCACGCTTCGGCGCCGATGGCGGTTTCCGGTGCAGCCAGGCCACGCTTGTCGCCTTGTCCGAATTTTCCGCTTGGGCCGGCGATACGTTTCTCGGTCATGTAGGCCACGGCGCTGGCCAGTGTGGCGCCCGCACCCGGCAACACGCCCATGATGAAACCGAGCACACCGCAACGCATGTTCACCCAGAACACCGAAGCGGCTTCCTTGAAGTTGAACAGCATCCGGCCGGTGGCCTGGAAGGCTTCCTGGCCACGGTGGGTTTTTTCCAGCAGCAGGAGGATTTCGCTGATGGAAAACAGGCCCAGCACCAAGACCACGAATTGAATGCCGTCGGTGAGGTGGATGTTGTCCCCGGTGAAACGGTAAACGCCGCTGTTGGCATCAATGCCGACAGTCGACAGGAACAAGCCGATCAGCGCCGCGATGAACGTCTTGAGCGGCCGGTCACCCGCCATGCCGCCGAGGCAGACAATGGCGAACACCATCAGGACGAAATACTCCGCCGGACCGAAGGCAATCGCCCATTTCGCCAGCATCGGCGCGAACACGACCATCCCGCAGGTCGCAATGAAGGCGCCGATGAACGAACTCCACGCCGACAACGACAACGCCACACCGGCCAGGCCCTGGCGGGCCATCGGGTAGCCGTCGAGGGTGGTCATGACGGTGGAGGCTTCGCCCGGAATGTTCAGCAGGATCGAACTGATGCGACCGCCGTACTCGCAACCCAGGTAAACCGCGGCCAGCAGGATCAGCGCCGACTCCGGTGGCAGGCCGAGGGCGAAAGCGATCGGGATCAACAGCGCCACGCCATTGATCGGACCCAGCCCCGGAAGCAGGCCGACGACCGTACCGATCAGCGTACCGCTGAGTGCGGTCACCAGGTTGTAAGGGGTGAGTGCGACGCCGAAGCCGTGACTCAAGTAACCAAGCGTATCCATATCAGTTCTCCAGAACGTCGAGCAGGCCCAGAGGCAGTGGCACGTCCATGACTTTGTCGAACAGCAGGTACAGGCCGACGCTCATCAGGCTGATGATGATCGCGCCCGGCAGCCAGCGCCCGCCGTACAAGCGAGCCATTGGAATGCCGACCAGCATGCTGCTGAGGATGAAACCCAGCGGTTCGAACAGCCCGGCGAAGACCAGCAGCAACAGCACGCAAACACCAATTTTGGTCAGGGTCTCGCGATCCATCGGCGGATCTTCATCGGTGTGCTTGATGGGCGAGGGCCGATACACCATGTAAACCAGCGCCAGGCCCATCAGCCCCAGCATCAACAGGGGGAACGCGCGGGGGCCGATCGGTTCGTAGGAAAAAGGTGCCTGGTAGGGCAAGGCCATCAGCACCAGGCTGAGACAGGCCAGCAACAGCACCGAAGCAAAAATGCGTTGTAAGAGCATGGGGAACTCCTGTGCTGCGACTCCGCCAAACGGAGTCGCAGCCGCTAGACAGGGGCGATCACTGGATCAGGCCGAACTCTTTGGCCAGCACTTTGTAGTCAGCGACCTGCTTCTTCACATAGGTGTCCAGCTCCGGGCCGGTCATGGCGAACGGGAACAGTTCACGCTGGTCGCGCAACTTGGCGAACTCCGGTGAAGCCAGCAGTTTGTCGAAGGAGTCCTTCCACCAGGCGTAGTCTTCGTCGCTGACCTTCGGCCCCAGGTAGAAACCGCGAACCACCGGCCAGACGATGTCGTAGCCTTGTTCGCGGGCGGTCGGTATGTCCTTCATTTCCGGCTCGTCCAGACGCTTGTCGGAGAACACCGCCAGCAGGCGCATGTCACCGCTCTGGATGTGCGGCATGGAGTCGGAAATGTCAGTGCTGCCAACCTGGATATGACCGCCGAGCAGGGCCGTGGCGATTTCGCCGCCACCTTCGAGGGCCACATAACGCAGGTCACGCGGGTTGATCCCGGCGGCCTTGGCGATCAGCGCGGTCTGCATCCAGTCCTGGCTGCCGACGGTGCCGCCGGAACCAATCACCACTTTGCTCGGATCTTTCTTCAGGGCCTGGACCAGATCGTCGAGGGTCTTGTAGGGCGAATCGCTCTTCACCGCGATCGCGCCGTAGCTGGTGCCGACGGCGGCCAGCCAGCGCACATTGCTTTCATCGAAACGACCGAACTTGCCTTGGGCCAGGTTCAGCAGCGAACCACTGGACCAGGCCACCAACGTACCGGCATCGGCCGGACGCTGGGCGACCACCGCGTTGTACGCCACCGCGCCGACACCGCCGGGCATGTAGGTCACCCGCATCGGTTTGGTCAGCAGCTTTTCGTTGACCAGCGCGCTTTGCGCCAGTTTGCAGGTCAGGTCGAAACCACCACCGGGCGAGGCCGGGGCGATGCATTCCGGGCGTTTAGGCTCGGCCATGAGTTGGCCGGCGAACAGCACACAGCTGGCGGCGAGGGCGAAACGGCGCATTGAACGATTCATTTTTGTCTCCAGTGGAGTTTTTGTTTTTCGGGATGATTCAGGTGCGACGATTTCGCGCGGTGCCGGCGTGTTCCAATCCGCACGGATCGAACGACGGGCAGCCGGCTTCGGCGCTGGCAAGCGTAAACATCGGGGAGCAAGAGAAAGGGCGGGGCGGGCAAGCCTGAAGCTGTGTGGACAGCATGGTGCAGTACCTCGTTTATTGTTCTTATTGACGAAAACGCTTCGAGGCGTTTTTCGGTAGTTACATGTCAAAGCACGTTTTCAAACTACGATTCGATGGTTAGCAGTCGAAACCATCCGTGGGGTGACTCTAACGACCCAACCTTTCGCTAACCTTTCAGCGGGCTTTCACGGTTTTTCGGGCTTCACAGCGGTGATTGCGGCTGTAAACTCCGCGCCAAAGAATGGCGTCGGCCATCCCTGAACGAGGTATAGATCCATGCGTGTCCTGCTCGTCGAAGACCATTTGCAGCTCGCCGAAAGTGTCGCCCAGGCGCTCAAGAGCACCGGGCTGACCGTGGACGTCCTGCACGATGGCGTGGCCGCCGACCTGGCGCTGGGCAGCGAGGAATACGCCATGGCGATCCTCGATGTCGGCTTGCCGCGCATGGATGGTTTCGAAGTGCTGGCGCGCCTGCGGGCGCGGGGCAAGAACCTGCCGGTACTGATGCTGACCGCCCGCAGCGACGTCAAGGATCGGGTCCATGGCCTGAACCTCGGCGCCGACGATTACCTGGCCAAGCCGTTCGAACTGACCGAACTCGAAGCCCGGGTCAAGGCGTTGCTGCGCCGCAGTGTGCTGGGTGGTGAACGTATCCAGCGTTGTGGTGTGCTGGCCTATGACCTGGAAACCCGGCGTTTCACCCTCGGTGAAGAATTGCTGACCCTGACCTCCCGCGAGCAAGCGGTACTCGAAGCCCTGATCGCACGCCCCGGTCGGGTGATGAGCAAGGAGCAACTGGCGTCACAAGTGTTCGGTCTGGATGAAGAGGCCAGTCCCGATGCGATCGAAATCTACGTGCACCGCCTGCGCAAGAAACTGGATGGCCAGCCGGTCGCCATCGTGACCTTCCGCGGCCTCGGTTACTTGCTGGAAAGCCGCGATGCATAAGCCCAGCAGCTTGCGCTGGCGGTTGTTGTGGAACCTGGCGCTGTTGCTGGTGGTGTTGATGCTGGCCAGCGGGTTGAGCGCCTACTGGAACGGTCGTGAAGCCGCCGACACGGCCTATGACCGGACCTTGCTGGCCTCGGCGCGCACCATCGCTGCCGGCGTCTCCCAGCGCGACGGCACCCTGAGTGCCGACGTGCCCTACGTGGCCCTCGATACCTTTGCCTACGACAGTGCCGGGCGAATTTTCTACCTGGTCAACGACATCAACCAGAAGCTGATTTCCGGTTACGAAAACCTGCCCGCGCCACCGCCGGGAACGCCGCGCACCGACGACTATCCGGCGCTGGCGCGTTTCTACAACGCCCAGTACCGCGGGCAGAACGTGCGCGTGGTGAGCCTGCTCAAGCCCGTGAGCGAGCCCAACATGAACGGCATGGCGGAAATCCGCGTGGCCGAAACCGATGAAGCGCGCGTCAGCATGGCCCGCAGTCTGGCGGCGGATACGTTGCTGCGCCTGGGCATGCTGGCAATCGGTGCGTTGATGCTGGTGTGGTTTGCGGTGAGTGCCGCGTTGCGCCCGCTGGAACGCTTGCGCACGGCGGTGGAAGAGCGCCAGCCGGACGATCTGCGCCCCTTGCCGTTGGTGGAAGTGCAGCGCGAATTGTGGCCGCTGGTGCGCGCCCTCAATCACTTTACCGAGCGTCTACGTGGACAGTTCGAGAAGCAGGCGCAATTCATTGCCGACGCCGCCCACGAGCTGCGCACGCCATTGGCAGCCCTCAAGGCGCGACTGGAACTGGGCATGCGCTCGGCCGAGCCCGATACCTGGCGCAGCACGCTGGAGACCGCCGCCCAGGGCACGGACCGCTTGACCCATCTGGCCAATCAGTTGCTTTCCCTGGCACGGGTCGAAAATGGCGCCCGGGCGATTGCCGAGGGGGGCGCGCAGTTGCTCGACCTCAGTCAACTGGCTCGGGAACTGGGCATGGCCATGGCGCCGTTGGCCCACAAGCGCGGCATCGCGCTGGCGCTGGAAGCGGATGAACCCGTCTGGTTGCGGGGCGAGCCGACGCTGTTGAACGAACTGCTGAGCAATCTGGTGGACAACGCACTGGCTCACACGCCGCCGGGCGGCAATGTGATTCTGCGGGTCTCGGCTCCCGCCGTGCTGGAAGTCGAAGATGATGGCCCCGGCATTCCTCTTGAGGAGCGCGACCGGGTATTCGAACGCTTTTACCGGCGCAATCAGCACGTGGCCGGTTCTGGGTTGGGGTTGGCGATTGTCGGCGAGATCTGCCGCGCGCATCTGGCGCAGATCAGCCTGCATGATGGAGAGCGGGCGGGGTTGAAGGTGCGGGTGAGTTTTGTTGCAGGGGAGTGATGCGGTGTCTGTTCTGGCCTCTTCGCGAGCAAGCCCGCTCCCACATTGGATCTATGCAGCACCACAAAACCCTGTGGGAGCGGGCTTGCTCGCGAAGGGGGCGAAGCAGTCCTTGATCAGTAAAACATCGACCGTGTTTCTTCCAGGTCGGCGCACATCGCCTCATCGTCGATGTCGATGCCAAGCGCATTGAAGGCCGGCACGCTCAACGGGTCAATACGAGCGAACGGATGGTCGGTGTCCTTGTGGCAATACAGGCTGGCCACCTGCACCAGGTCCACATAGTCGATCTGCGCCGACTGGCGTTTGAAATTCAGGTAGAGCTGCGGCACCTGCACCAGCATGTCGGGAAAGTCCCAGACCTTGAGCAGTTTTTCGCCGATCAGGGGATGAATCCGCTCGATTACATGGTTGAGGCTGACCGGGTCGGACAGCAGTTCATAGTGATCTTCGGCGTAGGTCAGGATCGGCAGTACGCCGATCTGATGCACCAACCCGCCAAGGGCGGCCTGGTCGGGCTTGAGCCGGGTGTAACTGCGGCACAGGGCATAGCTGACGCCGGCTATTTCCAGGCTTTTGCGCCAGACTTCGCGCATTTTCTGTTCCACCACGTCGGAGCGGGCGTGGAAAATCTGCTCCATGACCAGGCCGATCGCCAGATTGCAGCTGTAGTTGATGCCCAGGCGAGTGATCGCGGTGTGCAGGTCGGTCACTTCCTGGGTCGCGCGCAACAGCGGGCTGTTGACCACTTTGATCAGGCGCGCCGACAGCGCGGTATCACGGCCGATCACTTTGCTCAGGGTACTGACGCTGACTTCCGGGTTTTCCGCGGCCTTGCGAATTTGCAGGGCCACTTCCGGTAACGTTGGCAGAACCAGGTCATCGTTATTGATGGCCTCAACCAAATCCTGTTGGACCTTTTCCGCCAGCTCGCTCATTGAGTCTCTCTAGGTGTCGCGCTAATTGCTGCCGTTATTGCTGGATTTCGCGATCGCGGTCCAGTTCATAAGGCAGGTCGAGCAGCTGCAAGGACGGCCCTTCGAGCGCGCCCAGGTGGATGTCTCCACTGTCTGCTGCTTCGGCTTGCAACACCGCCAGGAGCTCGATGCCTTGCCCGGCGCGGGCAGCCAGCACCACTTCGCCGATGGAGCTGCCATGGGTCGGGGAAAACAGCGGGGTACCCGGTTCAGGCAGCTCGCCGGCAGCCAGTTGCAGGCGATACAGGCGACGCTTGAGCTTGCCCAGGTACTGCATGCGCGCGACGATTTCCTGGCCGGTGTAGCAACCTTTCTTGAAACTCACGCCACCGACCGCTTGCAGGTTGAGCATCTGCGGGATGAACAACTCGCGGGTACCGGGCATGACCTGGCCAATCCCGGCACGGACCTGGCCCAGCAACCATTGATTCAGGTCACCTTCGCTCAGCACCGCCGACAGCTTGCCTTTGACCGCATCGGCAAGACTTGCGGCGACCCACAACTCGGCGCGTTGCGGCGAAACACGGATGGCGATCAGTCCATCGCTGCGCACGACGCTGTCGGTTTCTGCCGGCAGGTCCAAGCCGAGGCTGGCCAGTGCGGCGTCGCCATGGTCAATGCCGAAGCGGACCCAGGCGGCACTCTCGTCGGTCAGTTTCGATTTGGAAAACACCGCATATTTTTTCAGGTCCGCCAGTTGCGGTTCGAGCAATTCGCTGGCCATGGCCAGGACCACGCCGTCACCCTCGAGCAGGATGCGGAAACTCGATTGCATCCGGCCTTTCTGCGTGCAGCGCGCACCGAGGCTGGCCCGGGAATCGCTCAGGTAGTTGAGATTGCAGGTCAGTTGGCCTTGCAGGAATTTGCTGGCGTCCGCGCCGCGGACCGCGAGAACGCCTTCATGAGAAAGAGTGCAGAAAAAAGCAGAATCGGCCATGGGTCATCGCAGGGTAAAAAGTCTGGAGGACATCATAAGGGGCTGCCTTGGAAATGGGTAGTTAACAAAGGTTCGTCGGTGCCCGACCAAAGCCGACTGTTCGACGGTGCGCGGGCCTGTATACTTGCGGCCTATTTGAGGAGCGCTCCATGGTCGAAGATGTTGAACTGAACCGCCTCTTTTGGCACAGCCGCCGTGGCATGCTTGAGCTTGACGTGTTGCTGGTACCGTTCACGAAAGAGGTTTACGCAACGCTCAACGAGGTGGATCGCGCGTTGTACGTCCGACTGCTGACGTGTGAGGATCAGGACATGTTCGGCTGGTTCATGGAGCGCAGCGAATCGGAAGATCCCGAGCTGCAACGCATGGTCCGCATGATCCTGGACCGTGTCCAGCCCAAGTAACGTGTTCGAATGCCGCTGGCATGCCTCACGGCAGTTGCTGGCGGCGTATCTCCTGGCCCAGCTGTTCGCGTTGGGTTCGTTGTTTCTATTGTCGATTCCGCTCTGGGCCAGCTCGCTCGGCGTCGTGCTGTGCGTGGCTCACGGCGCATGGCTGCTGCCCCGGCAAATCCTGCTGACGCACCCGCAAGCCTTTTGCGGCTTGCGGCGCGATGCCGATGGCTGGCAGTTGTGGAGTCGGGCCAAGGGTTGGCAGCCCGTGCAATTGAGGCCGGACAGCCTGGCGCTGCCGTTGGTGGTGGTCTTGCGTTTCCGTCTGCGGGGCGAGCGCCGGGTCAGGGCCATTTGCGTGCCCCGGGATGCGCAGGCGGCGGATGTGCACCGACGCCTGCGGGTCCGGCTCAAGTTCAGCCGACGTAGGTGGGCGGCACCAGAATAGTGTCCAGCGCGACCGGCAACATGTCCGGGTAATCGAGGGTGTAATGCAGGCCACGGCTTTCCTTGCGCTCCATGGCTGACAGAATCATCAGCTCGGCCACCTGGGCCAGGTTGCGCAATTCGATCAGATCCCGGCTGACCTTGTAGTTGCTGTAGAACTCGTCGATTTCATCCAGCAACAGTTGCACGCGGTGTTGTGCCCGTTGCAGGCGCTTGTTGGTGCGCACGATGCCAACGTAGTCCCACATGAACCGCCGCAGCTCATCCCAGTTATGCGCAATGATCACGTCTTCATCGGAATCGGTGACCTGGCTCGCATCCCAGGCGGGGAGGGGGGCGGGCATCGGAATCCGGGGCAACTGTTCGAGAATGTCCGCGGCCGCCGAGCGGGCATAAACGAAACATTCAAGCAGCGAGTTGCTGGCCATGCGGTTGGCGCCGTGCAGGCCGGTGAAACTGGTTTCGCCAATGGCGTACAGCCCCGGCACGTCGGTGCGGCCCTGTTGATCGACCATTACGCCACCGCAGGTGTAGTGCGCCGCCGGGACCACCGGAATCGGTTGTCTGGTGATGTCGATGGAAAATTCCAGGCAGCGTTCGTACACCGTCGGGAAGTGCGTCTTGATGAAGGCTTCGGGCTTGTGGCTGATGTCCAGATAGACGCAATCGATACCCAGGCGTTTCATTTCATGGTCGATGGCCCGGGCGACGATGTCCCGTGGCGCCAGCTCTGCCCGTGGATCGAAGCGCTGCATGAAGCGCTCGCCGTTGGGTAGCTTCAGGTGGGCACCCTCGCCGCGCAGGGCTTCGGTGATCAGGAAGCTCTTGGCCTGCGGGTGATACAGGCAGGTGGGGTGAAACTGGTTGAATTCCAGGTTCGCCACCCGGCAGCCCGAGCGCCAGGCCATGGCGATGCCATCGCCGCAGGCACCGTCGGGGTTACTGGTGTACAGGTAAACCTTGGCCGCTCCCCCGGAGGCGAGGATCACAAAGCGTGCGCCATAGGTATCGACTTCGCCGGTGCCGCGATTGAGTACATAAGCACCGAGGCAGCGGTCGCCTTCGAGTCCCAGGCGTTTCTCGGTGATCAGGTCTACCGCAACCCGCTGTTCCAGCAGTTCGATGTTCGGTCGTTTCCTGGCCTGCTCGAGCAGGGTGGTGAAAATGGCAGCGCCCGTGGCATCGGCGGCGTGGATGATGCGCCGATGGCTGTGACCGCCTTCGCGGGTCAGGTGGAATTCGAACCCGCCATCTTCATTGCTCGACTGTTCATCGCGGGTAAAGGGCACGCCCTGGTCGATCAGCCATTGAATCGCTTCCTTGCTGTGCTCGACGGTAAAGCGCACCGCATCTTCATGGCACAGGCCGCCGCCGGCATTGAGGGTGTCATCGACATGGGATTCAACGGTATCGGTGTCGTCCAGCACGGCGGCAACGCCACCCTGGGCCCAGAACGTCGAGCCATTGGCGAGGTTGCCTTTGCTCAATACGGCAATGCGCAAATGACCGGGCAAGGTCAGCGCAAGGCTCAAGCCGGCAGCACCGCTGCCAATTACCAGAACATCGTGTTGAAACTGTTGGCTCATTTCAGGATTCCGCTCAAAGCGACCCGGGTCGGGGGTGGCGCAGCTGGACTGGCGAGTCGAGTCAGCCGCACAGCCCACTAGTATATAGAGGGGGGGGACGGCACAATACCCGAGCCAGCATGGCATTGTGAAACTACTGTGACGCAAAATGTCGGGCGCTTCGTCGGATGTTTTTCTGCCCGTTGCGCGCGAGAATGACTGTATCGCCGATTTAACAGTCTTTTTCGCTTCACGGTTGCACAATGTCGGTTCGGTGCAGCTATAAATATTTGGAACTTTTGCCAAAGGGCCAAGATCAATAGACCGTTGCCTGAAACAAGGGACAGCGTCGGATTCAGTACAGGATTGCAGTTCGATCCCTGGCGAAGAATCCGATGACAAGATTATTCGCGCAGCCGGGCCCACTCGCGCTGCGCTTTTCGTGCGTGCCAAATCAGAGCCCGCAGGAAACTTGCCTGGAGGGGGAGAACTTTTGCGAAAAGCCCGAGTCTATGTTTGCAAGTCTGGTGGTTTACTTCTGCAAGCCTCCTCCGAGCTCATCGAGGAGTGTTCATGCTAACCCAGGAAGAGGATCAGCAACTGGTCGAACGCGTTCAGCGCGGCGACAAGCGTGCTTTCGATCTGCTAGTGCTGAAATACCAGCACAAAATTCTCGGGTTGATCGTGCGTTTTGTGCACGACACCCATGAAGCCCAGGATGTGGCACAAGAAGCCTTTATCAAGGCGTACCGTGCACTTGGAAATTTTCGCGGAGACAGCGCGTTTTATACGTGGCTTTACCGCATCGCCATCAACACGGCGAAAAACTATCTGGTTTCACGCGGCCGTCGGCCGCCGGATAGCGATGTCAGTTCTGAAGATGCAGAGTTCTACGATGGCGATCATGGCCTCAAGGATCTCGAGTCGCCAGAACGGGCTTTGCTGCGGGATGAGATCGAAGGCACCGTCCATCGAACCATTCAGCAACTGCCGGAAGATTTGCGTACGGCTTTAACTTTACGTGAGTTTGATGGTCTGAGTTACGAGGACATTGCGAGCGTCATGCAATGTCCGGTAGGCACCGTGCGCTCCCGGATTTTCCGCGCCCGGGAGGCCATCGACAAAGCCCTGCAGCCGTTGTTGCAGGAAAACTAAAGACAGCGGCGACAGCCAAGAGAGGAACGCCATGAGTCGTGAAGCCCTGCAGGAATCGCTGTCCGCAGTGATGGATAACGAAGCGGACGAATTGGAATTGCGTCGGGTATTGAATGCCTGCGACGATGTTGAAACCCGTGACACCTGGGCTCGTTATCAGATCGCTCGGGCAGTGATGCACAAGGATCTGCTGCTTCCACGCCTGGACATCGCTGCGGCTGTTTCTGCTGCCCTGGCTGACGAAGCCTCACCGGCAAAAGCGTCCCGCGGTCCATGGCGCAACCTGGGTCGTCTGGCGGTCGCAGCTTCTGTGACCCTGGCGGTACTGGCCGGTGTGCGTCTGTACAACCAGGATGAGATCGCCGGTGCCGAACTGGCCCAGCAATCCAGTCAACCCGCCCTGGCCGTTCCTCAAGTAAAAGGCCCTGCTGTTCTGGCAGGCTACAATGAGAGTTCGGAAGCTACAGGCCCAATGGCCAATGGCGTTTTGCAAGGTCAGCCAGGCTGGCACGATCAGCGTCTGCCAGGCTACTTGCGCCAACATGCACAACAGGCTGCACTGAAAGGTACTGAGAGCGCTCTGCCTTACGCTCGTGCGGCAAGTCTGGAAAACCGTTAAGGAGGATCATGCGCGCCATACCTCTACTTTCGCTTCTGCTCAGCGGCTGGTTCATCGTTCCAGCCCAAGCTGATGATGCCCAGGACTGGTTGACCCGCCTGGGCCAGGCAGAGCAGCAGCAAAGCTTTCAGGGTACTTTCGTCTACGAGCGTAACGGTAGTTTTTCTACCCATAACATCTGGCACCTGGTCCAGGATGGAAAGGTCCGCGAGCGATTGATCCAGCTCGACGGCTCCGCTCAGGAAGTCGTTCGCATTGATGGGCATACTCAATGCGTCAGCGGCACACTGATAGCAGGGCTGGGGGACTCTCCCAACTCCGCTGCCCGTGCACTCGATCCTCAAAAGCTCAAGAATTGGTATGACCTCGCCGTCATCGGCAAGTCGCGTGTTGCCGGGCGTTCGGCAGTGATCGTATCGCTGAAACCCCGGGATCAGCACCGCTACGGTTTTGAGCTGCATCTGGACAAGGAAACCGGCCTGCCTCTGAAGTCTTTGTTGTTGGACGACAAGGGGCGGTTGCTGGAGCGCTTCCAGTTCACGCAACTGGATACGGCCGATGTTCCTTCCGAAAAGGATCTGCAGGCCAGTAATGATTGCAAGCCAGTCAACCTCGAAGGTGACAAGGCTTCTGCCGTCAAGGCTGCACAGGTCTGGCATTCCGACTGGTTGCCACCCGGCTTCGAGCTGACCAGCAGTACCGCTCGCAAGGATCCGCAGACCAAGACCCAAGTCAATAGCCTGATGTACGACGATGGCCTGGCGCGTTTTTCGGTATTCCTCGAGCCGTTGAATGGCGCAGCCGTCACCGACACCCGTACTCAGTTGGGGCCGACCGTTGCGGTTTCCCGGCGCTTGACCACGGCACAGGGTGACATGATGGTGACCGTCGTCGGCGAGATACCGGTCGGTACTGCTGAACGGATAGCGCTTTCAATGCGCACCGACGCCACTGCAACCAAGCAGTGAGCTGAATTCGAAATGTTTCGTGAGCATTTCAATTTGCAAAAATCCCTTAAATTTCTTATAGGTCAGAGCCCCTCGGCTCTGGCCTTGTTTGTTGTTCCCGGAACAAAAATACCGGCGTATTGTTCCCGGTGTTCCTTGCTCCATATTGCTTAACCCTGCTCGTCGTAACGGGAGCCGTATGTCGATACCACGCTTGAAGTCCTACCTTTCCATTATTGCCACCGTGCTGGTGCTCGGTCAGGCGGTCACCGCCCAAGCGGTCGAATTGCCTGACTTTACGCAACTGGTCGAACAGGCCTCGCCCGCGGTCGTGAACATCAGTACCACGCAAAAGCTGCCGGATCGCAAAGTCAGCCAGCAAATGCCCGACCTCGAAGGCCTGCCGCCAATGCTGCGCGAATTCTTCGAGCGGGGCATGCCGCCGCAATCGCGTTCTCCTCGCGACCGTCAGCGCGAGGCAACCTCCCTGGGCTCGGGTTTTATCATCTCGTCTGACGGCTACATCCTGACCAATAACCACGTGATCGCCGACGCAGACGAAATCCTCGTCCGTCTGGCCGATCGCAGCGAAATGAAGGCCAAGCTGGTCGGTACCGATCCACGTTCCGACGTGGCGCTGCTGAAAATCGAAGGCAAGGATCTGCCGGTGCTCAAGCTCGGTAAATCCCAGGACCTGAAGGCCGGCCAGTGGGTGGTTGCTATCGGTTCTCCATTTGGCTTTGACCATACGGTGACCCAGGGCATCGTCAGCGCCGTCGGTCGCAGCCTGCCGAACGAAAACTATGTGCCGTTCATCCAGACCGACGTGCCGATCAACCCGGGTAACTCGGGCGGCCCGCTGTTCAACCTCAACGGTGAAGTGGTCGGGATCAACTCGCAGATCTATACCCGTTCCGGTGGCTTCATGGGCGTGTCGTTTGCAATCCCGATCGACGTGGCCATGGATGTTTCCAATCAGCTGAAATCCGGTGGCAAGGTTAGCCGTGGCTGGCTGGGCGTGGTGATTCAGGAAGTGAGCAAGGACCTCGCCGAGTCGTTCGGCCTGGAGAAACCGGCGGGTGCGCTGGTTGCCCAGATCCAGGATGATGGCCCGGCTGCCAAGGGTGGCCTGCAAGTGGGCGACGTGATCCTGAGCATGAACGGTCAGCCAATCGTCATGTCGGCCGACCTGCCGCACCTCGTTGGCGCATTGAAGGCTGGCGCCAAGGCCGATCTGGAAGTGATTCGTGACGGCAAGCGCAAAAATGTCGAGCTGACCGTTGGTGCCATTCCGGATGACGACAAGGAAATGGGCGCCGAGCCAAAATCCAGCATCGAACGCAGCAGCAATCGCCTCGGTGTTTCCGTGGTCGAACTGACTGACGACCAGAAAAAAACCTACGACCTCAAAGGTGGTGTGGTGATCAAGGAAGTGCAGGACGGTCCTGCCGCCATGATCGGCCTGCAGCCGGGTGATGTGATCACCCACCTGAACAACCAGGCCATCGGTTCCGCCAAGGAGTTCGCGGACATCGCCAAGGCGCTACCGAAGAACCGCTCGGTGTCGATGCGGGTACTGCGTCAGGGTCGTGCGAGCTTCATCACCTTCAAACTGGCTGAATAAACCGGTTGATGGCTGAATAAAAAACCGCCTCGAAAGAGGCGGTTTTTTTGTGTCCGGACTTATTGTCTGCGAGGGCGTCAGCCCATCATGTCCTTGATCAAGCGCTCCTGTTCCATCAGCTCGCGTTGCCGCGCGTCGATCCGCGAAGACAGCGGGAAGTTGCTGCCGGCCTTGCGTTTGGCGAAGTCCAGTTGCTGAATGGCCTGCTTGTAGTCCCCGACCAGGGCAAAATATTCGGCGCGCGCCTGATGCAGGCCGATGATATTGCCCGACAGGCCACGCGTCTCGGCAACCTGATACCACACGTCCGGGTCATCCGGCCGTGACTTGAGCAGGCCTTCGAGGGCTTTCTCCGCATCTGCGGTGCGGTTTTGCTTGAGCAGCAGGTCGACGCGCACCTGGTTCAGCGGGTAGTTGCCGGGGTACTGGGTCATCAAGCGGTCAACCCGGGACTGGGCATCCGCCAGGCGATTGTTGGTGATATCCAGGTCGACCTGAGCCAGGTTGTAGATGATTTCGTTGGGTGACTTGGCCAGCAACTGCTTGAGGTTTTCCCGTGCTTCGTTCAGTTGGCCGCCCTTGATCTGGGCGATCGCCAGGCCGTAGCGTGCCACGTCGTTTTTCGGGTTCTCGTCGAGCTGGGCGCGGAAGCGCTTGGCGCCGAGTCCCGGGGTTTCTTCATAGATCAGCTGTACGCGTGCGCGGATCAGTTGGTAGCGCATGCTGTCTTCAATGCCGCCCGTTGGAAACTGCTCGGCGCGGTTGCGGGTGTCGGCGATACGCGATTCGGTGACCGGGTGAGTCAGCAGGAACTCCGGTGGCTTGGCATCGTAGCGATACTGACGCCCCAGGCGCTCGAACATGGTGGGCATCGAGCGGGGATCGTAACCGGCCTTTTCCAGATTGAGGAGGCCGATACGGTCGGCTTCCTGTTCGTTCTGGCGGGAGAATCGCCGCTGTTCCTGAATAGCTGCTGCCTGTGTGCCGGCAATGGCTGCGATCCCGGCGTCACCGCCACCTGCGGCCGCTACCACGATACCCGCCAGCAATGCCGCCATCATGGGGACTTGCATGCGTTGTTGCGCTTCGATACCTCGGGCAAAGTGGCGCTGCGACAAGTGAGCCAGTTCGTGCGCCAGTACCGAGGCATATTCGCCTTCGGTCTGGGCGTTGAGGAACAAGCCACCGTTGACCCCGACGATCCCGCCCGGCGCCGCAAAGGCGTTGAGCTGCGGGCTGTTGATCAGGATGAACTCCAGGCGTCGGTCAGTGACCTGGCTGGTCTCCAGCAGGCGGTAAACGCTGGATTCCACGTAATTCTTGAGTTGCGGGTCGTTGAGCTGCGAAACCTGGCTGCGCAACATGGCCAGCCAGGCGCGGCCGAGCTGGTATTCCTGTTGTGGCGAGACAATGGCAGAACTGGCGTCGCCGAGTGACGGCAGGTCGTCGGCGAAGCCCGGTGAGGCGAGCAGGCAAGCGAGCGTCAGCAGGGTAGGGCGCAAAAATGTCATGCACAAAGCCTTAGTCGACAAAGACCTTACTGTAGCCGGACACCGGCGTTGCGACCAGATATTCTAGGCAACTCAACCACCTGACCCGGAGTGATGCAATGACCGATGCTGTAGAGCATGACGTTGAACTGGACGCCAGCGGCCTGAATTGCCCGTTGCCGTTGCTCAAGGCCAAGATGGAGCTCAACCGGCTGGCCAGTGGCGCAGTACTCAAGGTCATCGCCACCGATGCAGGTTCGCAGCGCGACTTTCGCACCTTTGCCCGATTGGCCGGTCATACCCTGCTTCGTGAAGAAGATGAGGCGGGTGTCTACCGCTACTGGTTGAAAAAAGCCTGAAGTCTGCTGCGTTTGCTCCTAAGGATTACTGATGTTCAAAGTGTTACGCGACTGGATTCAGCGCTATTTTTCCGATGAAGAAGCGGTGGTGCTGGCGGTCCTGCTGTTTCTGGCGTTCACCGCCGTATTGACCTTGGGCGGCATGCTGGCGCCGGTGCTCGCCGGGATGGTGCTGGCGTACCTGATGCAGGGGCTGGTGGTGACGCTTGAACGCCTGCGTGTGCCGGGCGGGGTCGCGGTGGGGCTGGTCTTTGCGTTGTTCATGGGGCTGTTGCTGGTGTTTATCGTGGTGGTCGTGCCGTTGTTGTGGCATCAACTGATCACGTTGTTCAACGAGTTGCCCGGCATGCTCGCCAAGTGGCAGTCACTGTTGCTGCTGCTGCCCGAGCGCTATCCGCATCTGGTGTCTGATGAGCAAGTACTGCAGGCCATCGAAGTGGCGCGCGGCGAAATCGGCAAGTTTGGTCAGTGGGCACTGACGTTCTCGCTGTCGAGCCTGCCCTTGCTGGTGAACATCATGATCTACCTGGTGCTGGTGCCGATCCTGGTGTTTTTCTTCCTCAAGGACCGGGCCATGATCGGCCAGTGGGTGCGCGGTTACCTGCCCCGTGAACGGGCGCTGATCACCCGGGTCGCCCATGAGATGAACCGGCAGATCGCCAACTACATTCGCGGCAAGGTCATCGAAATCTTCATTTGCGGTGGCGTGACCTACATCGCCTTTGTCGTGCTTGAACTCAACTACGCGGCGTTGCTGGCCCTGCTGGTGGGGATTTCGGTGGTGGTGCCTTATGTCGGCGCCGTGGTGGTGACTGTGCCCGTGTTTCTGATTGCGCTGTTCCAGTGGGGCTGGAGCGACCAGTTCATCTACTTGATGGCGGTCTACGGAATCATCCAGACGCTCGATGGCAACGTGCTGGTGCCCTTGCTGTTCTCGGAGGCGGTCAACCTGCACCCGGTGGCGATCATCTGCGCAGTGCTGTTGTTTGGCGGGTTGTGGGGCTTCTGGGGGGTGTTCTTTGCGATTCCCCTGGCGACGCTGTTCAAGGCGGTGCTGGATGCCTGGCCGCGCAAGGAGCCGGAGGTGGCGCCGTTGCTTTAGCGGCCAGCCTTGATTTTTCAGTGAGGGTGATGGCCTCTTCGCGGGCAAGCCCGCTCCCACAGTTGACCGAGTTGTTCAGGCGAACAAGGTCCAATGTGGGAGCGGGCTTGCCCGCGAAAGCGTCCGGATAGGCGCTATATAAGAATCAGGCTTTATCGAGGGCCTGAGCCGCCGCCAGAACAGCATCGACATGCCCCGGCACCTTCACACCACGCCATTCCTGGCGCAGCACGCCATTCTTGTCGATCAGGAAGGTGCTGCGATCCACGCCCATGTATTCCTTGCCATACAGCTTTTTCAGCTTGATCACGTCGAACAGCTGGCAGATGGCTTCGTCCTTGTCGCTGATCAGCTCAAAGGGGAATTCCTGTTTGCACTTGAAGTTCTCGTGGGACTTCAGGCTGTCGCGAGACACGCCGAACACTTCGGTATTGGCGGCCTTGAACGCAGCATACTGGTCACGAAAGCCCTGGCCCTCGGTAGTGCAGCCCGGTGTGCTGTCCTTCGGATAGAAGTAGATCACCACCTGCTTGCCCTTCAGGCCTGCGAGGCTGACGGTCTGCCCGCTGGTGGCGGGGGCTTCGAAATCGGCAACCGGTTGGTCGATGGCAACGGCCATGAAAGCTTCCTTACATTGGGTTCTGTGGGCGCCAGGGTTCGATCAGGGCGTCCAGGTTCAGCGCGTCGGCGAAATCCAGGAACTGATCGCGCAGCCAGCTGATCTGCACGCCGGCTGGCAAGGTCACGGTAAACGTGGCGTTGAGCATGGTGCCGCCGGTCTGCGGAGCCTGATAGGTGTCGCAGGTCAGGTTCTCCAGCTCGACATTGTGGTCCATGAAGAACTGGCACAACTCGTTGATGATGTCCGAGCGGTAGGCCGAGCTGACATAAGCGACGTACGGCAGGGCCTGTGGGCGGTTTTCCAGGGCGGCGCTGCGTACCACGTTGACGGTGAATGCGTGACGCTTGGCCAGCACGGGCAGGCTGCCTTCCAGGCGCGCCAGGGCATCCCAGCTACCGGAGATTTCCAGCACCAGGGCACTGCATTCGCCATGGCGGGTCAGGCGAGAGGTGACTACGGCGCAGCGGTTTTCATGGCTGGCGCGGCACAGGACGTTGGTCAGCTCCATGGGGTTGGCGCCGAGGGCACTGATAACAAGGAATTGTTCGCGAACTGTGGGGGTGGACATGCAGCATTCCTAAAGCGATGAGCGGTCGGTACGTCTAAGGGCTGATTGGCCGGGAGCGAGCCTGCGGATGCGAACTCAGAAAGTCCCAGTGACAGGTTGCGAACAGGCTCCGCCGGGGCGGGAGCGAGACGTGGCAACGCTGGATCAGGACTTGTGATGCCGAAAATGGAGGCTGAAACCCGACGGACGAGCTTGTCTGTAACGATCAAAGTCTGAAGGGTAGCGAAAACCGGCGCCAAGGGGAATGGCGGCAGCACAGTACTTCGCTTGTGCAAGCAACTTGGCGCCAGTACCATTACGGCTCTCTTTTTCCGGCAGGAGCGGTTTCATGATTGCGGGCAGTATGGTGGCACTGGTCACTCCCATGGATGCACAGGGGCGTCTTGACTGGGACAGCCTCAGCAAACTCGTGGACTTCCACCTTGAAAACGGCACCCACGCCATTGTCGCCGTCGGTACCACCGGCGAGTCGGCAACCCTTGATGTCGATGAACACATCGCCGTCATCAAGGCGGTAGTCAAGCAGGTCAATGGTCGCATTCCGGTGATTGCCGGTACCGGCGCCAATTCGACCCGCGAAGCCGTCGAATTGACCCGCAATGCCAAGGAAGCCGGCGCCGATGCCTGCCTGCTGGTCGTGCCGTACTACAACAAGCCGACCCAGGAAGGCCTGTACCTGCACTTCAAGCACATCGCCGAAGCGGTCGACATCCCGCAGATTCTCTATAACGTTCCCGGCCGCACCTCCTGCGACATGCAGGCCGAGACCGTGATCCGCCTGTCCACCGTGCCGAACATCATCGGTATCAAGGAAGCGACCGGCGATCTCAAGCGCGCCAAGGCCATCCTCGATGGCGTCAGCAAGGACTTCATCGTGCTGTCCGGCGATGATCCGACCGCGGTCGAGCTGATCCTGATGGGCGGCAAGGGCAACATCTCCGTCACCGCCAACGTCGCTCCGCGTGAAATGGCCGACCTGTGCGAGGCCGCCCTCAAGGGTGATGCCGAGACTGCACGGGCAATCAACGAAAAACTGATGCCGCTGCACAAGGACCTGTTCATCGAAGCCAACCCGATTCCGGTGAAGTGGGCTTTGGTCGAAATGGGCCTGATGCACGAAGGCATTCGCCTGCCGCTGACCTGGCTGAGCGCACCTTGTCACGAAACGCTCCGCACGGCCCTGCGCCAGTGCAGCGTCCTGGTTTAATTGAGGAAGTACAACGCATGAAGCGAATGGCCGGACTTTCCGCACTTGCCTTGATTATCTCCAGCACCAGTGGCTGCGGATGGATCTGGGGCCCGGAAGGTTATTTCCGTGACCGTGGTAGCGATTACCTGGAAGCGCAACAGACTGCACCGATGCAAATTCCGCCGGATATCCATACCGCCAAGCGTCTGGATCCGCTGTTGCCGATCCCGCGCAACGTGGCCGATGACACCGCCACGGGCGAATACATCGTTCCTCGTCCCCAGCCGCTGACGGCGGCTGCCGACGCCAGTCCCTATTCGCTGCAGAAGAGCGGCGGCACCAGCTCCATCCTGGCGCAGAACCCGCCGGCCGAAATCTGGCCTGTGGCCGTTCAGTTCTTCCAGGACAACGGTTTCCGTCTGGATGAACAGCGCCCGCAAACCGGCGAATTCACCACGACCTGGCAGCATGCCGATGAACTGTCTGCGGCCATGGCCAAGCGCCTGGGCGCGGCCGGCGTCAGCACCGACAGCGAAACCCGCGTGCGGGTGCGCATCGAGCCGGGCGTGCAGCGCAACACCAGTGAAGTCTACGTGGTCAGCGCCGAGCGTCCTGCCGGCAGCACCGCCGACGTCGAGTTCACCAACCGTTCGGTCAACACTGGCCTGGACGCGGCACTGGTCGACGACATGCTCGCGAGCATGAGCCGTATCTCGGAGAAGGGCGGTTCGGTCTCCATGCTGGCTTCGCGTGATTTCGACGCGCCCAGCCGTGTCAGCCTGAGTGAAGACGGCAGCGGCAACCCTGTGCTGAACGTCGGTACCGATCTTGACCGTGCCTGGTCGAGCGTAGGTCGTGCGCTGGAGCAAGGCGAATGGCGCGTTGAAGACATCAACCGCAGCCTGGGCCTGTACTACATCAACCTGGCCGAAAAAGCCGAGAGCAAGGACGACAAGCCAGGCTTCTTCAGCAGCCTGTTCGGCAGTGCGCCGACCAAGGAAGAGCTTGAAGCCCGTGCCGAGCGTTATCAGGTTCGCCTGAGCAAGGTTGGCGAGAACGTCCAGGTCACCGTCGAGAAGAACATCAACACCGTGGCGCCGGCAGATGTGGCGCGTAAAGTGTTGAGCAAGATTCAAGACAACCTGGGCTGATCCTATGCGTTTTGCCGTTCTCGGCAGCGGCAGTCAAGGGAACGGCACGCTGATAGCCAGCGCTGATACGTACGTGCTGGTGGATTGTGGTTTTTCCCTGCGGGAAACCGAAAAACGCCTGCTGCGACTGGGTGTGAACCCTGCGCAGCTGAGCGCGATACTCGTGACCCACGAACATGCCGACCACGTGCATGGCGTGGGTTTGCTGTCTCGGCGCTACAATCTGCCTGTCTACCTCAGTCGCGGGACCTTGCGCGGGATGCGCAAACCGATTGAACCCGCAGGCTTTCTGGCCGGCGGCGAGCAGTTGCAAATCGGCGACTTGAGCATCGGTGTCATTGCCGTGGCCCACGATGCACAGGAACCGACGCAGTATGTCTTCAGTGACGGTTCACGGCGTTTCGGCCTGTTGACCGACCTGGGCTCCTATTGCGACAAGGTGCTGGACGGTTACCGGGACCTCGATGCATTGATGATCGAGTCCAACCATTGCAGGGACATGCTGGCTCGCGGTCATTACCCGTACTTTCTCAAGCAGCGGGTGGGCGGTGAACTGGGACATTTGAACAACCATCAGGCGGCATTCCTGGTGGCCGAGCTGGGCTGGAAGGACCTGCAACACCTGGTCCTGGCCCATCTGAGCAGCAAGAACAACCTGCCGCAGCTGGCCCGGCAATGTTTTGTCGACACCCTCGGGTGCGACCCGGACTGGCTGCAACTGGCCGATCAAGATTCAGGGCTCGACTGGCGTCACATCGCCTAGCCCATCTACTTAGCAAGCGGAGCCCATCATGGAAAAACGTGAAGAACTCTACCGCGGCAAAGCCAAGTCGGTTTACAAGACCGACGACGCTAACCGTTTGATCCTGCTGTTTCGCAACGACACTTCGGCGTTCGACGGCAAGCGTATCGAACAGCTCGACCGCAAGGGCATGGTGAACAACAAGTTCAACGCCTTCATCATGCAGAAGCTCGAAGCGGCCGGCGTGCCGACCCAATTCGACAAACTGCTGGGCGACAACGAATGCCTGGTGAAGAAGCTCGACATGATCCCGGTCGAGTGCGTCGTGCGTAACTACGCCGCTGGCAGCCTGGTCAAGCGCCTGGGTGTCGAGGAGGGCATGAAGCTCAACCCTTACACCTTCGAACTGTTCCTGAAGGACGACGCCAAGGGCGACCCGTTCATCAACGAATCCCACGTCGTGGCTTTCGGCTGGGGCACCGCCGAGCAACTGGTTCGCATGAAAGAACTGTCGCTCAAGGTCAACGAAGTCCTGAGCAAACTGTTCGACGACGCCGGCCTGCTGCTGGTCGACTTCAAGCTGGAATTCGGCGTGTTCCACGATGGTTCCATCGTGCTGGGCGACGAGTTCAGCCCGGACGGCTGCCGTCTGTGGGACAAGGCTACCGGCAAGAAAATGGACAAGGACCGCTTCCGTCAGGGCCTCGGTGACGTCATCGAAGCCTACGAAGAAGTCGCCAACCGTCTGGGCGTACCGCTTTAACCGACGCAAGCATCTGAAAGCACAGAAATATTTCGCTTAGGGGGTTCGCTTCCGGCGAAAGTGTTGTTATGATGCGCGCCGTTGGAGAGATGCCAGAGTGGCCGAATGGGACGGATTCGAAATCCGTTGTACCTTCACCGGTACCTAGGGTTCGAATCCCTATCTCTCCGCCATTACATAGAGAAAGCCCCGTAGCTGAAAAGTTACGGGGCTTTCTCGTTTCTGAAGCTTTTTCAGTGGACTATCGCTGCCGGCATCTGATTAAGGGGACCCGCGAACAGACCTCGATCAAGGAAATCGAGTTGCCTAAACGTGAACCGCATCAGACTGTTGAACTTGAGTTGGATAGACGGCAGTTGCCCCGGCTACCTAAACTGTCAGCAGATTTGGGGATCGGGGACACTGGATGAATCGCAACGAACTTCGCAAGGCGGATATCAACCTGATGGTGGTATTCGAAACGCTGATGCTGGAGCGCAATGTCACCCGGGTGGCGGAGAAGCTGTTTCTCGGTCAGCCGACCATCAGTTCTGCACTCAACCGCTTGCGTGCGATGTTCAATGATCCGCTGTTCATCCGTGTTGGCCATCGCATGGAGCCGACGGCACGGGCAGAGGAGATCATCAGGCACCTGTCGCCGGCGCTGGATTCCTTGTCCGTGGCCTTGAGCCTGACCCATGATTTTGACCCGGCCAGCAGCACGATGACGTTCCGCATCGGGTTGTCCGACGATGTCGAGTTCGGCCTGTTGCCGCCCTTGCTGCGAACCCTGCGCCAGGAAGCGCCAAAGGTGGTGTTTGTGGTGCAGCATGTCGATTACTGGCGGATTCCCGACTTGCTGGCGTCCGGCGATATCACGGTGGGTATCAGCCAGACCCGTGGCTTGCCGGCCAATGCCAAGCGCAAGTTGCTGCGGCACATCCAGCCCAGCATTTTGCGCGCCGATGCCTCCGACACTCCGCTGACGCTCGATGAATATTGCGCGCGACCGCACGTGCTGGTGTCCCATACCGCCAACGTCAGTGGCTACGCCGACGAGTGGCTGGCGGAAATCGGCCGCACGCGCCAGGTGGTGCTCTCGGTGCCGCAATACAGTTCGTTGCCGGCACTGCTCGCCGGGACGGACCTGATCGCCAGCCTGCCGGACTACACCGCCGAGGCGATGGCTGCTTCGGGAGCGCTATTCAAGGAGCCCTTTCCGTTCAAGACACCGACCCTGGATTTGTCCATGGTCTGGCTCAGTCATGTCGATACCGACCCTGCCGAGCGCTGGTTACGTTCGCGCCTGGAGGCGTTCATGAGTGAGCGTGCCGTTTTGCCGCTGCCCGAATGAACAGGGCATGTTATACGTACGAGCTTTCCATCCCCTTCCAGGAGCCAACTCATGCCTCACCTGCACATGGAATACACCGCCAACCTGACTGACCTGAATGCCGATGTGGCGTTGATGCGGTTGAACAATACGCTGGTGGGTTCCGGTCAGTTTGCTGCCGAATTCGACATCAAGAGCCGCGCGGTCAGGGTCGAGACGTTCAAGGTTGGTACTGCTCTGGCTGAACGGGCATTCGTGCATGTGAAACTGGCACTGTTGAGTGGTCGTTCCGCACAGATCAAGAAACAACTCTCCGAAAGCCTGCTGGCGGTGGTTCAGGACCTGTGTGAGTGGCCGAGCGGCGTTGAAGTCCAGCTGTGCGTGGAAATTCTCGACATCGATCGCGATTCCTACAGCAAGACCGCCATCAGCCACTGAGTATCAGGCCGTTTCCTGCACGGCGCAGGCCTGGATCACTTGCGCTCGCAGCCAGGTGTTGGCGCTGTCCTGATCGACACGCTGGCTCCACTGCATGTCGAGGGTGAAACCCGGCAAACCCTCGGGCGCTTCACAGTGATTGAAGGTGTCGGTACTGGCCAGCAGCCGCTGGATGCGCCGAGGCAGGGTCAGGGCATAGTCGGTGCCGTTAATCAGCTTCAGCGCTGCGCTGTAACTGTTGGCGCGCGCGACGATCTGGCGCTGTTTGGCCTGCTGCGCGAGCCAGCCGTCGACCATGTTGGTGGCGGACGTCCAGGGTGTCGGGAACACGTGTCGACGTTCGACATAGGTTTGCAGGCTCAAACGCGGTTCCGCCGGGGTGGCGCGTTTGTCGAACACACAGACCAGATCATCTTCAAGCAGCGTCCGGGATTTGAAATCGACGTGGCTGCGATGAAAGTTCGGGCCGAAACACATCACCAGGTCGAGATTGCCTTCGCGCAACGCTTCGGCCGGGATGTCGGCTTCGAGTTTGAACACATTGACCGTCACCGGAAGATCGGCGAGGGCGAAGGTTTTCAACAGGCGCGGCAGGATCAACTGCTCGAAATATTCCGGGGCGCAGAGGTTGAACGTCACGGCTTGCAGGCCTGGGTCGAACGCGGGTGAGCCGGCGTGACACAAGTTGATGCTTTCCAGGATTTTCAGCGCGTGAGGGTACATCGCGCTGGCTTTGCCGGTGGGCTGCATGCCGCCGGTACGGGTATTGATGAACAGTTCGTTCTCGAAGCTGTTGCGCAGTTTTTTCAGGCAGTAACTCACTGTGGACTGGCTGACGCTAAGCATCTCCGATACGCCGGTGACGCTGTTCTGCTCGTACACGGCGACGAACACCATGAGGTCCTGCATGTCGAGTTTTCTAAGCGAATTACTGTTCAGCATCCATTGCGTCTCGCTGCGTCCCTTGCACTGACCCTGTGCAGGGTGGATGAATTATCCTAACGGAATGAGCGAACAGGGAAAATGCCTTGCAGGAAGTTTCGCCCTGGAGCCCTTCAACTCTGGACCATCGCCGACACGGCGCGGCGGCTGGAGATCAACAGCGCGAACATGCCGATGCCCACCAGCAGCGCGCCGGCCAACTCCAGCGGCAGCGGCATCTGTCGTCCCCAAAACCAGTGAAACAAGGTGATGAACAGCGTGCTCAGGTAGATGTAGGAAATCACCGAGGATGGCGCGATCACGCCGATGGCCCGATGCAGCAGCCAGAACGTCGCCAGGGTGGCGAACACCGCCAGGTACATCAGCCAATAGAAATCCTTGAGCGTCAGTGATGATGTCGAGCGCCAACCACCACTGAATCCGCAGAACACCAGCAGGAACAGCGCGCCGAACAGCATGTTCCAGAACGTCATGGGCACCGGCCCGCGTCCCTTCAGGCTATTGGATTTCAGGCGTTGGCTGAGCGGGGCGTAGAGTGCCATCGCCAGGCAACCGATGCCGTACACGGTCAGTGCATACGGCGATGGCAACTCGCCGGGGCCGGTGCCTTTCATGATCAGTAACACCGCCCCGGCAGCGGCGAGCAGCATCGGCACAATCCGTTGTTTCAGGCGGCTGTCAGGTATGAGCACGGCTTCGAAAGCCAGGGTCATCAGCGGCACCAGCGTAAACATCGTCCCGGTATTGACGGCGGAGGTGTAGCGCAATGCTTCGAACAGCGAGCCGAAGTACAACGCCAGCAGCAGGCCGAGCACCGCGTGACCCAGCAGCCCGCGGGCGGTCATGACGGCATTGCCTTCACGCAGCAACAGCGGCAGAAACACCAAGGCGCAGAACAACAGGCGCAAGCCGGTCAGCAGGATCGGGTCGATGGCCTGGCTGACTTGCGCCGCTGCGGAAAAGGAGACGGCGATCAACAAGGCCCAAAGCAGCATGCTGGCGTGAGCGGCGGCGAAACCGGTGGTTTTCATGGCAGGCTCCGGGTCAGTGGATGTGGCGGCTGTAGTGCCTTGGGTTGAAGCGCAAAACCATCAACATCATCAGCGCCATGACCGCCGCGAGCGACCACCAGGCCCATTCAAAGCTGCCGAGCCGGTCGCGGATGATCCCCGCCAGCAGAGGCGACAGGCTGGCGATCAGGTAGCCGATGCCTTGCACGAATGCGGTCAGGCCACCGGCGCGCAATGGATTGTCCAGGTGATCCAGCGATACGATCAGGCTCATCGGGAACAGCCCGCCAATGCCCAGCCCCAGCAGGCATGGCCACATCAGGCTCAAGTGCTGCGGGCTCAGAATCAGTCCGCAGAAACCGGTGATGATCAGTGCCAGCAAGACCATCAGCACGACGCGGCGGTCGCGGCTGCGATTGGCGATGAAGGGCGTCAGCAGGCCCGACAGCACTTCCATTGCGGTCAGAAACCCGAGCAGCAATCCGGCGTGTTGCTCGCTCCAGCCCTTTTCCACGTAGTACGGCGCCAGCCAGGCCAGAACGCAGGTGTAGGACGCAGTGCCCAGGCCAAAGAAGATCGCGAGTAACCACGCGCGGGAATTGGCGAAGAACGAACCTTTTTGGGGAGCCCTCGAGTCCAGTGTGGGCATCCCCGCGCTTTGGCTGCGCCAGAAGCGCAATGCCAGCACGGCGAGAACGGCCCAGATCGCCAGGCCCATACGCCAGCTGCCGCTAGACCCCATCACCAGCGGCGCAAAGGACGCACCCATGGCGGCACCGCCCATGATCGATGTGACGTAGAGCCCCATGCACAGGGCAACGTGTTCGCTGAAGCGGGATTTGATCAGCGCAGGCATCAGGGCCTGGATCAGGGCGATGCCGATACCTGCCAGCACGGCGCTGAGGATCAATTCGGCTACCGAATCGAGAAACAGGCGCGACACCGTGGCCACGCCTATGATCAGCAACGAAAGTACGACAGTGCGCTGTTCACCGAGACGCTGGCTGACACGCAGTCCGAAAAACATCGCCAGTCCCATGGTCATGACCGGCAGCAGGGTCAGCAGTGATGCCAGGCTGAAACTCAGCGGGATGTCCTCGCGAATCGCCGAGAGCAACGGCCCGACGGCGGCCATGGAGGGACGCAGGTTCAGGGCGACGAGAACAATGCTGAACATCAGCCAGAGGGCAGGGCGGGTAGTCGCGCGGGTGTTTTCCATGATCGGACCTTGAACGGTAGGGTTGCGATTAGGCGCGCGAGGCCGCAAGGCCGCAAATCAGAAAGTCTGGTGATGTATTTGGAAATTAAATAAGCGTGCGGTCATACGGACGCCGTTGAATGTTTAGTCAGACGACATCCAAGGTTCTTCAAATCCTGATTTAACGACCGAACCCATCGTGTGACGCTGCGGGTCATCTGTTTTCTGCGGTTCTCTCTATGGACGGTTGGCCAGTCGCAATCCACTTCAAGGCAACCATCGGCGCTCGAGCGTCGAGCCTTGGTCGTCGATTCACGCCCGCCACCGCGCCAAGCCTCTCTGCACTTCCTTCTGAACTGGCCTTCTGGGCGCTGTGGCATTGCCGACATGCGCGCCCGCCGGATTCCCGCTTTTTCCGCTGATTGTTCCTACATATTCCGGTTGGTACCGGAATTAAAGTGCGGGTGCCTTTGCGCACCCGTCAGACACGGAAAAAGAGAGTTTCCATGAGTACTGCCACGACCTCGTTTGCCACCCGTCTTGAAGCCCTGACCTTTCTGGAACAGAACCCGGATATTGAAATGTTCGAGCTGTTCATCCTCGACAACAACGGTGTACCGCGGGGCAAGCTGCTGCACCGTGACGAGCTGCTGGCGGTGTATGAAAGCGGGCGGCCATTGCCGAGCACCATCCTGGGCCTGACCATCAACGGCGATGACGTGGAAAACTCCGGGCTGGTCTGGGATGTCGGCGATATCGACTGCCGGGCCTACCCGATCAGCGGCAGCCTCATGCGTATGCCGTGGCGTCTGATACCGACCGCGGCCGTGCAGGTCAGCATGCACCCGACTGAGGGGATGCCCGCTACCATTGCCGATCCCCGTCACTTACTGGCGAAAGTCATCGAAGGTTTGCAGGCAGACGGCTATTACCCGGTCATGGCGGCGGAACTGGAGTTCTATCTGCTGGATCAGCAACGCGACAGCAATGGCCGGCCGCAACCGGCACGGGATGTCGATGGCGGGCGTCCGCGCGGCACCCAGGTCTATGGGTTGCGCGAGCTTGAGCAGATCGAGCCGTTCCTGGCTGATCTCTACAGCGCCTGCAAGCTCCAGGGGATTCCGGCGCGAACGGCCATTTCCGAATACGCGCCAGGCCAAGTGGAAATCACCCTCGAACACCGCACCGACGCGTTGCAGGCAATGGACGAAGCGGTGCGCTACAAGCGCCTGGTCAAAGGGGTGGCGCACAAGCACGGCATGACAGCGTGCTTCATGGCCAAGCCATTCGATGACCTGGCCGGCACCGGGATGCACATGCACGTGAGTCTGGCGGACAAGGACGGCAACAATCTCTTTGCCAGCGAAGCCCCGGATGGAACGCCCCTGCTCAAGCAGGCTGTCGCCGGCATGCTCAGTACCTTGCTCGATTCACTGTTGCTGTTCTGCCCCAACGCCAACTCCTACCGTCGATTCCAGGCCAACAGCTATGCGCCGCTGGCAGCCACCTGGGGTGTGGACAATCGCACCGTGAGTTTGCGCGTCCCTGGCGGGCCGGCGTATTCCCGGCACATCGAGCATCGAATTTGTGGCGCGGATGCCAACCCCTATCTGGCGGCGGCGGCGATTCTGGCCGGTATTCATCGCGGTATCCGCGAACAACTCGACCCGGGTGCGCCGGTGGAGGGCAATGGCTACGCCCAGGCCGCGAAACTGTTGCCGACGGACTGGCTGACCACATTGCGTTCGCTGGAAGGCTCCAGTTGGGCCAGGGAAGCCTTCGGCGGCGAGTTCCTCGGTGTCTACCTGGCGGTGAAACGCGCCGAGTATCGCCAATTCATGGGGGAGGTCGGCGAGCAGGACTGGCGCTGGTACCTGCACCAGGCTTGAGCCGAAACTGAACAAAAGCTGAACTATTCTCAAATAGTCTGAAGTTTCAGGCAGGCGTTATAAGCCAACTAATTGTTGGCTTCTTTTTCACAAAAAATTGATGGTTGGCTTCCTAAAATTTGAATGGTCTCGGTAAATGAAATTTTCACATTTACCGAAGGCACTTCTTTTCAGGACTCGCCGAACCTCATGTTTAAGATTAAAGCCGTGCGCCCCGAATGGGTGACACTGATTGCCAGTGCATTTTTGTTGGTTGGCTTCAACTTTGTACTCTGGCAACACCTGTTCGAAATCACCACGTCCGAGGGCAAAGGCATCGTCATGCGCGTGGCCTTCGGGATGATGATTTTCGCGGCTTTCAACATCGTGCTGACCCTGCTGGCCTTCCGGCCGGTGCTCAAGCCGGTCCTGACCCTGCTGTTCATGGTCAGCGCGGGCGTGGCGTATTTCATGAGCCAGTATGGTGTCCTGATCGACACCGGCATGTTGCGTAACTTCGCTGAAACCAATGCCACGGAAGTGCGCGACCTACTGTCGTTCAAGTTGTTTGTTTATATTGTACTGCTCGGTGTATTGCCGTCATGGCTATTGTGGAAAGCACCAATTAACTATCGTCGCTGGCATCGTGAGCTGCTCAGTAAAGTCCTGGTGATGTTTGCTTCGGTGGCCGTCATTGGCGGTGTCGCACTGGTTAACTATCAAGGCCTGTCTTCGCTGTTTCGCAATCACCACGAGTTGCGCCTGATGGTGGTGCCAAGCAACTACATTGGTGCCTCGGCTGGTTTCCTGCGCGAGAAAGTAGCGACTGCGCGGCAACCCTTTGTCAAGATCGGTGAAGATGCCCAGCGCAATACGGCCTGGCAAACTCATGGACGCAAATCCTTGACGGTGCTTGTCGTCGGTGAAAGTGCCCGGGCAGAGAACTTCGGCATCCTGGGTTATAACCGCGACACCACGCCGAAACTGAGCAAGGAAGATGGCCTGATCGCTTTCACCGATGTGCACTCCTGTGGGACTGAAACCGCTGTATCGGTGCCTTGCATGTTCTCCAACATGGGGCGCAAGGACTACAACGCCAGCAAGGCCAAGAATGAAGAAGGCCTGCTGGATGTGCTCAAGCATGCGGGTATCGACGTGATCTGGCGTGACAACCAGTCGGGCTGCAAGGGTACATGCGATCGCGTCACAATCCAGGACGTCAGCAATCTGAAAGACCCGGCGCTGTGCGCCAACAGCGAATGCCGCGATGAAATCCTGCTGCAGGGACTTCAGCGCTTCATCGATACCCTGGACAAGGACACCGTGCTGGTATTGCACCAGATGGGTAGCCACGGTCCGGAGTACTTCAAGCGTTATCCGAAAGAGTTCGAGCGTTTCACTCCGGTTTGCGAGAGTAATGCCCTGAACAATTGCAGTCGCGAAAGTATCGTCAATGGTTACGACAACACCTTGGTCTATACCGACCATGTGCTGTCGACCCTGATCGATCTGCTGCGCAGCAACCAGGACAAAGTGGACACCGCGATGCTGTACTTGTCGGACCACGGCGAATCCCTGGGGGAGTACAACTTGTTCCTCCACGGCACGCCTTACATGCTGGCGCCGGAGCAGCAAAAGCATGTAGCCATGTTTGCCTGGTTCTCCGACAGCTATAAAAAGTCGTTTGCGGTAGATACCCACTGCCTGCAACAGAGTCGTGAAAAGCCCCTGAGCCAGGACAACCTGTTCCATTCGATGCTGGGGCTGCTGGAGGTCAACAGCAAGGTCTACAACCAGGATCTGGACATGTTTGCCGGATGTCGTGGCCCGGTGACCGACGGCGTGTTGGCCAAGGACTGAGTGCTTCGATTTTGTTTCACGCGGCGGCTGCCGACCTGCGGCCTGTTGAACGTTTATCAAGAGCCCTTGCACATGTCCGCTCAGCCCCCATCCGCCATCGAACTCGAGATTGCCCGGCGCTACGACCAGGAACACGCGCGCGTCTGCCTTCAGCCGCAAGCGCCGGGCCTGACCGGGCGTCTGCTGCTCTGGCGTGAGGCGCGCCTGGTGCGCAATGCACTCAAGGTCGCCGGTGAACCGGGGCTGATCCTCGACGTGGCCTGCGGGGTGGGGCGTTTCTGGTCGGTGCTGGCCGAACATGCCAATCGGGTGATCCTCGCGACGGACCCGTCCCAGGACATCCTCGATCATGCCCGCACCCATCACCCGCAAAGCCTGTTGAAGCGGATCAAGACCTTTCAAAGCTCCGCCTTCTCGATTGGTTTGTCGGAGAACGCGGTCGACTGCATTTTTTGCATGCAACTGTTTCAGCACCTTTACAGTCCGGAGCATCGTCTGGCGATGCTGGGCGAGTTTTACCGGGTCAGTCGCGATACAGTGATTGTCGCGGTGCACCTCGACGGACGTTTCAAGGGCGCGCATTCAAGCGTGGAGGGTGCGCTACCGAGCAAGGCCGGGGTCGAAAGCGAGTTCAGGCAGGCGGGATTCCGTTTGCTCAGCCATCAGGATTTTTTTCCCGGTTGTGCACAAATGCGGGTCTACGTGCTGGGTAAGACCCGCTAGGCCGAGCTTGTCGGACTATTCTTCATGTCACGCAGTCATTTTCGCTAACGCTCTTGTTCAGTGGATGCGCGGAAATCGCCGGGGGCGATATATACTGCGCGCCATTCTTCAAGGGAGAGCCGTGTGGCCATCGATATTCACTGGATTCGCGACAACGATAGCCTCGATCGGTTTTGTGCCGAGTGGCAGCAGCTGCCATTCGTTGCCCTCGATACCGAATTCATGCGGGTCGACACCTTCTACCCGATCGCAGGCCTGCTGCAGGTCGGCGATGGCGAACGTGCCTACCTGATTGATCCGCTGACCATCGACAACTGGCAGCCTCTGGCCGCGTTGCTGGAAAACCCGGCCGTGGTCAAGGTTGTCCACGCGTGCAGCGAAGACCTCGAAGTGCTGCTGCGCCTGACCGGTAGCCTGCCGGCGCCACTGTTCGATACGCAATTGGCAGCCGCTTACCTGAACCTCGGTTTCTCCATGGGCTATTCGCGCCTGGTACAGGAAGTGCTCGGCATCGACCTGCCCAAGGGTGAAACCCGTTCCGACTGGCTGCAGCGTCCGCTCTCCGAAACCCAGATCAGCTATGCCGCTGAAGACGCCGTGCACCTGGCCGAAGTGTTCGTAAAGCTGCGTCCAAAGCTGTCTGACGAGAAATACGCCTGGGTTCTGGAAGACGGTGCCGAACTGGTGGCCAACCTGCGCCGCGAGATCGATCCGTACGAGGTCTATCGCGATGCCAAGCTGGCCTGGAAGCTGTCCCGTGCCCAACTCGCTGTATTGCGTGAGCTCTGCGCCTGGCGCGAAAAGGAAGCCCGTGCCCGCGACCTGCCGCGCAACCGGATCATCCGCGAGCATTCGTTGTGGCCGCTGGCGCGTACGCAACCGGATAATCTCGGCGCCCTGGCGAAAATCGAAGACATGCACCCGCGTACCGTGCGTCAGGATGGTGAGTTTCTGCTTGATCTGATCAAGCGCTCTGGCAGTGTGTCGCCAGATCAATGGCCGCCAGCCGTGCCGGAGCCGCTGCCGGTGGACGCTGCCGTGTTACTCAAGCAGCTCAAAGCCATCGGCCAGGCCGAAGCCGAGCGCCTGAACATTGCGCCGGAACTGATGCTGCGCAAGAAAACCCTGGAAGCGCTGCTCAAGAGCGGCTTCCCCAATGGGCCCTACCAATTGCCTGATTCGCTGCGTGGCTGGCGCCGCGAATTGATGGGCCAGGCGCTGCTGGACAGCCTGGTCACCGCCGGAGAACAGCCTTGAAACGTATTTGCTCCATCTACCGCAGCTCGAAAAGAAACGAAATGTACCTGTATGTGCTCAAGAGCGATGCTCTGGAGCGCGTGCCGGAACCCCTGATGGCAGCCTTCGGCAAGGCCATCCACGCCTTCGACCTGGTGCTCAGCCCCGAGCGCAAGCTGTCGCGCGAGGACATCACCGTCGTGCTGGATAACCTCGAAAAACAGGGTTATCACCTGCAAATGCCGCCTGCCGAAGACGAGTACATCGAGCACTTGCCGGAAGAATTGTTGCGCCGCAACGATCCAGTGTGAATGGCAGACAGGCTCTGTTCAGAGTGGTTATGAAACACTGATTGATTTTAGCGATGGCAGCATCGACCGAGCAGCGCTCTGTCGGCTGCCGTCTGCACCGTTTTTGAAAGGTTTGAAGCATGCGCGTCCTGATTGCTGAACACGACCACCCCGTGTACGCCCAACTGTTGCGCGAGGCGGCACCGGACCTGGAGGTGCTGACCAGCGGTGATTCCGCCGAGCTGGCCAGCCAGGCGGCCGATTGTCCGGTGTGGCTCGGCCAGCCTGATCTGCTGGCGACCCTGTTACGCCAGGGCCATCAACCGCAATGGCTGCAATCGACCTGGGCCGGCATTACGCCGCTGCTGGCCGATGGCTTGCCACGGCACTATCGATTGACCCGTGCAGTCGGCATCTTCGGGCAAGTCATGGCCGAGTACGTGCTCACCTATATGCTCGGTCATGAACGTGAAGTGCTGGCGCGACTGGTCAGCCAGGTCGAGCGCAAATGGGACAGCCGCCATGGCCAGAGCCTGGCGGGGCGCAAGGTGTTGATCGTCGGCACGGGTGATATCGGCCAGCGTGTCGCGCAGTTCCTCGTGCCGTTTGGTGTCGAGTTGTATGGCGTTGCCAGCAGCGCGCGGGAACAGGCGCCGTTCATCGAGGTCGGTTCACTGGCGGATCTGCCGCGGCTGGTCGGTGAAGTCGATTACGTGGTCAATCTGCTGCCGAACACGCCGGAAACCCACGATATCTACGACGCAGCCCTGTTCAAGCAATTCAAGCCGACCGGTTTGTTCATCAATGCCGGGCGCGGTGTGGCGGTGGTCGATGCGGATCTGGTGGAAGCCTTGAAGGAAGGGCATCTGGCGGGCGCGGTGATCGACGTGTGCCGTCAGGAGCCATTGCCCCAGCGGCATCCATTCTGGACAGCCTGGGGCCTGCTGCTCACCGGCCACAGCTCGGCACCGACTTCGCCGTCGATGATGGTGAAGCTGTTTGTCGAAAACCTGCGGGCGTTCGAGGCGGGAGAGGCGTTGCGCGGGGAAGTGGATTTCGATCGCGGGTATTGAAAGCACCCTCAAAAACTGTGGGAGCGAGCTTGCTCGCGATGAGGCCATTAGCTTCAACATCAATGTTGACTGACTGGCCGCCATCGCGAGCAAGCTCGCTCCCACAATGTTTTTTGCAGTGGCTTAGAGGGTGAAGTCGCCTTCAGCCGCCAGCTCGCTCAACGGACGACGCGGGCTTGGTACTTCACGAGCCTGCAGGTAATCCGCCAGGCTGGCCTTGTCCCCCAGCTTGCCCACCGCGACGGCGGCGTGCAGTGCGTAGCCTTCAGGAATGTTCAGCTCCTTGCGGGTCAGTTCCTGGTCGAAGCCGGCCATGCCGTGGGTGTGCCAGCCGCTCAGGCTCGCTTGCAGGGCCAGGTGGCCCCAGGCGGAACCGGTGTCGAAGGTGTGCCACAGGGCCGGGGTTTCTTCAGTGGCGCCAGGCGCGACGAAGGTGGTTTTCGAAATCACGATCACCAGGGCCGAGGCATGTTGCGCCCAGCTGCGGTTGAATTCGTTCAGCAGTCCCAGGTAGCGCTCCCAGTTCGGCGTGTCGCGACGTGCGTAAAGGAAGCGCCAGGGTTGCGAGTTGTAGGCCGAGGGTGCCCAGCGCGCGGCTTCGAAGAAGCTCAGCAGGGTTTCTACGGCAATGGCTTCGCCCGTGAAGGCGCGGGGCGACCAGCGATCGGTGAACTGAGGGTCAATGGTGTAATCGGCTACGCGTGGGTTGGCACTCATCAAGAGATTCCTTGCTACGTTTGAAAGTGGGAGCGACGAAAAACCCTACTTGGCAGCGCAGAAACTGACAAGCCCGTTATACCGACAGTCGCCAATGCTTGGCCCACGGGGCTTCGGGCACTAGACTGGCGGCCTTTTCACCACCTGATGTCGATGCTCGAACCATGGCCGCCAAAGTAGAACCGTTCTGGATACGCAAGACCCTCGATCAACTCGATCAGGAGGAATGGGAGTCGCTGTGCGACGGCTGTGGATTGTGCTGTCTGCAAAAGCTTGAAGACGAAGACGACAACAGCGTCTATTACACGCGCATCGCCTGCAAACTGTTGGACCTGAAAACCTGCCAGTGCACGGATTATCCTAACCGTCGCGACACTGTGCCGGACTGTATCCAGCTCACGCCGGGCAAGGCCGACGAATTCAAATGGCTGCCGCCGACGTGCGGCTATCGCCTGGTCAGCGAAGGCAAGGACCTGCCGTTGTGGCATCACCTGGTGTGCGGTGATCGCGATGCCGTGCATCACGAGCGGATTTCCCAGTCCGGACGCATGCTCGCCGAAGGCAGCGTGCCGGAAGACGACTGGGAAGATCACCTGATTTTCCGCGCAGGCTGACTGCCAGAGGCTCAACCTTTCACGAAGGAGTGTGTATGGCTGTGGGATGGCGGCAGGTGTGGGGCGTTGGATTGTTGGCCGTGAGTGCGCCCGTATGGGCCGCGAACAAGGTCGATCTGGATTATCACGTGCGCCTGTTGCCGCAGAACGATCAGGCCGAAGTGCGCCTGACGCTCGCCCAGGGCTCGGCGGTACGCAGCCTGGATTTCGACCTCGGCGACAGCAGCCACTACAGCGATTTCAAGGCCGATGGCCAATGGCAACTGACCCCTGGCAAAGCGGCGCGGGGTGTCTGGCGTCCAGCGGCCGACAAGGCCAGCCTGACGTATCGGGTGAATATCAACCACGGGCGCAAGAACGGCAGCTTTGACGCGCGCATGACGCCAAACTGGGCATTGATGCGCGGCGACGATCTGGTGCCGCCTGCCAGACTCGATCAACAGGATGGCATCGAACTGGTTTCACGCCTTGAATTCGAGCTGCCCGGTGGCTGGAAAAGCGTCGAAACCGCGTGGCCACGGATTGGCCAGAACAAGTTCCGTATCGATAACCCTTCCAGGTTGTTCGACCGGCCCACGGGCTGGATGCTCGCCGGCCAGCTTGGTAGCCGCCGGACCCGTCTGGGCGAGACTGAAGTTACCGTCGCCTCGCCGCTGGGGCAGGGCATGCGGCGTATGGATGTGCTGACGCTGCTGACCTTCGTCTGGCCGCAAGTGCAGGCGCTGTACCCGCGACACCCGGGCAAACTGCTGATCGTCGGAGCCAATGATCCGATGTGGCGTGGCAGCCGGTCGGCGCACGAGTCGATCTATCTCAACAGTCACCTGCCATTGGTCAGCGAAAGCGGCACCAGCGCCCTGGTCCGCGAGTTGGCCCAGGTGTTCGGACGGATCAACGGCACAAAGCGCAGTGACTGGATCAATGAAGGCTTTGCCGAGTATTACGCCATCGAACTGGTGCGGCGGGCCGGCGGCATGAGCGATGAACGCTACGAGAGCCTGCACGGCAAACTGGTCAGGACCAGCCAGAAGGTCAGCACGCTGCGCAGTGATCAGGCCAACCCGGCGCAGGTGGCCAGGGCGGTGGTGTTGCTGCAGGAGCTGGACCGCGAGATTCGCCTGAAAACCCATAACAAGCGTTCGCTGGATGACGTGTTGCGCGAGGCGATGCGGCTGGGGGATATCGACACCCAGGCGTTTGTTCAGCTCAGCGAGAGTGTGATTGGAGGGTCTTCAAAAGTGCTCAGTACCGAGTTGATTCAGTGAGTCCGTCATCGCGAGCAAGCTCGCTCCCACAGGGGATCTGTGTACACAAATCCCCTGTGGGAGCGAGCTTGCTCGCGATAGGGCCATCAGCCCCGCCGAACGATCCGGATCAAACCCCGGCTTTCGGCGACTTCAACGAATCATTACCCGTCACGGTTGCAGTTTTGGTCGCCGCCTCGGCATTGGCCTTCAACTGGCTCAGCTCCTCACCGGCCCGCTGGATTTTCGCCCGCACGTTGTCCATGTCCTGACGGCTTTTCTCCAGCAGGCTTTTCGCCGAACTGTGGCCGGTAATGCCGCGCGCCAGGGCTACGCCGCCGATGGCCACCTGGATCAGGCCGAAGATCCCGCCCCGACGCAGGCCCTTGCCCACCATCACCACGCCGCCGGCCAGGGAGCCGATGCGTTCCCAGCCCTGCACGTTTTGCTCGGAAGGGCTTTGGAAGGGGGTGGATTCGATACGCTCGACGCGTTTGAGTTCGCTCATGGTCTGTCTCCAGGCTTCAGTGATCGATAGACAAGCTGACCGCCGGGGCGGGCAGCTCGTTCAATCGGATGTGCGGCGATTCAGCGGAATTTTGGACCGGAGCGGGTATTGAGCCCCTTGGACATGCGGTCGTAGAGCACGACGTTGACCGTGGCGGCCAGGTTCATGCAACCGGTGGTCGGAATGTAGACCACGTCTTCGCACCAGTCGCGAATCTCCTTATCCAGCGAGCCGTCTTCCGGGCCGAAGATGTAGAGCGCGCGATCCGGGTGGGTGTATTCCGGCAGAGGGCGGGCACCCTCAACCAGTTCCACGGCGACGGGCACACAATTGAGCGGCAGGATTTTCTTCAGGTCATCGATGCCGATCAGCGGGATGTCGTAGTGCACGCGCTTGGTATCGGTGACGAAGTCGGCGGCGCGCTCATAGCGCTTGCCGGTGTAGAACACCGACGCCACGCCATAACAGCCAGCGGCGCGCATCACCGAACCGACGTTCTCCGGTGACTTGGGGTTATACAAACCAATGCAGCTGTACCGTTTGTCTGCCACGAGCGGGGTGCCTTTCGGGAAAAAAGCGCGATTATACGGGGATTGGGCGGCAGTGGTCAGTTCGGAGATTGGCGGTGTAGCTGAGGCCGCCTTCGCGAGCAAGCCCGCTCCCACAGTTGACCGAGGTGTCCAGACGGGCGCGGATCAATGTGGGAGCGGGCTTGCTCGCGAAGAGGCCGGTTCAGGCGCTGAAGATCTTCAGTCTTCTTTTTTCATCAACCCAGCCAACGCCGCAAACGGATTGTGCGTGGCCTTGGCGATTTTCGGCGTGCTCAGCGAGCCTTCGCCGAAATACTGCTGGTCGGTATAGCGCGAGTGTTCGTTATCGTGGCAGTACAGGCACAACAGCTCCCAGTTCGAGCCGTCCTGCGGGTTGTTGTCGTGGTTGTGGTCGCGGTGGTGCACGGTCAGCTCGCTCAGGCGCTTGCCGGAGAACTCACGGGCGCAGCGGCCACAGACGTGCGGGTACATCTTCAGGGCCTTGTCGCGGTAGCCCATTTCCTTGTCGCGCTGGTTGTCGGCGAGGATGCGATCCAGCTTCGAAGTGTTGGTCGGGGTGGACGAACTCATGGGTTCACCTTTGTAGAATGACTAATGACGGTTATAGGGTGAAGTTTAGCCTAGCCCTTGAGCTTCTCGGCAATCCAGATGGTATGGCGGGTGCCCTTGTTGCCGTGGGCGAAGACCTGGACTTCCTCGGCCTTGAAGCCGGCTTTCTTCAGTTTGTCGGAAAATTGCCGATCAGCGCTGGCCGACCAGACCGCCAGCACGCCTTTGGGGCGCATGGCCCTGGCGCAGGCGTTTAGGCCCGCGGCGGAGTACAGCCAGCTGTTGGCCTTCTGGGTCAGGCCTTCGGGGCCGTTGTCGACATCGAGCATGATGGCATCGAAGCCCTGGGGTTCTGCTTGCAGGACTTTGGCCACATCTTCCATGCGAATCACCGTGCGCGGGTCGAGCAGCGGGTTGCCGGCCTTTTCGCCCAGCGGTCCACGGTTCCACTCAACCACGCCGGGGACCAGCTCGGCGACCACCACTTCGGCGGTCTTGCCCAGGTGCTTGAGCGCTGAGGCAAGGGTGAACCCCATGCCCAGGCCGCCGATCAGCACCCGCGAATTCGGTCGACCAGCGACTTTGCGGCAGGGGATCTCGGCCAGGGCGTCTTCGGAGCCGTGCATACGCGTGTTCATCAATTGTCCGCCGTCGCCACCCTGGATCTTGATGACGAAATCCTCGCCATATTCGAACAGGCACAGGGCACCGCCGTTTTCAGGAATGGGGGTGGTGTCCAGCAGAACGAAACGTTTCATGGGGCTCACTTGAAGAAAATTGGCAGAACTCGGGAGGGCAAACAGACGCAGTTGGGAGTAGCCTGTTCATGACGACAAGGCCAACGGAGCCATTGATGAAGCGCACCATTCTAACGGTCATTGCCCTGGCCGCGCTCTCGATAACTGCAGCGCAGGCCCAACAGTTGCAACCGATTCCCGTCAGCCCCGCGCCGATACCCGGTTCGCCGGGCACCGCCACGCCCACGCCTTACCCGCAAATCAGCCCGGCGCCGTTGCCGAAAGTCGGCCCCGGCAGTAGCGGGCCGCCGTTGGTGCCGATTGAAATGCCCAGCCCGCCAACCAAGGACCAGCCCGTGCCGGGAATCGAACCGAACCCGCCGAAAGTCAAATCACCGGGTGGCTAGACCTGCTGCGAAAGCAATTGACCGTCGGCCATGCGCAGGCGCTTGGACAGGGAGACGGCGAGGGCACGGATGATCTTGGCGGCGATTTTCGGTGCATCGTTGAGCATCTTTTCCAGCGAGTCCTTGCCCAGGTTGAGCAACTGGCAGTTGCTGGCGGCCACACAACTGGCCGAGCGCCGCTCGCCGTCGAGCACGGCCATTTCCCCGAACGAGCGGCCGCTGCGCAACGTGGCGATGGTGACTCGTTGCCCGTCAGCGGTGGTTTTCTGCACCGCCACCTGACCGGTATGGATGATGCACATGAAGCTGCCGGCATCGCCCTCCTGGAAGATCTCTTCGCCCTGGGCAATGGTGCTGATACTGAAGTAGCCCGAGGCCGCGACGAAGTCCGCCGGCAACAGTTGATTGAACAGGCCGCAATCCATCAGCCAGTCGCGAATTTCGTTGTTCAGAAAGGTTGATTCAGACATGTCGTCACGGTCTTTTGTTTGTCTGGTTCCCTGTAGGAGCTGCCGCAGGCTGCGATCTTTTGACTTTGATTTTTCAAGATCAAAAGATCGCAGCCTTCGGCAGCTCCTACAAGGGATCGGTGTTGTATCCGTCCGCAATCAAGGCCGGTTTATACCCAATACCTTGAACAAAAATGCATATTCGAGCGCTACGTCACGCAATCCCTGATACCGACCGCTCATCCCGCCATGCCCGGCACCCAGTTCAGTCTTGAGCAGTAGCGGATTGCTGTCGGTCTTGGTTGCGCGCAGTTTCGCCACCCACTTGGCCGCTTCCCAGTACTGCACACGGCTGTCGTTGTAACCGGCGATCACCAGGGTCGCCGGATAAGCTTGCGCGGTGACGTTTTCGTACGGGGCGTAGGCCTTGATCCGATCATAAACGTCCGGCTCTTCAGGGTTGCCCCACTCGTCGTATTCCGTCACGGTCAATGGCAGGTCAGGGTCGAGCATGGTGTTGAGGACGTCGACGAACGGCACTTCGGCAATGGCGGCGCCAAACAGCTGCGGCCGTTGATTGAGCACCGCGCCGATCAGCAAGCCGCCAGCGCTGCCGCCGCTGATTGCCAACTGCGGTGCAGTGGTGAAGCCTTGGGCGATCAGGTGTTCGGCGCAGGCGATGAAGTCGCTGAAGGTGTTGTGCTTGTGCTCCTGCTTGCCGGCGCGATACCAGGCTTCCCCCAGTTCGCCGCCGCCCCGTACGTGGGCAATGGCAAACGCCATGCCGCGATCCAGCAGGCTCAGGCGCGCGTGGGAAAACCATGGGTCGAGGCTTTCGCCGTAGGCGCCATAACCGTAGAGGTACAGCGGCACCGGTTTGCCGAGGTCGGTGCGTTTGATCACCAGGCTGATGGGCACTTGTGTGCCGTCCGGCGCCGTGGCCCACAGGCGCTGGCTGATGTAGGCGTCGGCGTCGAACGGGCCGAGCACCGGGGTTTGCTTGAGGACTTTCTGTTCGCCGGTCGCGAGCTCCAGTTGGCGGATTTGCGCCGGACGGTTCAACGCTTCGTAGCGCAGGCGAATCCGCTCGCTTTCGAACTCCAGGCTGTTTTGCACGTGCAGGCTGTAGGCCGCATCCGGCAGTTGTACGCGATAAGGCGCCAGGCCTTGCGGGTGTACTTCAATGACCGGCAGACCGCCAAGCCGCAGGCTGAGGGTCATGGCCCCGGTGTTCAGGCTGATGCCGTCGATCATCACCGTGTCGCTATGGGGGATCAGGTTCTGCCAGTCGGCTTCGGTGGGCGCGGCGCCGGTATCGACGGCCGTGTACAAGGCGAAGTTGATGCCGTCGCGGTTGGTGCGGATGAACCAGGTCCATTGCCCGTCCAGTGCGCCGTGATCCACGTCGTATTCATGATCCTCAACCCGTGGCGCCAGGCAGGTAAACGCCTGCTGGGGCCGGGAGGCATCGAGGACCCAGACTTCGCTGGTGGTCTTGCTGCCCACGGAAAGCAGCAGTTGCTGCTCGGAGCTTGAACGGTAGCAATGCATGAAGAAGCGACCGTCCGGCTCATGGAACACTTCTTCGGCCGCCGTACCGTCCAGTCGATAGCGATACAACTTGTGTGGGCGATGGGTGTCGTCCAGCTCGCCAAAGAACAGCGTCAGGCTGTCATTGGCCCAGGTCATGCTGCCGTCACAGTCCTGGAACTCCAGCTCGCTGACGCGGCCGTCGGACAATTCCTTCACGAACAGCGTGTAAATCTCGTCGCCACTGGAGTCGATGCTGTAGGCCAGGCGCTGATGGTCCGGGCTGATGCTGAACGCACCCAGGGAAAAGAAGCCGCCGTTGGCCAGTTCGTTGGGGTCCAGCAGCAGTTGTTCGCGGCTTTCGTCGAGCGTCAGGCTGTCATCGGCCGGACGCGGGCAGCGGTAGTGCCGGGCATATTCATCGCCTGCGGTGGTGCGGGTGTAGTACAGATACGGTCCCCAGGGCGAGGGCAGGGACAGGTCGGTCTCGAGAATCCGCCCCTTGATCTCCTCGAACAGGGTCTCGCGCAGCCCGGCCTGGTCGGCGGTTTGCGCCTCTTGATAGCTGTTTTCGGCTTTCAGATAGTCGAGTACTGCATCGGTGTCGCGCTCTTGCAGCCAGGCATACGGATCGGAGCCATCAGCCTTGTGGGCAATCGGAGCGTCGTGAATGTTGGCGGGTAGGGGCATGAAGGACTCTCGAGCAGTGTACGGAATTGGGGGTGAATAACCTGTGGGAGCGAGCTTGCTCGCGATGCGGCCGGTTCATTCAACAGCAGTGTTGACTGTCAGTCCGCTATCGCGAGCAAGCTCGCTCCTACAGGGTTCTATGTCTTGATGCAGCCTGACGGGCGAAAAGCCGTTATCATAAGCGCCTCTTTGCCTGCCTTGCCATGGACACCATGACCGAGAACGACTATCTGATCGCTTGGGGCCTCTACGCCTTCGCCGCTTTGGGCTGCCTGTTGGTGTGGATGCGCTTGACCCGCTGGATGTGGCGTTGGCTGCGTGAGCCGCTGCGGCTGCTGATGGTCGTGCTGCTGTTCAGCCCGACCATCATCGACCCGGTGAAGGACAAAGTCGCACCGGCCGTCGCCATTACCGCGCTCGACCTGCTGTTCAAGGTCGGCAACAACGCCTGGCGGGCCATTTCCGATCTGTTCATGTACGGCATGATCGCATTCGGCCTCTATCTGGTGCTGGTAGCGATCCGTTTCCCCATCGAACGCGCCGCCAACGCCCGCAAGGAGCGAGAGGCTGCCAGCAAAGCTGCCGTCCGCGCCGAAGAGCCTGAGGATGATCAACCGTTTGGCGGTGCCGGCGATGATCGTTACGGCCGTCCGCCCGTGCCGAGCAATCCTCAGCGGATGCGAGTCGAACCCCGTCTGTAACCTTGCCCCTGCGATTGAGCGAGAGTCCGAGCATGTGTGAGTTATTGGGCATGAGCGCCAATGTCCCGACCGATATCGTGTTCAGCTTTACCGGGCTGATGCAGCGCGGCGGCCGCACCGGCCCGCACCGCGATGGCTGGGGCATTGCCTTCTATGAAGGCCGTGGGCTGCGGCTGTTCCAGGACCCGGCGGCCAGCTGCGAGTCGGAAGTCGCCAACCTGGTGCAGCGCTATCCGATCAAGAGCGAAGTGGTGATCGGGCACATCCGCCAGGCCAACGTCGGCAAGGTCTGCCTGTCCAACACCCATCCATTCGTCCGCGAGTTGTGGGGGCGCAACTGGTGTTTCGCCCATAACGGCCAGTTGGCGGATTTTCAGCCAACGGCCAGTTTCTACCGCCCCGTGGGCGATACCGACAGCGAAGCGGCATTCTGCGATTTGCTCAACCGTGTGCGTTCGGCATTCCCCGAACCGGTCGAGGTCGAAGTGTTGCTGCCGGACCTGGTGGCCGCTTGCGCCGAGTACCGCAGCAAAGGCGTGTTCAACTGCCTGCTCAGCGACGGTGACTGGCTGTTCTGCTATTGCTCGACCAAGCTGGCGCAGATCACCCGTCGTGCACCCTTTGGCCCGGCGCGCCTGAAAGATGTCGACGTGATCGTCGACTTTCAGGCCGAAACCACACCCAACGATGTGGTCACCGTCATCGCCACCGAACCTTTGACCGAAAACGAAACCTGGACCCGTTACGAAGCGGGTCAATGGAGCCTGTGGCGACGCGGCGAATGCGTCAGCCAGGGCACGACCGAATAAGGACTCCTTGCATGTTGCTCAGTTATCTACGGCTGGTGTTGTTTGCGGCGGGCCTGTTGATCGGTGTCCAGGTGCCGGGGTTCATCAACGATTACGCCAAGCGGGTCGAAGCCCATCTGATTGAGGCGCAAGCCGGGTTGAGCGGCTTCCAGAACACCGCCAATCAGTTCTTCAAGGGCGACATGCAGGCGCTGGTCGCGCATTACCGCGCCAGCGAGGACCCGATCTTTCGCAGCGACGCCGACAGCCTGAGCAACCTGCTGACCCGTCAATTGGCGTTGGATAAACAGTTCCAGGCGATGCAAGGCCCGTGGTACATCCGCTTCCTGCAAGTGGTGCTGGCCGCCGATCCGGACATCCGCAAGGAAACCTGGAACGGCTACAGCTACCAGATCCTGTTGACGCCCGAAGCGATGATCTGGGGCATGAGCGGCGCCTTGCTGCTGTCGTTCGGGATCGAGTGCCTGTTCCGGCTGATCGACTGGGTGGTGCTGGGCGGCAAGCGTCTGCGCCAGAGCCGGCCGATCGAAGAGCGGGATTTGCGCGGGTTGTAAGGCCAAAAGATCGCATTCCAATGTAGGAGCTGCCGAAGGCTGCGATCTTTTGATTTTCAACGATTCAAAACGATGTAATTTTCACCGACCCGGTGCGCATACCCCTCCAGCACCTGCTGACACAACGCCACAATCTCCTCGACCCACTCCACACCCACCCGCCACGACACCACCACCTGCAAGTCGGGTGGTCGCTGATCGATGTCCAGCAGGGTCAACTCCCCCCGTGCCAGCTCTTCGGCCACCAGCACCGGCGGCAAGGCGCCGATACCGAAGCCGTCGCGCAGCAGCCGGGTAATCGCCGACACCGAGTTCACGCAGTTCAGGCGCGGTGCCATCACGCCATTGGCCTGCATCAGGGCCAGCACTTCCTGGTGCGGATGGGAGTTTTTCGAATAGGTGATGATCCGCTCGCCCGCCAGGTCAGCGATGCCCGAGTAATCGCGGTTGTAAATGGAGTTGCTGGCGACGATCCAGCCCATGGGGTGGCTGGCCAGTTCGAGGCTGCGCACGCTTTCCTGGCGCAGCAGGTCGGTTTGCAGGATCACATCGAGAAAGCCTTTTTGCAGTTGATCGCAGAGGTTGAGCGAGGTATCGGCCACCAGCTCGATTTCCACCAGCGGGTAGTGATCGGTCATCTGCGCCACCAACGGGCTGAGCCAGGTATGGATCACCGTGTCCATCACGCCGATGCGTACCCGTCCGGCCTTGCTCGAGCGGGTCTCGATCGACTGCTTGAGTGCTTGCATGGTGTCCAGCATCTGCTCGGCGTAATCAAGCACTTTGAGGCCTTCGGGCGTCAGGCTTACGCCGCGCGAATCACGCAGAAACAGCTTCACCCCGAGCTCGCCTTCAAGCACCGCAATCCGGCTGGAAATCGAAGCCTGAGTGGTGAAGAGCTTGTCGGCGGTCAGGCGGAAACTCTTGAGTCGGGCAACCCAGACAAAGGTCTCGAGAAACTTCAGGTTCATGGGATAAAGATTTCTTATGTCTAAGGCGGGTTTTTATTAGTTGGACGCGGCAGGGGCGCGCGTCCAAAAATCGGCGCATCCGGTTCCCACGATAGGCGTCGTCGGGGCTCAGAACAATACCAATAAAATAAGCGCGGAGATTTGCCATGAGTGCGCCCGACACCCCCGTCATTGCGAAAGCCACGGCTCGCCCGGGACCTTTCGACTGGTATCGCAACATCAATCAGCAGGAACGCCGCACCTTCTGGAGCTGCAAGATCGGCTATGGCCTGGACGGCATGGACACCCAGATGCTCAGCTTCGTGGTGCCGACCCTGATTGCCATGTGGGGCATCACCACCGGCCAGGCCGGGCTGATTCACACCAGCACCCTGATCGCTTCGGCTATCGGTGGCTGGGTCGCAGGGATTCTCTCCGACCGCATCGGGCGTGTGCGCACCCTGCAACTGACCGTGTTGTGGTTTGCCTTCTTCACCTTCCTCTGCGGCTTCGCCCAGAGCTACGAGCAACTGCTGATTGCACGGACCCTGATGGGCTTCGGTTTCGGCGGCGAGTGGACAGCCGGCGCCGTGCTGATCGGCGAAGTCATTCGTGCCAAGGACCGCGGCAAGGCTGTGGGCATGGTGCAATCCGGCTGGGCGCTGGGTTGGGGGTTGACGGCGATCCTGTATGCGCTGCTGTTCTCGGTATTACCACCGGAAGACGCCTGGCGCGCGCTGTTCATCCTTGGCATCGTGCCGGCGATTTTCGTGATTTTTGTCCGCCGTCTGGTCAAGGACCCGGAAATCTATCGCCAAGCCAAAGCCCGGCAGGAGCCGAGCAACCCGTCGAAGTTCTACGAGATCTTCGCCCCCGGCATGCTGTTCACCACGATTCGCGCTTCGTTGCTGACCACCGGCGCATTGGGCGGCTACTACGCCATCACGTCCTGGCTACCGACGTTCCTGAAAAACGAACGCGGTTTGAGCGTACTCAATACCAGCGGTTATCTGGCGATGGTGATCGTCGGTTCCTACGTGGGTTATGTCATCAGCGCCTATTTGACTGACATCCTCGGACGCAAGAAGAACTTCATCCTGTTCGCCGTCGGTTCGTTCACCATTGTCTTGCTGTACACGCAAATGCCGGTCAGCAACGGCGTGATGCTGTGGCTGGGCTTTCCGCTGGGCTTCTTCGCCTCAGGGATTTTCAGTGGCATGGGCGCATTCCTGACCGAATTGTTCCCCACGCGCATTCGCGGTTCGGGCCAGGGGTTTTGCTACAACATCGGCCGCGCGCTGGCTGCGTTGTTCCCGCTGCTGATCGGCCTGCTCAGCCAGACCGTACCGCTGAGCGTGGGCATCGGTGCCTTCGCGGCGGTTTCCTACGGTGTGGTGATTCTCGCGGCCCTGAGCCTGCCGGAAACCCGTGGCAAGCAACTCGACGCCCAGTAACTGATAACCTGCGGGACTGTCTTATAGGTATGTCCCGCAGCTGAAAAGAATAAAACTACAGGAGTGTTCAGTGTGAGCCGCCTGCTATTGAACTGCGACATCGGCGAGAGTTTCGGCAGCTGGACCATGGGTCTGGACGCCGAAATCATGCCCTTCATCGATTGCGCCAACATCGCCTGCGGTTTTCACGCCGGCGACCCGAGCATCATGCGCAAGACCGTCAGCCTGGCCCTCAGCCACGGTGTGCAAATCGGCGCGCATCCGGCCTATCAGGATCTGGTGGGCTTCGGCCGCCGCTCCATGGCCTATGCCACCCAGGAGCTGCAAGACATCCTGCATTACCAGATCGGCGCCCTCGACGGCATCTGCCGGGCCCAGGGCGGCCGGGTCAGCTACGTCAAACCCCATGGTGCGATGTACAACGACATGATGGCCAATCCGGCGCAACTGCGCGCCGTTTTGCAAGCGGTGGCGTCCTACGACCGCACGCTGCCATTGATGCTGATGGCGACCCGCGACAACAGCGCGGCCCAACAAATGGGCGATGAATACGGCGTGACGCTGTGGTTCGAGGCCTTCGCCGATCGCGCTTACGACAGCGCCGGCAGGCTGGTCTCGCGACAACTGCCGGGCGCGGTGCATCACGACCCGGAAACAATCATCGAGCAGGCGCTGACCATTGCCCGTGGCGATCAGCTCACCGCCAGCGACGGCAGCGCCCTGCATTTGCAGGCCAACACCCTCTGCGTGCACGGCGACAACGCCAGTTCGGTCGCTGCCGTGCAACGCATCCGTGAAGCCTTGAACCGGCAGAGTGCGTCATGAAGCTGCGGGTGGAAGTGGTGGCGCTGGATTGCCTGATGGTGCGCCTGTTCGATGAAATTGCCGAAAGCAACATGCCGTGGATGCTCGCGGCCAGTGAAAGTCTGCGCATGGCATTTGCCGGGCACCTGATCGATCTGGTGCCGTCCTACACCACATTGATGGTGCATTACGACCTGACGGCATTGAGCCCGAGCCAGGCACGGGAATTGATCGCCCAGGCACTGATCGATCTGTCGCCCAATGCGCGCACTCGCGGTACCTGTCATGTGTTGCCGGTGTGGTACGACTTGAGTGTCGGACCGGAATTGACGTTGTTGTCGCAGCGCAGCGGATTGGCGGTGGAGGAGGTGATCCGTCGCCACAGTGAGCGTGAATACCAGGTGTTCGCCCTGGGGTTTGCACCGGGCTTCGCCTTCATGGGGCTGGTGGAAGAAGCGCTCGCTGCGCCGCGTCTGAACACGCCACGCAAAAAAGTCGCGGCCGGCAGTGTCGGCATCGCCGAGCGGCAAACGGCGGCCTACCCGGTGGTGTCGCCGGGCGGCTGGAACCTGATCGGCCGCACGCCGGCCAGATTGTTCGACCGCAACCGTGACGGCTACAGCCTGATGCAACCCGGTGACACCGTACGGTTCGAAGCGGTCGGCCATGCCGAGTTCATTAACCTTGGGGGTGACGATACGCCTCTGGAGGCCCAGGCATGAGCCGTCTGATGATTGAAGCGAGTACGCCGCTGTGCCTGTTGCAGGATGCCGGGCGATTCGGCGTGCGGCATCTGGGCGTGACCCAGGGCGGAGCGGCCGATTGGCGTTCGATGTCCTGGGCCAACTGGCTATTGGGCAACGGACTGGATGCACCGGTGATCGAAATCACCCTCGGCGGGTTTACCGTCGTTGCTGAGCAAGACTGCGTGCTGGCCTTGGCCGGGGCGGATCTTGGCGCGCGGGTGGACGGCGAGGCTTTGACCCCGTGGCGCAGTTTCAGGCTGCACAAAGGCCAGCGTTTGCAATTCACTCAGCCGCTGCTCGGAGCCCGGGCTTATCTGGCGGCGCCGGGTGGGTTTGATGCGCCGAAAGTGCTGGGCAGTAGCGCGACGGTGGTCCGGGAGGAACTCGGCGGGCTCGACGGCATGGGCCGAGCGCTGGGGAAAGGGGCGAGCTTGAGCTATTCGGGCTACCCGGTGATGTTGCTACGCGAATTGGCCGCAGAGCAACGACCGGACCTGAACCTTGATGCGCCGTTGGACCTGGTCCTCGGTGCACAGATCGGCGAGTTCAGCGGGCAGAGCCTGTTCGACGCGTTCAACAGCGTATGGCACCTCGACAGCCGTGCCGACCGGATGGGTATTCGCCTGCTGGGTACGGCGCTGCAGTACCAGGGCAAGCCGATGATTTCCGAAGGCATTCCGTTGGGTGCCGTGCAGGTGCCGCCCGACGGGCAGCCGATTGTGTTGCTCAATGATCGGCAGACCATTGGTGGATATCCGCGCCTGGGGGCGTTGACGCCGTTGGCGCTGGCGCGGCTGGCGCAGTGCCTGCCGGGGGCGCAGGTGCGGTTGAGGCCGGTGGTGCAGGATGTCGCTCATCGTGAGCATGTCGAGTATTTGCAGCGCTTCACACGCCGCTAAAAGCTTCGTCGGATCGCCGCCCGGAGCAAGCCCGCTCCCACATTTGATCTGTGTCGTGCACAAAACCAATGTGGGAGCGGGCTTGCTCGCGAAGAGGCCTTCACAAACGACGGATTTCTACTTGGATAGAAACCGCATCCCTTCCTCCAACCCCCGCAAGGTCAGCGGATACATCTGGTCATCGATCAAGTCGCGCACGATGTTGGTCGAGGAGGTGTAACTCCAGGTGTCCTTCGGATACGGGTTGATCCAGATGAGCTTCTTGTACTTTTCCTTGAACCGCTGCATCCACACGTAACCGGCTTCTTCGTTCCAGTGCTCGACACTGCCGCCCGGCTGGGTGATTTCATAGGGCGCCATGGCGGCGTCGCCGATGAAGATCACTTTGTAGTCGGCGCCGTACTTGTGCAGCAGGTCCATGGTCGAGGTGCGCTCGGAGGTGCGGCGCATGTTGTTCTTCCACACCGATTCATAAATGAAGTTGTGGAAGTAGAAGTACTCCAGGTGCTTGAACTCGGTCTTGCAGGCCGAGAACAATTCCTCGCAAATCTTCACATGGGCGTCCATCGAGCCGCCGATGTCGAACAGCAGCAACAGCTTGACGGTGTTGCGCCGCTCCGGCCGCATCTGGATGTTCAGCAGGCCGGCATCCTTGGCGGTATGGTCGATGGTGCCATCGATGTCCAGCTCTTCCGCCGCGCCCTGACGGGCGAACTTGCGCAGGCGGCGCAGGGCGACCTTGATGTTGCGCGTGCCCAATTCCACCGAATCGTCGAGGTTCTTGTATTCGCGCTGGTCCCAGACCTTGGCGGCCTTGCCCTGGCGCTTGCCGGCGTCGCCGACCCGAATGCCTTCCGGGTTGAAACCGCCGGAACCGAACGGGCTGGTGCCGCCGGTACCGATCCATTTATTACCGCCGGCGTGACGTTCCTTCTGTTCCTCTAGGCGTTTCTTGAACTCTTCGATCAGCTTGTCCAGGCCGCCGAGGGACTGGATCGCCGCCCGTTCTTCGTCGGTCAGCGAGCGTTCGAATTCCTTGCGCAGCCAGTCTTCGGGGATCAGCGCCTGAAGATGGTCGTCGAGCTTTTCCAGGCCATTGAAGTAGGCACCGAACGCCCGGTCGAACTTGTCGAAATGCTTTTCGTCCTTCACCAGGATCGCCCGGGACAAGTAATAGAACTCGTCCATGTCGGCGAAGGTCACGCGCTGTTTCAACGCGTTGATCAGGTCCAGCAGCTCGCGTACCGAGACCGGCACCTTGGCTGCGCGCATTTCATTGAACAGGTTGAGCAGCATGGCATCAGCCTCTTAGCGGGTGCCGCGACGGCTCATGAACGCCAGACGCTCAAGCAATTGCACGTCCTGTTCGTTCTTCACCAGGGCGCCGGCCAGTGGCGGGATGGCCTTGGTCGGATCGCGCTCGCGCAGCACCGCTTCGCCGATGTTGTCGGCCATCAGCAGCTTCAGCCAGTCCACCAGCTCGGAGGTCGAAGGCTTCTTCTTCAGGCCCGGCACCTTGCGCACGTCGAAGAACACGTCCAGCGCTTCGCTGACCAGGTCTTTCTTGATGTCCGGGTAGTGCACGTCAACGATCTTTTGCAGGGTGGTGCGGTCGGGGAAAGCGATGTAGTGAAAGAAGCAGCGGCGCAGGAAGGCGTCCGGCAATTCCTTTTCGTTGTTGGAGGTAATGATGATGATCGGACGCTTTTTCGCCTTGATGGTCTCGTCGATCTCGTAAACGTAGAATTCCATCTTGTCGAGTTCTTGCAGCAGGTCGTTGGGGAATTCGATGTCGGCCTTGTCGATTTCGTCGATCAGCAGGATGACCCGCTCGTCGGATTCGAAGGCTTCCCAGAGCTTGCCCTTTTTCAGGTAGTTACGAACGTCGTGGACTTTTTCGTTGCCCAGTTGCGAGTCGCGCAGGCGGCTGACCGCGTCGTACTCGTACAGGCCCTGGTGAGCCTTGGTGGTGGACTTGATGTGCCAGGTGATCAGCTTGGCGCCAAAGGATTCGGCCAGTTGCTCGGCGAGCATGGTCTTGCCGGTGCCCGGTTCGCCCTTGACCAGCAACGGCCGCTCCAGGGTGATGGCGGCGTTGACCGCCAGCTTCAGGTCATCGGTGGCGACGTAGGCCTGGGTGCCTTCGAACTTCATCTGCTAATCCTCGAACGGTAACGCCGACCTGAACGCGGCAGGGCGGGGGGGCGCAATAAAAGGGTCAGCCCCGACTATAACGCGCTGCCCGGTCGACTGTGAACGCAGACGGCTTATTCAGTCTCTGAATGGGGCGTCACTTAGTGACTTAGCCGGCATCCGGCTTGGGCCGTTCATACCGCGCATTGAACGCCTGGATGAAACCATTGCGTAAAATCTGCAAAAAAGCCTGGAACGCGCTGATATCCTTCTGGTGAACGTTGCCGCTGAGTTCGACCTTTGTCGCAAACTGGTTTTTGCCCTGGTTTTTCAGGACCGTCTCGGTTCCACCGACGAGGGCTTCCCATATCGAGCGGAACAGCCCTTTGTCCTTGTTTTCCACGTCCTGCTGCCAGTTGAACACGTCAACATCGCGCATCAGCGGCTTGATATAGCCGGTCAGTCGGCCCTTGTTGGCCTGGGCTTCGATCACCACGTCGCCATGGCCGGCATTGAAGTCGAACTTGCCGTAGGCCGCGGCGAAGTCGTTCAGGCGCTTGAGTTCGATATCCGTGGTGCGCAAGCGAAACTCGAAGTCTTCGAAATCGCTCAAGGGATCGAAAGTGGCCGTGGTTTCCAGTGGCGCGTGCCCTAGAAGCAAGGCTTTGCCTTCAAAACGTGCGTCGCGTTTGCCTTTGGTGTCGACCACGTTGGTCAGGTTGAAAATACTGGCATCCACCTTTGTGGCGTTCATGTTCACCGGTGGTTTGGAGCTGAAGTTGCGAAAACTGATCTTGCCGTCGCTGATCCGCACTTCGTTCAGGGTAATGGGCAGCAGCTTGCCCAATTGGGCACGCCAGTCGGTGCCCTGGCCGGTCTGGGAATTTCGCTTGTTGGCCCCGTCGACGAAGTTGACCTCGGGCTTGATGAACTGCACTTGGGCCACCACCGCGTGGTCGTGCCACAGTGAGTGCCAACTCACCGAGAGGTCGATCAATGGCGCGTTGACGAAAGGCACCGGAACCTTGCCATCGACCTTGACGATTTTCAGTCCGTTGATCTTGTAGGCACCGCGCCACAAGGCCAGGTCCACGTCGGTGATCTGGCCCCGGTAGTCGCCCATGTCCGCCAGCCTCTCATTAAGGTAATCGCGCACCAGATAGGGCAAGGCGATGTGCAACGTTATCAGCAGTACAACGAGGCCGATGAGGGTCCACAGGGGCCAGCTGTATCGACGTTTCATGGCGGCAAATCTCTGGCGATCTAAAGCCATTGACTGCACTGATAGGCGGACGTTCGACCCGACTGGACGCCTGCGGGCAAGAGGGCTTACCTTGATGCCCTATTTCAATGCTGTCGTTAAGGACCCAGCCATGAGCCGCATTTTCGTTGACAACGCCCACTCCATCGGCAACACGCCGCTGGTGCAGATCAATCGCATTGCGCCGCGTGGTGTGACCATCCTGGCCAAGATCGAAGGGCGCAACCCCGGTTACTCGGTCAAGTGCCGGATCGGCGCAAACATGATCTGGGATGCCGAGAGCACTGGCAAACTCAAACCGGGCATGACCATCGTCGAACCCACCTCCGGCAATACCGGTATCGGCCTGGCGTTCGTGGCCGCCGCCCGTGGCTACAAACTGATGCTGACCATGCCGGCGTCCATGAGTATCGAACGCCGCAAGGTGCTCAAGGCACTGGGTGCCGAGCTGGTGTTGACCGAACCGGCCAAGGGCATGAAGGGCGCTATCGAAAAAGCCGGTGAAATTGTTGCCGGCGACCCGTCGCAGTACTTCATGCCGGCGCAGTTCGACAACCCGGCCAACCCGGCCATCCACGAAAAAACCACCGGCCCGGAAATCTGGAACGATACCGACGGTGCCGTCGACGTGCTGGTGGCAGGCGTCGGAACCGGTGGAACCATCACCGGGGTTTCACGGTATATCAAGAATACCCAGGGCAAACCGATTCTCTCGGTGGCGGTGGAGCCGGCGGTGTCACCGGTGATTACCCAGGCCCTGGCCGGTGAGGAAATCAAGCCCAGCCCGCACAAGATCCAGGGCATTGGTGCCGGTTTTGTGCCGAAGAACCTCGATTTGTCGATCGTCGACCGGGTAGAGCTGGTCAGTGACGAAGAATCCAAGGCCATGGCCTTGCGCTTGATGCAGGAAGAAGGAATCTTGTGCGGGATCTCCTGCGGCGCTGCCATGGCAGTGGCCGTGAGATTGGCGGAGACCCCGGAAATGCAGGGCAAGACCATCGTCGTGATCCTGCCGGATTCCGGTGAGCGTTATCTGTCGAGCATGTTGTTCAGTGATCTGTTTACCGAGCAGGAGAATCAGCAGTAAACGCTGAACATTGGCGGATCGTGGCTGTTGGCGGTTGATGATGGATTCGCATCAGCCGCCGTTCAGGTGCCGCATGTTAAGAAGTGCTTTGTTGCACATTCGTTAACATTGAATGTTGAAAAGTGCAGGTTTTTCACCGGTTCGGCAGTGTTTATCATGCCGCAAACCACGTCGGGCAATGGGCGTGGCGCAAAGTCGCTTATCTTCAAAGGAGTTGTTGATGACCTTTTCGTTTGCCGCGAAAGCCTCGTTGTTGTTTTTGTTTCTGGGCAGCACCCTGTATGTGCACTTGCGCGGTAAGGCGCGTCTGCCGGTTTTGCGCCAGTTCGTTAACCATTCGGCACTGTTCGCCCCCTATAACGCCTTGATGTACCTGTTTTCCGGTGTGCCTTCCAAACCGTATCTGGATCGCAGCAAGTTTCCCGAACTGGATGTGCTCAAGGACAACTGGGAAGTGATTCGCGACGAAGCGATGCACTTGTTCGACGAGGGGTATATCCGCGCGGCGGCAAAGAACAACGACGCCGGTTTTGGCTCGTTCTTCAAGAAGGGCTGGAAGCGTTTCTATCTCAAGTGGTACGACAAACCGCTGCCTTCTGCCGAAGTCCTGTGTCCGAGAACCGTGGCATTGGTCAGCAGCATTCCCAACGTCAAGGGCGCAATGTTTGCGCTGCTGCCGGGCGGCAGCCACCTCAACCCGCATCGCGATCCGTTTGGCGGCTCCCTGCGTTATCACCTGGGGCTGTCCACCCCCAATTCCGATGATTGCCGCATCTTTGTCGACGGTCAGGTTTACGCCTGGCGCGATGGCGAAGACGTGATGTTCGACGAGACCTACGTGCACTGGGTCAAGAATGAAACGCAAAAGACCCGGGTCATCCTGTTCTGCGATATCGAACGTCCGTTGAGCAATCGCTTCATGACCCGCATCAACCGCTGTATCAGCGCCTGGCTAGGTCGCGCCACCGCCCCTCAGAACCTGGAAGACGAACGTGTGGGCGGGATCAACAAGGCTTATGCGTGGAGCAAGAGCTCCAGCGATAGATTCAGTGGTGTGGTCAAGCAATGGAAGCGGCGCAATCCCAAGGCCTACCGTGTACTGCGCCCGGTGCTGGCGTTGGTGGTGCTGACGTTGCTGGGGTATTGGTTGTTTGGTTGAAGCCGGATACGGAATAAAAAAACGCTCGTTGTGAGTAATGCCGATCAGTTAAGCCGAGTCCACTGTGGCGAGGGAGCTTGCTCCCGCAGGGCAGCGAAGCGGCCCCAAAAAAATGGCCCTGCTGCGCAGTCCAGCGGGAGCAAGCTCCCTCGCCACAAGTTGATCAGCGCTGGTCGATCCCTTAACTGATCGGCATTACTCGTTGTGAGCGTTTTTTTTCGAGGAATACCGGGTACCCCCTTCAGATACTGACACTGTGCCGGCTGTCGTTACTGGCCTTTTGACCAACTCGTTGCAATCCATGTCGAACGCTGGTTATAGTCGGCGCACGGTGAGTTTCGGACTCACTTTTTATCCCTCGAGCAAAGATCAGCCCAATGCCTGCATCCCTCCTCAACGCGGTAGTCGATTCAGCGGTCAACGCTGGCGTCGTGTCGTGCGGGAATCAGCAGCCCGGGCAGATCAGTCATTACCCCCCACCTGTCAGTAGCACGCCGGTGTGCGCAGTCGTATCACCGCCAGGCGTCGGCATTTCGGGCTGATCAGCTGTCTTCCGCTGTTCCCCCGCCCGCCTGAAAAAACTACTGGATTTCAGCTTTTGCTGAGTTGGCTTTTTGCCTGACTACAGGTGGTATTCATGTTTGTCCTTTCGAAAAAATCCGCGCTCGCGGCGGCGTCCACGAGCCTGTTCGTGCTGCTGTGGAGCAGCGGGGCGATCTTCTCCAAATGGGGGCTGGCCCACGCGTCACCCTTCGCCTTCCTGATGTTTCGTTTCCTCATCGCGCTATGCGGGCTGGTGTTGCTGGTGCCGTTGTTCAAGCTGAAGTTGCCCAAGGGCGGCAAGCCGATGCTGTATGCGATGGCCACCGGCGTGGTGTTGTTGGGGGCTTATCAGATTTTCTATCTGTTGGCCCTCGACCTGAAAGTCACCCCCGGGGTGATGGCGACCATCATGGGCGTGCAGCCGATTCTCACGGTGGTGCTGATGGAGCGTCAGCGTTCCTGGAGCCGGATGTTCGGTCTGGTCCTGGGGCTGACCGGTTTGATCATGGTGGTCTATCAGGGCATCGGCCTGGCCGGAATGTCGCTGGCCGGAATGCTTTTCGGTCTGCTGGCGCTGGTGAGCATGACGTTCGGTTCGATCATGCAGAAGCGCATCACTGAAAATCCCCTCGGCACGCTGCCGGTGCAGTACCTCGCCGGGCTGCTGTTGTGCGGGATTTTCGTACCTTTCCAGCCGTTTCACTTCGAACACAGCAGCGGTTTCATCCTGCCGGTGCTGTGGATGGGGCTGGTGGTGTCGGTGCTGGCGACGCTGTTGCTGTACCGCTTGATCGCCCGGGGCAACCTGGTGAACGTCACCAGTCTGTTTTACCTGGTGCCGGCGGTGACGGCGGTGATGGACTATCTGGTCTTCGGCAATCGCCTGGCGCTGTTGAGCCTGTTCGGCATGCTGTTGATCATCGTCGGGCTGGTGTTTGTGTTCCGTAAATCGGCTTAAAACCGCAAAGGTCCGGAGCAATGCTCCGGGCCTTTTTCATTTGGCCAGCGCATGCTCGGCCCGTACCGAATTCATGAACGCCTGCATCGCCGACGATTGAATGCGATGACGCCGGGTGATCAACCCGTACGGTGGCAGCCGCGCCTCGAACTTGATCGGCAACACCGCCAGCAGATCCCGACCGGGGTAATCCTCGACCACCGACACCGGCGTGACGCCGAGCATGTCGGTCTGCTGAATCAACGACAGCAAGGTCATGATCGACGTGGTTTCGACGATGCTGCTCGGGATGTCGACCCGCGCGTTGTGGAACACCTGATTGATGATCGCGCGCATCGGGCTGGGCTGCTGTTGCAGTACCCAGGTCATGTTCTGCAATTCGGCCCAGCTCAACTGTGTGGCTTTGGCCAGTGGATTCTGTGCGCCGGAAATCACGCACAGCGCTTCCTCGCCAAGGCTGTCGAACAGCAACTCCTCTGCCCGGGCACCGGCGGGTATCCGCCCCAATACGATATCCAGCTGATCTTGCAACAACGCCTGCACCAGCACGTCGCTGGTGTCGACCTGAATGCTCATCGACAAGCGTGGATGGCTTTGTTTCAAGGTGGCGATGGTACGCGTCAGCAGCCCCGAAGCCAGTGCCGGAATGGCCCCGACCGCGACCCGGCCAAGGTTGCCGGATTCGAGGGCGACCAGCTCTTCACGCATGCCGCTGAGTTCGGCGAATACCATGCGTGCGTAATAAATGACTGTTTCCCCGAACGGGGTAGAGCGCATGCCCCGGGGCAGGCGTTCGAACAGCTCGACGCCCAACAGGTCTTCGGCCTCATGCAGCATCTTGGTCGCGGCCGGTTGGGTCATGCCGATGTGATCGGCGGCGCGACGCAACGAGCCGAACTCCTGCAACGCCAGCATCAGCCGCAGTTGGCGCAGGCGCAGTCGGCTGTGGATTACGTTGGCAGCAGGAATTCGGGTCATGGGCCGTGCTCGCAAAAAAGTCCTGCGGCAAGCCTGACAACAAATGCCAGGCGTTGCCAGCTTTGGCGTGTCACAGCACCGATTTTGCTTTGGCGACTTGGGGTTTGCGCAGGCCGATCAAGGTTTGCAGCGCTTTGGAAATCAACGGCCAGAACAGCATCAGCAGCGCCGCCGTGGTCAGGCTGCCCACCAACGGATTGGACCAGAAAATCCCCAGGTGCCCGTCGGAGAACAGCATCGACTGGCGGAACGCATCTTCTGCCTTGTCACCCAGCACCGCCGCCAACACCAGCGGCGCAATCGGGTAGCCGAGTTTCTTGAACAGATAACCCAGCGCACCGAAGCCCAGCATCAGCACCACGTCGAAGAACGAGTTGTGCACCGAGTAGGCACCGATGGCGCAGACCATGATGATGATCGGCGCGATGATCGAGAACGGGATGCGCAGGATCGAAGCGAACAGCGGCACGGTGGCCAGCACCACGATCAGACTCACCACGTTGCCCAGGTACATGCTGGCGATCAGGCCCCAGACAAAATCGTGTTGCTCGACGAACAGCGTCGGCCCTGGGTGCAAGCCCCAGATCATCAGGCCACCGAGCATCACCGCCGCAGTCGCCGAACCGGGAATGCCCAGGGTCAGCATCGGCAGCAGGGCACTGGTGCCGGCCGCATGGTCAGCGGTTTCCGGGGCGATCACCCCTTCGAGTTCGCCCTTGCCGAAGTTGTCGCGGTTTTTCGAGAAGCGCCGGGCCAGGCTGTAGCTCATGAACGATGCGGCAGTCGGTCCGCCAGGGGTGATGCCCATCCAGCAACCGACCAGGGTGCTGCGCACAATCGTCCACCAGTAACGCGGCAATTTGGCCCAGGTGCGCAGGATCACCATGGGCGTGATCCGCGCATGCTCGCCGCGGAACACCAGTCCCTCTTCCACGGTGCAGAGGATTTCGCCGATGCCGAACAGGCCGATCACCGCCACTTCAAAGCTGATGCCGGTCATCAGGATCGGCTGGTCGAAGGTCAGGCGCAGGTTGCCGGACACGGTGTCCATGCCGACGGCGGCCATGGCGAAACCGATCATCATCGCCACCACGGTTTTCAGCGGCGGGTTCTTGCTCATGCCGATGAAGGTGCAGAACGCCAACAGGTACACCGCGAAGAACTCCGGCGAACTGAACGACATGGCGAACGCGGCAATTTTGGTCGACAGGAACGTCAGCAACAACACCCCGGCCAACGCACCCAGCAACGCCGAACTGAACGCGGCGGTCAGGGCTTCGGCGGCGCGGCCTTCGCGGGCCATGGGATAACCGTCGAAGGTAGTCGCCACCGATGAGGGCTCACCGGGGATGTTGAACAGGATCGAGGTGATCGAGCCGCCGAACAGCGCGCCCCAGTACATGCATGACAGCAGGATGATCGCCGACACCGGCGACATGGTGAACGTCAGCGGCAACAGTAACGCCACGCCATTGGGGGCACCGAGACCGGGCAGTACGCCGACCAGAATGCCCAGCAGCACGCCGATCACCATCAGGCCGATATGGCCCGGCGTGAGGATCAGGTTCATGCCTTGCAGCAGGGAATCGAACTCGCTCATTTGAAATGTCTCCCGGCCAGGGCAATCCAGTCGCCCATTGGGCCGGCATCCAGCGGCACTTTGAACCACAGCGCGAAAATCAGGTAACTGGCCAGCACCGCGCCCAGGGACACGCTACCGATCATCCATTTGCCGTAAGGCTGGGCGCGGACCTTGTCACGCCACATGAACCAGGCAATGAAGCAGGCCGAAGCGACGTAGATGCCGGTGAACGGCATTGCACCGACGAATAGCGCGATGGGCACGAACACCGACAGCACTTGCCTGAACGCACTGCGGCTGACGAATGAAATGCCCAGGGCTTGCCAGCGCACCAGGGTCAACACGCCGTTGGCCACACTGGCGGCGCTCAACATCAGGCCGATGTAGAAGGGAAAGTAACCCGGCTCGGGGCCGGCATCACCCCAGCCGATACCCTGTTCGACACTGCCGTACATCACCACCGCGCCGATCAGCGTGGTGAAGAGTGTCAGGCCGAGTTCGACCCAGCGTGTACCGACCAGCGCTGGTGAATCCGAAGAATGGGACATGAAAGCACCTCCAGAGGTGACGGCCGTACGCAGGGCGGGCGGCCGTGAGCAACTCAGTTTTTCAGCCAGCCGGCCTCTTTGAACACCGGCGTGACGCGGGCGGTGTCTTTTTCGATGTAGGCGGTCAGCGGCTCGCCCTCGAGGAAGGTCGGCACCAGGGCGTTTTGCTTCACGTAAGCCTTGAACTCATCGGTCTGGGTGACTTTGCGCATCAACTCGACATAGAACGCGCGCTGCTCGGCGGTGACGTCGCCAGGCATGAACACGGTGCGCGGGAAACGGTACTGATCGATGCCCAGGCCTTGTTCGTGACAGGTCGGGACGTCGGCCCAGGATTTGTCGCCGGCGACTTTATCGGTATAGCCCATGCGCTCCTTGCTGAACACGCAGAGCGGCTCGACTTGATCGCCACGCCATTGGCTGATGCTCTCGCTTGGATTGTTGACGTTGGCGGCGATGTGCTTGCCGGCCAGTTGCGTCGCGGCTTCGCTACCGCTCTTGAACGGGATGTACACCAGTTTGCTGTTGTTGGTCTGGTTCAGCAGCAGGGTCAGGGTCTGGTCGACGTCCTTGGACTGGCTGCCGCCCATGCGCAGGTTCGACGGGTCGGCCTTGACCGCTTCGTAGAAGCTTTTCGCATCTTTCCACGGCGCACCCTTGTAGCTCCAGAGAATGAAGTCATCCTCGGCCACGGCGGCAATCGGGGTCAGTTCCTGCCATTCGTAGCCGAGCTTGGACACCAGGGGCAACAGGTAGATGTTGTTGGTGCCGATCACCAGTTTGTCGGCATCGCCCTTGCTCATTTTCAGGTCGAGAAAAGCTTCGGCGCCGTTGCCACCGCCCTTGTTGAGGACGATGGTGTTCACGTCGAGCAGCTTGTGCGTGGTGATGATCGACTGGATCAGGCGACCGAGCTGGTCGGTACCGCCACCGGGACCGCCGGCTACGACGATTTCGACGTTCTTGTCCGGTTGCCAGGCGGCGTTGGCGAGAGCGGGAAGGGTACCGGCGGCGATCAGTGCGCAACCAAGAAACAGACGGGATGTACGACGGACGAATGCATTTCGCATGATGGAAGAGCCTCGTATTCATGTTCTTGTAATTGTTATGAGCGGCTTTTTTGCGCGGTAAAGCCGCAAGCCTGGCCCGAGTGTGTGAAGGTGCGGGCACGGCGTCTAGTCAAAACAATACATACACCGATAGCCTGGGGTTATAGCTCGGCAAACTACTGACTACTGACTACTGACTGCTGTAGGAGCGAGCTTGCTCGCGATGGACTCAAGGGCACCGCGTTAATTCAGGAAGCACGTGTTTTCGTTGAAGACCATCGCGAGCAGGCTCGCTCCTACAGAAAAGAATGCGTGGCAACGTTGAAAGGTCGTTGAAAGCAGGGCATGACATAACCCGAGGCTATCGCCTGATTTCAAGTTTTGATTAGACGGTTATCAGCGAGCCTTCGATAGTGCTCACAAATGTCGCCAGGAAGCGGCGCTGCAGTCTCCACAAAAATAATAAAAGAGGTACGCACCATGGCTCGTTCCAGTGCATCCCTGAACCTGGCCGGCGCGGATATCCAGCCCCAGGCCGCGGCACCCGCGCAGAGCTGCGCCGTCAAGGCCAGCAGCGTGCGCTGGCGGATCTTCGCGATCATCTTCGCGCTGACCATGGTCAACCTGATCGACCGGGTGTCGCTGTCCATTGCAATGCCGACCATCGCCCATGAGTTTTCCCTGTCGCCGAGCTTGCAAGGGCTGATCCTCAGCAGCTTTTTCTGGGCCTACGCACTGTTGCAGATTCCCGGCGGCTGGCTGATCGACCGCTTCGGCCCGCATCGGGTCATCAGTTGGTCCACCGGGTTGTGGGGCACGTTTCAGGTGCTGGCGGCGTTTGCTACCGGCGGCCTGTCGTTGTTGTTTGCCCGGGTTGCACTGGGCGCCGCCGAAGCACCGCTGTTCCCGTCGGGCGGCAAGCTGATTTCCCTGTGGCTGGCCCCCAGCGAACGCAGTCGCGGCGCGGTATTGATGGACAGCGGCAGCCCGTTGGGCGTGGCCCTAGGCGGGTTGATCATTGCCTGGCTGATTGCCTCGCTGGACTCCTGGCGCCTGGCCTTCGTGATCGCCGGTATCGCCACTCTGGTGCTGGCCTGGCTGGCGCGGCGTTATCTGCGCGATGACCCGGCCGGTCACCCGCAAGTCAATGCGGCGGAGCTTGAGAAAATCAACGCCGGCCGCGCCACGCCCGCCGCCGAAGCGGCCCGGGCGCCGGTCAAGGGGCTGGGTATTGCGCCGCGCTCGCTCAGCGGTTTGCTGATCGGCAGGGCGAGTTGGGCGATGGTGTATTTCGGCTTGCTGACCTGGGGTCCGAGTTACCTGGCCCAGGCCCGGGGTTTCGATATCAAGGGGATTGGTGCGGCGACCTTCGTGATTTTTGTCTGCGGTGCACTCGGTTCGTTGACCGGTGGTTTCCTCTGTGATGGCTTGATTCGCAAAGGCGTGAGTCGCGGGGTGGCGGTCAAGAGCCTGCTGGCGTTTTCCGGGCTGGTGGCCCTCGGCGCATTCCTGTTGCTGCCGACCTTGAGCAATCCTTTTGCGGCGGTGGCGCTGTTGGCCATGACCGCGTTCTTCCTGATGTGGGGCAGCCTCTACTGGAGCTTCCCGGCGCTGCTGGCGGCGCCGGCGCGGGTCGGTTTGATCGGCGGCGTGATGAACATGGCCGGTAGCTCCGGCGGCATCGCGGTACCGATCCTGGTGGGCGTGATCCTGCAGGCAACCGGTGGTTTTGCCCCGGTGCTCGGGTTCTTCGCGGCGTGCTCGGCAGTCTTCGTGCTGGCGACCTTGTTCATCAGCCTGGATGAGGTGCGCCATGACTAATGCGTTGTGGAATGGCCCGATCATCGACGCCCATCATCACTTCTGGGACCCGACCGTCAACGACCACCCATGGCTTGCCCCCGAGGCCAACATACCCTTTCGCTACGGAGACTACAGCGCGATCAAGCGCCGCTATTTTCCCGAGGATTACTTCGCCGACGCAGGTTCGCATAACGTCGTGCAAACGGTGTACGTCGAGACCGAGTGGAACCCCCAGGACCCGATTGGCGAGACCCGTTTCATCGAGCAACTGGCGGCCCGCTACGGCGTACCCAATGCGGTCGTGGCGCAAGCCTGGCTCGATCATCCGGACGCTATCGATGTGCTCACCGAGCAGGCGCGTTTCAAGCATGTGCGCAGCGTGCGCCACAAACCCGGTGGCCCGATCGCGCCGGCGCAGGTGGGGCACATGCGCAGCCTGATGAGTGACGAACACTGGCGCCGCAGTTACGCCGCGCTTGAAGGGCTGGGGCTGCATTTCGACTTGCAGACACCCTGGTGGAACCTGCACGAGGCCGAACGCCTGGCCCGGGATTTTCCCGGCATCACGCTGATTCTCAACCACGCCGGTTTGCCCAATGACCGCAGTGCCGAAGGCCTGGCGGGCTGGCGTCTGGCGATGGCGCGGCTGGCGCAGTGGCCGAACGTGCAGGTGAAGATTTCCGGCCTGGGGCAGGGCGGCCAGCGCTGGCGCGCCAAGGACAACGCCTGGATCGTGCGCGAGGTGATCGCCATGTTCGGCAGCCATCGGGCGATGTTCGCCAGCAACTTCCCCGTGGACAGCCTGTGCGGCTCGTTCGACGACATCTACAGCGGTTTCAAATCCATCGTCGCCGATCTGCCGACAGCCGATCAGGAACGACTTTTCTACAGCAACGCGCAGCGGGTCTATCGCTGCGAACCTTGCGCCAATGAGCGGGCGCAGCCTGAACCCTTGAGGAGTGAAGCATGAGCAAATCCACCATCGCGATGGTCCTGGGGGACCCGGCGGGCATCGGCCCTGAGCTGATTGCGCGCCTGTTGGGCGAGCCTGAAGTGAGTGCCCAGGCCAATGTGATCCTGATTGCCGACGAAGCGGAAATGCGTCGCGGCATGCGCATTGCCGGGATGGAATTTCCCTATCGTCGCGTCGAGTCCCTGGAGCAGCTGGCATTCGTCGATGACACGCCGCTGTTCTATGACTTTCGCGGTGACACCCTCGGTGAATTTCCGCGGAGCGAGGCCAGCGTCATCGGTGGCCGCTACAGCCTCGACACCCTGGAAAAAGCCCTGCGCCTGACCGAAGCGGGCATCACCGACGCCGTGTTGTTCGGGCCATTGAACAAGACTTCACTGCACATGGCCGGCATGGCCCACAGCGATGAGCTGCACTGGTTCGCCGAACTGCTGGATTTCCATGGACCGTTCTGCGAATTCAACGTGCTCGACAATCTCTGGACTTCGCGGGTGACCTCCCATGTGGCCCTGGCCGATGTACCGGGCCTGCTCAGTCAGCAACGGGTGGTGGAAGCGATTCAATTGATCGACACCGCGCTCAAGCGCAACGGGCTGGAAAAGCCGCGCATCGGCGTCTGCGGGCTGAACCCGCATAACGGTGATAACGGTTCGTTCGGTCGCGAGGAACTGGACATCATCGGCCCGGCGGTGCGTTCGGCGCAGGCACTGGGGATCGCGGCGGACGGGCCATATCCGGCCGACACGATCTTCCTCAAGGTCCAGGGCGATGCCAGTGCCTTCGACGCGGTGGTGACCATGTACCACGACCAGGGGCAGATCGCGATCAAGTTGATGGGCTTCTCCCGTGGCGTCACGGTGCAGGGCGGCCTGCCGATCCCGATCACCACCCCGGCCCATGGCACCGCGTTCGACATCGCGGGGCAGGGCAAGGCCAACGTCGGCGCGATCCGCCAGGCGTTCGAGATTGCGTGCCGGATGGGTGGCAACAGTTACTGATTGCTGAAAGATCAAAAGATCGCAGCCTTCGGCAGCTCCTACAGGGGATCGCATTCCTCTGTAGGAGCTGCCGAAGGCTGCGATCTTTTTTTGTTTCACCCTGATAACCCGATATGCCCACTAATCAGTTTTTGCTATCACCCCAGGTTATCGCCGGATACGCATAAGTGATTATCCGCAGCCCTTGGCCGCTGGCTAAAGTCGCTCCATCGAATGCGCAAGACCGCCACCCGAGCGGCATTGCGCAGCGACTCACAATGACAAGAAGCCGGCAGCGCAAGGAAACCGTATTCATGAAAATCAAAGCAATCCGTACCCGCGTTTTCGAGTGGAAAGGCAAGGTCGTGCCACCTCAGGCGCACTTCTGCACCAACGCCAGCGACATCCTGTTCGAGCGCGGCGACGCCATGGGCTCGTTCCGCTTCCACGGCTGGCTGGTGGTGGAAGTCGAGACCGACACCGGCCTCGTCGGCATCGGTAACTGTGCCCTGGCGCCGCGTGTGGCCAAGGAAATCATCGACACCTACCTGGCGCCGATCGCCATTGGCGAAGACCCGTTCGACAACGAATACATCTGGCAGAAAATGTACCGCCAGAGCCACGCCTGGGGCCGCAAGGGCATCGGCATGGCGGCGATCTCGGCCATCGACATCGCGATCTGGGACATCATGGGCAAAGCGGTGAACAAGCCCGTGTTCAAGCTGCTGGGCGGGCGCACCAAGGAAAAGATCTGGACCTACGCGTCCAAGCTCTACGCCAACGACAACCTCGACCTGTTCCTCGAAGAAGCACAGGGCTACCTGAGCCAGGGGTTCACCGCGCTGAAGATGCGCTTCGGTTACGGCCCGAAGGACGGTCCGGCGGGCATGCGCCGCAACATCGAACAAGTGCGCGCCCTGCGTGAGCTGGCCGGTCCCGACGTCGACATCATGCTCGAATGCTACATGGGCTGGACCCTCGAGTATGCCCGGCGCATGTTGCCGAAACTGGCCGAGTTCGAGCCGCGCTGGCTCGAAGAACCGGTGATCGCCGACGACATCGAAGGCTACATCGAGCTGAAGAAGATGGGGATCATGCCGATCTCCGGCGGCGAACATGAATTCACTTCCTACGGCTTCAAGGACCTGTTGGAACGCCGCGCCGTCGACGTGATCCAGTACGACACCAACCGCGTCGGCGGCATCACCGCCGCGCGCAAGATCAACGCCATGGCCGAGGCCTGGTCGGTGCCGGTGATCCCCCATGCCGGGCAGATGCACAACTACCACCTGACCATGTCCACCACGGCTTCGCCGATGGCCGAGTTCTTCCCGGTGTTCGACGTCGAAGTCGGCAACGAACTCTTCTACTACGTGTTCAAGGGCGAGCCGCAACCGGTCAACGGCTACATCCAGCTGGATGACAACAAGCCGGGCCTGGGCCTGGAAATCTCCGATGAGTACCTGAGCGATTTCAACATCATCGAGTGACCGTCCGGCGCCGCTTTCTCGCGGCGCCCACCACGACTTTTCGGAGGGCCGACATGCGCCTGATTCAGTTTGAAAACACCGATGGGCAACGCCAGGTTGGCGTGGTTGAGGGCGCTCGGGTCCAGGTGCTGCGCGATACCCGCAGTACCCGTGAACTGGCCCTGGCCGCCATCCGTGCCCAGTGCAGCCTGCAAGAAGAAATCGCCCGGCGCGGCAGCGAACCCGGTCCGGATTATGCGCAGCTGTTGCAGCAGCACAAGGTCCTGCCGCCGCTGGACCATGAAGACCCGGCCCATTGCCTGATCAGCGGCACCGGCCTGACCCATCTGGGCAGCGCCGCGACGCGGGACAAAATGCACCAGCACGACGGTGAAGTCGAAGCCGGCATGACCGACACCATGCGCATGTTCAAGTGGGGGTTGGAGGGCGGTAAACCGGCGGCGGAGCAGGTCGGCGCGCAACCGGAGTGGTTCTACAAGGGCGACGGCAGCATCGTCGTGCGTCCCGGTGCGGATTTCCCGGTGCCGCCGTTTGCCGAGGACGCCGGTGAGGAGCCGGAACTGACCGGCCTGTATGTGATCGGCGACGACGGCCAGCCGTACCGTGTCGGGTATGCACTGGGTAACGAGTTCTCCGACCACGTCATGGAGCGGCGCAACTACCTGTATCTCGCTCATTCGAAACTGCGTTGCTGCTCCTTTGGCCCGGAGCTGCGCGTCGGTGAATTGCCCAGGCATCTGGTCGGCACCAGCCGCATCACGCGCAACGGCCAGACGATCTGGGAAAAAGAGTTTCTCAGCGGCGAAGACAACATGTGCCACAGCCTGGCCAATCTCGAATTTCATCACTTCAAGTACGCGCAGTTTTTGCGTCCCGGTGATGTTCACGTGCACTACTTCGGTACCGCCACGCTGTCGTTTGCCGACGGTGTGAAGACCCAGCCGGGGGATAGCTTCCAGATCAGTCTCGATGAGTTCGGTGCGCCTTTGGTCAACGGCATCGGCGAGAGCGCCCAGCCACTGGCAATCGGTCAGGTACGCACACTTTGACCCCTGCAGGTCTGCAATCGATCAAGGAATCCACATGAGCCTGTTTCCTGGACACAACTACATCGGCGGTCGCCGCAGCGCCAACGGCACGTTGCAGCTGCAAAGCCTCGACGCCACCACCGGCGAGCCCTTGCCCGGAACTTTCTTCCAGGCCAGTGAAGCCGAAGTGGATGCCGCTGCCAAAGCGGCGGCTGCGGCTTACCCGACCTACCGCCACCTGAGTGCGGAAAAGCGCGCGCGGTTTCTCGACGCCATCGCCGATGAAATCGACGGGTTGGGCGATGAGTTTGTCGCCACCGTGTGTCGCGAGACGGCGTTGCCGGCCGGGCGTATCCAAGGTGAGCGTGGCCGCACCAGCGGCCAGTTGCGCCTGTTTGCCAAGGTGCTGCGTCGCGGAGACTTCTATGGTGCGCGCATCGACCGCGCCCTGCCGGACCGGCAACCGCTGCCGCGTCCGGATCTGCGTCAGTACCGCATCGCCCTGGGGCCGGTGGCGGTGTTCGGCGCCAGCAACTTCCCGCTGGCCTTTTCCACCGCCGGTGGCGATACCGCCTCGGCACTGGCCGCCGGTTGCCCGGTGGTGTTCAAGGCCCACAGCGGGCACATGGCGACCGCACAATGGGTGGCTGACGCGATCATCCGTGCCGCGGAAAAAACCGAGATGCCGGCCGGTGTGTTCAACATGATCTACGGCGGTGGTGTCGGCGAATGGCTGGTCAAGCATCCGGCGATTCAGGCGGTGGGCTTCACCGGTTCACTCAAGGGCGGCAATGCCCTGAGCCACATGGCTGCAAACCGGCCGCAACCGATCCCGGTGTTCGCCGAGATGTCGAGCATCAATCCGGTGTTCCTGCTGCCGCAAGCCCTCGCGGTGCGCGGTGAGCAGATCGCGGCGCAATTGGCAGGTTCGGTGACCCTGGGCTGTGGTCAGTTCTGCACCAATCCCGGGCTGGTCATTGGTGTGCGCTCGCCGCAGTTCAGTGCTTTTCTTGAGGTTTTTTGCGCCCACATGAACCAGCAGCCGGCGCAAACCATGCTCAATGCCGGCGCGCTGGCCAGCTACAACCGGGGCCTTGGCGAACTGCACGAACATCCGGGCCTGAGCCATCTGGCGGGCCGGCCGCAACAGGGCAATCAGGCGCAGCCACAGGTGTTCAAGGCCGATGCCAGCCTGTTGCTCAAGGGCGATGAGGTGCTGCAGGAGGAAGTGTTCGGGCCGACCACCATCGTCATCGAGGTCGAGGATCGGGCGCAGTTGGCGGCAGCATTGCAGGGCTTGCGCGGGCAATTGACCGCGACCTTGATTGGCGAAGCCGACGAACTGCTGGAGTACCGCTGGCTGGCGGAACTGTTGCAAGAGAAGGTCGGGCGGATCCTGCTCAACGGCTATCCGACCGGGGTCGAAGTCTGCGAGTCGATGGTGCATGGCGGGCCGTATCCGGCGACCTCCGACTCGCGGGGCACTTCGGTCGGCACCCTGGCGATCGATCGCTTCCTGCGGCCGGTGTGCTTCCAGAATTATCCGGACGCGCTGCTGCCCGAGGCGTTGCAGAACGGCAATCCGCTGGGGATTCGGCGGTTGGTGGATGGGGAGGTGAGTGATTCAGCCTTGTAGTGCCTGATCTGCCGCTTTCGCGAGCAGGCTCGCTCCCACAAGGGATCTTCGGTGAACACATGATTTGTGAACCCCCGGATCAAATGTGGGAGCGAGCCTGCTCGCGAAGGCGTCATCCACCACGCAACAATTCTACCGCTCAGCCACCAAACCCGGCTTCACCGCAGCCGGTTTCAACACCAACCACAACGCCAACGCAATCAACAGCCCACCATAGATATGCGCCATCGACAGCGGCTCATCGAGAAACAGCGCCCCCCACAACACGCCAAACAGCGGGATCAGGAAGGTCGTGGTCATCGATTTCACCGGACCGATCGAGCTCAGCAGCCGGAAGTAAATAATGTAGGCAAACGCCGTGCAGCCTAGCCCCAAGCCCAGCAACGACAGCCACACGCTCCAGCCGCCCCAGCTCGCCGGTGGCTGGCTGATCACGCTGTAGCCGAACAGCGGCAACAGGAACAAGGTCGCGCCAAGCATGCTGCCCAGTGCCGACAAACGGCTATCGAGACCGCCGGCCTGATCGAGCCAGCGGCGGGCGAGGAATCCGGCAAATCCGTAGCACGTGGTGGCGAGCAGGCAGGCGACGGCCCCCATCAGCAGTGACATGTCGAACGCCACCGGACCGGCACGGGTCAGCACACCCACGCCGAACAATCCCAGGAACACGCCGCCGAGCTTGGCGCCCGTCAGCCTTTCATGGAAAAACAGGCCGCCGATCAGCACGCCCATCAAGGGAGTCGTGGCATTGAAAATCGACGAATAACCGGCAGGCAGCACCTGCGCGGCGACGGAGTACAGGGTCGCCGGGATGCCGGAGTTGATCACCCCGAGCAGCATCACGGTCTTGAGTTTGCCCTTGAAGTCCCAGCTGATGCGCATCAGGCCAAGAATCACCAGCAACCCGACGGCGGCAATCGACACGCGGAAAAACGCGGTGGGCAGGGAGCCGATCACCGGGGCGATGATGCGCATGAACAGAAAACTCGCACCCCAAATAGCCGCCAGGGACAGTAAACGGAAAATATCGATGGGGTTCACAGCGCGGTCCTTCCTTGAGGGAGGGGCGAAAGTGTTGCTGAGTGTGTGATCGATGGCAACCGAAAACCGGGCATTGAACTCTTCAGGGCGTCGATGACGCGGCGCCTGGAAAATTACGCTTCTCCTGCACCCGGTTCACTGGCTAAGCTCAAGCCTCCCGAATTCCCGCAGAGGTCTCACCATGCCGCAGCAATGGCCAGCCGCCGACATCGCCCGTTTGATCCTCGATGGCTTTGACGATTACCGCGAGCATTTCCGGCAGATCACCGACGGTGCCCGGGCCCGCTTCGAACAGGCCCGGTGGCAAGAGACGCAATCGGCGTCGGCGGCGCGGATCAATCTGTACGAAGATAAAGTCAGTGAAACGGTGGAGCGACTGCGCACCGCGTTTGATGCCGACACCCTGGACGTCAGCTGCTGGCCACTGGTGAAAAGTGCCTACATCAGCCTGATCGACCTGCGCTTCGACGATGAATTGTCCGAGACCTGGTACAACTCGATCTTCTGCGGGCTGTTCAGTCATGACCTGATCAGCGACGGCTGCATGTTCATCCACACCACCCGGCCGAGCCTGCGCCGTGCCCGGGCCGCGCAAACCCGCACCTACAAGCCGCAAGGCCAATTGTCGGCGATGCTTGCCAGCATCTTCGCCGACTACCGCTTCAGCGAGGATTACGCCGACCTGTCCGGTGACCTGAAACGCCTCGAAGCGCAACTGCGCGAGAACCTGCCTGACTGGGTGTGCAAGGACCCGGAGCTGAGCGTCGAGCTGTTTTCTTCAGTGCTGTACCGCAATAAAGGTGCGTACCTGGTGGGGCGCATCTACACCGCCGACGAGCAATGGCCGCTGGCAATTCCCTTGCTGCACCTGGAAGGTCGCGGCATCCAGATCGATGCGCTGATCACCGACGAAGCGGACGTGTCGATCATTTTCTCCTTCACCCGCTCGTATTTCATGGTGGATGTGCCGGTGCCGGCGGAGTTCATCGGCTTCCTGCGGCGTATCCTGCCGGGCAAGCACATCGCCGAGCTGTACACCTCGATCGGCTTCTACAAGCACGGCAAGTCGGAGTTCTACCGGGCGCTGATCAATCACCTGGCCAACACCGACGACCAGTTCATCATGGCCCCCGGTGTGCGCGGCATGGTCATGAGCGTGTTCACCCTGCCGGGGTTCAACACCGTGTTCAAAATCATCAAGGACCGTTTCTCGCCGTCGAAAAACGTCGACCGCGCCACGGTGATCGAAAAGTACCGCCTGGTGAAAAGCGTCGACCGCGTCGGGCGCATGGCCGATACCCAGGAGTTCGCCGACTTCCGTTTCCCGCTGAGCAAGTTCGACCCGGCGTGCCTGGAGGAACTGCTGGACGTTGCGCCCTCCACGGTGTCGGTGGAAGGCGACACGGTGCTGATCCGTCACTGCTGGACCGAACGGCGCATGACCCCGCTGAACCTGTACCTGGAAAACGCCAACGAAGCGCAGGTGCGCGAAGCCCTGGAAGATTACGGCCTGGCGATCAAGCAACTGGCGGCGGCCAACATCTTTCCCGGTGACATGCTGCTGAAGAACTTCGGCGTCACCCGTCACGGCCGGGTGGTGTTCTACGACTACGACGAAATCTGCTTTCTCACCGAGGCCAACTTCCGCCACATTCCACAACCGCGCACGCCGGAAGACGAGATGGCGTCCGAACCCTGGTATTCGATCGGGCCGCTGGATGTGTTCCCGGAAGAGTTTCCGCCGTTCCTGTTTGCCGATTCGGGGCAGCGCCGGTTGTTCGATCAGTTGCATGGCGAGTTGTACAACGCCGATTACTGGAAGAGCCTGCAGGAGGCGATTCGGGCGGGGAAGGTGATTGATGTGTTTCCGTATCGGCGCAAGGGCCTCGATAACGAGTAGTTCTCTGCGATTGCATTGCAATCGATCGCGAGCAAGCTCGCTCCCACATTTGACCGTGGCGTGCCCCGATTTTGTGGTCGCTATAGATCCCATGTGGGAGCGAGCTTGCTCGCGATCGGCCGCGCAGCGGTCGTAAAATCTGCGACAATCGCCACCCTGCGCCACTAGACGACTGAATTGCGTACCTGATGACCGACGAATCGCCCTCCATCGACAAACTGCTGAAAAACCTCGATCACGCCATGCTCGCCGACCGCCACCGGCTGCGGCGGCAGTTGCTTGAGCTGCGCAAGAAACCCGACGAGGCCAAGCTGGGCCAGTGGGTGGCGCGCATGCAGGCGTCCTGTGAGCAGGTGCTGGCGCGTCGCGCCAGCCTGCCGGTGATTCGTTACGACGACAGTTTGCCGATTGCCGCCAAGCGCGACGAAATCAAGAAGGCCCTGGAAAAGCACCAGGTGCTGATCATCGCCGGTGAGACCGGCTCGGGTAAAACCACCCAGTTGCCGAAGATCTGCCTGGAAATCGGTCGCGGCCAGCATGGCTTGATCGGTCACACCCAACCACGGCGGATCGCGGCGCGCAGCGTGGCCAGCCGGGTCGCCGAAGAGCTTGGCACGCCGTTGGGCGCCCTGGTCGGCTATCAGGTGCGCTTCGAGGACCAGAGCGATTCCAATACCCTGATCAAATTGATGACCGACGGCATCCTGCTGGCGGAAACCCAGAACGACCGCTATCTGGAACGCTACGACACGATCATCGTCGACGAAGCCCACGAACGCAGCCTCAACATCGACTTCCTGCTCGGTTACCTGAAAACCCTGCTGCCGCGCCGCCCGGACCTGAAGGTCATCATCACCTCGGCGACCATCGACCTGGAGCGTTTCTCCAAACACTTCGACGATGCGCCGATTGTCGAGGTGTCCGGCCGTACCTTCCCGGTGGACACCTGGTATCGCCCGCTGACGCTTGAGCAGGACGAAGAGGGTAACCGCGTCGAGGACGACCTGACGGTGGATCAGGCAATCCTCGCCACCCTCGACGAAATTGCCGCCTACGAGCGCAGTGAGCGCCGCAGTCCCGGTGACGTGCTGGTGTTCCTGCCCGGTGAGCGCGAGATTCGCGACGCCGCCGACATGCTGCGCAAGGCCCAGCTCAAGCACACCGAAATCCTGCCGTTGTACGCGCGCCTGTCGCCGGCCGAGCAGCAGCGGATTTTCCAGTCGCACCCGGGGCGACGCGTGGTGCTGGCGACCAACGTCGCGGAAACCTCCCTGACCGTGCCGGGCATCCGCTACGTGATCGACAGCGGCACCGCGCGCATCAGCCGCTACAGCTACCGGGCCAAGGTCCAGCGCCTGCCGATCGAAGCCGTTTCCCAGGCCAGCGCCAACCAGCGCAAGGGCCGTTGCGGACGGGTCGAGCCGGGCATTTGCGTGCGCCTGTACAGTGAAGAAGATTTCCTCGGTCGCCCGGAATTTACCGATCCGGAAATCCTGCGGACCAACCTCGCGGCGGTCATTTTGCAGATGTTGCACCTGCGCCTTGGCGAGGTCAGCGCGTTCCCGTTCATCGAGCCGCCGGATGGCAAGGCCATCAGTGACGGTTACAACCTGCTGCAGGAACTCTCGGCGGTGGATCGCAACAGCCAGTTGACCCCGCTCGGGCGCCAATTGGCGCGGCTGCCGGTGGACCCGCGCATGGGTCGTATGTTGCTGGAAGCGGCGAAGCTCGGCAGCTTGCAGGAAGTGCTGATCGTCGCCAGCGCCATGTCGATCCAGGACCCGCGCGAACGACCGCCGGAGCGTCAGCAAGCGGCGGATCAGGCCCACGCCCAGTGGAAAGACGCCGACTCGGACTTCGCCGGTCTGGTCAACCTGTGGCGCGGATTCGAAGAGCAACGCCAGGCGCTGACCGCCAACCCGCTGCGCAACTGGTGCCGCAAGAACTTCCTGAATTACCTGCGCCTGCGCGAATGGCGCGACTCCCATCGCCAGTTGAGCCTGATCTGCCGCGACATGCAGTTGAGCCTCAATAAAGAGCCGGCGGATTACCCGAAACTGCACAAAGCGGTGCTGGTGGGGTTGCTCAGCCAGATCGGCCAGAAAACCGAAGAGGGCGATTACCTCGGCGCGCGTCAGCGGCGGTTCTGGATTCACCCGTCGTCGGGCATCGGCAAGAAGCGTCCGCAGTGGCTGATGACCGCCGAACTGGTGGAAACCACCAAGCTCTACGCGCGCATGGTGGCGAAGATCGACGCCGACTGGATCGAACCGCTCGCCGGGCACCTGATCAAGAAAAACCACTTCGAACCCCATTGGGAGAAGAAGCGCGGCCAGGTGGTTGCGTTCGAGCAGATCACCCTGTTCGGGTTGATCGTGGTCGGCCGGCGGCCGGTGCATTACGGCCCGGTGGATCCGGTGGTGTCTCGTGAACTGTTCATCCGCGAAGCGCTGGTGCGCGGCGAGATTCAGTCCAAGGCCAAGTGCCTGACGGCCAACAAACAGTTGCTGGAACAACTCGACGAACTGGAAGCCAAGGCCCGCCGTCGTGACATCCTGGCTGATGAAGAAACCCTGTACGCCTTCTACGACGCGCGCCTGCCAGCGGAGATTCATCAGACCGCGACCTTCGACAGCTGGTACCGGATCAACAGTCAGAAAGATCCGCAGCTGCTCATCATGCGCGAAGAAGACGTGCTGGCCCGTGAAGCCAGCGAGGTCACCGCACAGCATTACCCGGATACGCTGCACATCGGCGATCTGGAGTTGGCCCTCAGCTACCACTTCGAACCGAACCATCCACGGGACGGCGTGACCCTGCGCGTGCCGGCACCGCTGTTGCCGATGCTGCCACCGGAGCGCCTGGACTGGCTGGTGCCGGGTGTCATCGAAGCCAAGTGCATTGCCCTGGTGCGCAACCTGCCCAAGGCCCTGCGCAAGAATTTCGTGCCGGTGCCGGACTTCGTCAAGGCTGCCTTGCAGCGCATGACCTTTGCCGAGGGCTCGCTGCCCCAGGCCCTGGGTCGCGAGTTGCTGCGCATGACCGGTGCGCGGGTCAGCGATGAAGCTTGGGCCGAGGCGGCACAGCAGGTCGAAAGCCATCTGCGGATGAACCTGGAAATCGTCGACGGGCAGGGCAAGTTCCTCGGTGAAGGGCGTGATCTGGCCGAGTTGACGGCGCGTTTCGCCGAGGCCAGCCAGGCCGCCTTGGCGGTGCCGCAAACCGCGAAGAGCCAACAGCCGGTGGAGCCGAAAGTCTTCGCCGCCGTGGCCGAGAAAACCCAGCAGAAGATCGCCGGGCTGTCGATGACGGTCTACCCGGCGCTGGTGGAAGAGGGCGGCACAGTCAAGGAGGGGCGTTTCTCGACGCCGGCCGAGGCCGAGTTCCAGCATCGCCGTGCCCTGCAACGCTTGTTGATGCAGCAACTGGCCGAGTCGGCAAAATTCCTGCGCGGCAAGTTGCCGGGCCTGACCGAACTGGGCCTGCTGTACCGCGACATGGGGCGTGTCGATGCGCTGGTGGAAGACATTCTGCTGGCCAGCCTCGACAGCTGCATTCTCGAAGGTGAAGACCCGCTGCCACGCGATGGCGCCGGATTGGCGTCCCTGGCCGAACGCAAGCGTGGCGCCTGGACCGAGCACGCCGAGCGTGTGGCGAAGCTGACCCTGGAAATCCTCAAGCTCTGGCATGGTCTGCAAAAACGCTTCAAGGGCAAGATCGACCTGGCGCAGGCCGTGGCCCTGAACGACATCAAGCAGCAGCTCAGCCACCTGGTCTATCCGGGGTTTGTCCGGGAAACACCGATGCAGTGGCTCAAGGAATTGCCGCGTTACCTCAAGGCCATCGAACAGCGTTTCGAAAAAATCGCTGCCCAGGTGCAGCGCGACCGGGTCTGGAGCGGCGAATTGAGCGGCCTGTGGACGCAATACCAGACCCGCGCCAATAAACACGCCCAGGAAGGCAAGCGCGATCCGCAGCTGGAGTTGTATCGCTGGTGGCTGGAGGAATACCGGGTTTCGCTGTTTGCGCAGCAACTGGGAACCAAGGTGCCGATCTCCGACAAGCGCCTGAACAAGCAGTGGAGCCAGGTCGAACCCTAGACCTGAGACCACTGCAATACCCTGTGGGAGCGAGCTTGCTCGCGATGGGGGCATGACATTCAACATCTATGTTGCCTGTCAGGCCGCAATCGCGAGCAAGCTCGCTCCCACAGTTTTGCATGGCCCGCAGGTAGGGTTCATCCAGCAAAAAGGCGCCAAAACCCAATGTTTATGGCAAACTTCGCGCCTATAAATGCCGGCCCCGCGGTTTTGAGCCTTCACGGTCGCGGGCAGGTCGGAATAAAGCGATGCCAGGTTTGCGTCCCCGGACGGGAATAGACCCTTTGTGTGTTGGTACGACGGTGCCAATACTTTCTGCCTGAACAGATTAGAGACACGACCATGCATAACGTCGTCATCAGCGGCACCGGCCTGTACACCCCGGCCAACAGCATTTCCAATGAAGAGCTGGTCCAGTCTTTCAATACTTACGTCGCGCAATTCAACGCCGACAACGCCGACGCCATCGCACGCGGTGAAGTGCAGGCATTGACCGAGTCCAGTGCCGCATTCATCGAAAAAGCCTCCGGCATCAAGAGCCGCTTTGTCATGGACAAGGACGGCATTCTCGATCCGCAACGCATGGCCCCGCGCCTGCCGGAACGTTCCAACGACGAGTGGTCGGTGCTGTGCCAGATGGCCATCGGCGCGGCCGAACAAGCCCTGCAGCGTGCCGGCAAGACCGCAGCGGACATCGACGGCGTGATCGTCGCCTGCTCCAACCTGCAACGTGCCTACCCGGCCATTGCCATCGAAGTCCAGGAAGCGCTGGGCATCCAGGGTTTCGGCTTCGACATGAACGTGGCGTGCTCCTCGGCGACCTTCGGTATCCAGACCGCCGCCAACAGCGTGCAATTGGGCCAGGCCCGCGCGGTCCTGATGGTCAACCCGGAAGTCTGCACCGGCCACCTGAACTTCCGTGACCGCGACAGCCACTTCATCTTCGGCGATGCCGCCACCGCGGTGATCATCGAGCGTGCCGACCTGGCGACGTCCAAGTATCAGTTCGACATCGTCAGCACCAAGCTGCTGACCAAGTTCTCCAACAACATCCGCAACAACTTCGGCTTCCTCAACCGCGCGGCGGAAGAGGGCATCGGCGCCAAGGACAAACTGTTCGTGCAGGAAGGCCGCAAGGTGTTCAAGGAAGTCTGCCCGATGGTGGCCGAGCTGATCGCTGAGCATCTGCAAGAGAACCAGCTCAACATCAGCGACGTGAAGCGCTTCTGGCTGCACCAGGCCAACCTCAGCATGAACCACCTGATCGTCAAGAAACTGCTGGGCCGCGATGCGACCGAACAGGAAGCCCCGGTGATTCTCGACACCTACGCCAACACCAGTTCCGCCGGTTCCGTGATTGCGTTCCACAAGAACCAGGACGATCTGGCCGCCGGTTCCCTGGCCGTGCTCAGCTCGTTCGGCGCCGGTTACTCGATTGGTAGCGTGTTGCTGCGCAAGCGCTGATTCTGCGGCTAAAAAGATCGCAGCCTGCGGCAGCTCCTACAGGACCGGATTCACCGTGATATCACGTTGAAACCCAATCCTGTAGGAGCTGCCGAAGGCTGCGATCTTTTTTTGCGCGGAGTTTTTGTCTTGAGGGCTTTTGTGGCGAGGGGGCTTGCCCCCGTTCGGCGACGAAGTCGTCGTAAAACAGGCAGAGGTGGTATGTCCGGAAAATCGCGGTGGCTGGTTCCGGGACCGCTTCGCAGTCCAGCGCGAGCAAGCTCGCTCGCCACAATTGAATGGGTGCAGGCTGGGATAAGAAAACAGTCTCGCGTTGATGCATCGGAGGATGATGGGGACCGACACATCAACACCAGGCTGTAAAAGGGGCCCGGGCTTCCTTGCCCGAGTCGTGTGGCGGGGTGAATCAGAACTTGGCTTCGGCATCCAGTTGCAGGGTGTTGATGTCCGAATCCTTCTTGTTGATGTTGGCGTTGGTCTGGTCCGAGGTCGCCATGTAGTAGGTCGCGCCCAGGGCAAAGTTCTTGTCCAGGTCGTAGCTCACTTTCAGCTTGCTGCCGCGCGAACCGGTGAAGCCGTTGGCGAAGTCGGAGTCGGTGAAGGCACCCACCACAGCGTTACGCTGCACATCGCGGTAGTTGTAGTCCACGTTGAAGCCGTAGAGCTTGGACTTCACACCGGCCAGCCAGCCAGTGTCCTGGTCGTTGCTGGCATCGGTGTTGTTGACGTACTGACCGTAGATCGACAGCGGAACCGGCAGGTTGCTGAAGTCCAGCTGACCAAAGCCTTCATACAGTTTGAACTGTTCGCCCGGGCTGTTGCCGTTGACGGCCAGTGCGCATGGCGCAGTAACGGTACCCGAGGTCGGGCAGGCGCTGCTGTCATCGTTGTCGTAGGCGTAGAGACTGCCGCCCAAAGTCATTTTCATGCTGTCGGTGATGGCGAAGCGCGCACCCAACTGGCCAGCGTACAGACGCAGGTCGTGCTTGAATTGCACGCCTTCGCCGTCGACGTTGTCCTTGAGGGTGTAGTGACCGGCGCTACCGAACAGCTCGGTGCTGCCGCTCAACGGGTACTTGTAGGTGACGGCCAGGCCTTCCGGGTTGATGTCGCTATCCCAGATGATGTCGCCCATGCTCACCCATTGTTGCGGCATCTTGCCGCCAACCAGGTGCAGGTTCTTGATCGCGTCCGGGTGGTAGTCGATGTAACCCTGGTCCAGCCAGATCTGCTTCTTGTCGAAGTAGTTGTTCAGGTCCTGGTTGGTCGAGCGAGCGTCGTCGTTGCTGCCGGTGGCGATACGGATGCCGGTGTCGACCTGCGGGTTGATTTCGCTGTAGGCACCCAGGCGGGCACGAATGCGCTGACGATCCTGGTCCTTGTTGTTTGGCACGCCATCGTTGTGGACGTTTTCCTGACGAAAGCGCACGTCGCCCTTGAACTGGGTCTTTGCCGCCCAGGCAAGCTTCTGGTCGAAGGCGCTCAGCGTGTCGGTTTTCTTCGCGGTGGCCGCGATTTGCTCGTTGGTCTCTTGCTGAGCCTGACGGGCAATCTGCTGTTCTTTCTGATCCCTGGCCAGCTCGGCTTGCAATTCGCTGTACTGCGCGTTGGTGATCGAGCCGTTAGCCTTGAGCATGTCGAGCAGTTTGGCGTCGACTGCGGCACTGGCCGGAACACTCATGGCCAGCAACAGGCCACCGCACAAGGCCGCCGCAGTTTTCGTGGAAGCAAGACGCATATCAATCTCCGAAGATGAGAGGGGATGACAGAGCCATCCGGGGCACAACCGACCGTTAGGGGCGGAAAACTGTGGCCGGGTATAACCCGGCGCTCTAAAAACAGGCGCCAGTATCGCGATGGTTTATTACAGAGCAGTGGCAATGTGATGTCATGTCCATGACGATACAAAGCTGCCGTGAACGGTTGAGTTAGAGCACTGTCGTCGCTTTGCCCGTGTGCAAAGTGGAGCGATAGGCGATACTCGCGAAGCTTTCACGCCATGAAGAGTGAGGACGGTGATGCCGTTGCAACGCCTGCAAAAACTGTCAGAAATCGCCCCGCCGACCTGGGATGCCATGGTGCCGCAGAGCCAGCCTTTTCTGCGTCACGCTTTTTTGAGTGCACTGGAAGACAGCGGCAGTGTCGGCCCCCATTCCGGCTGGCAGCCCGAGCATCTGCTGCACGTTGAAGGTGATCGCCTGATCGCCGCGCTGCCCGGTTATCGCAAGTGGCATTCCTACGGCGAATACGTGTTCGATCACGCCTGGGCCGATGCCTGCGAACGCGCCGGCATCGATTACTACCCCAAACTGTTGAGCGCGGTGCCGTTCAGTCCGGTCACCGGTCCGCGGCTGTTGGCGGCAACGGTCGAAGACGGTTTCGAACTGTTGAAAAGTCTGCCGGGCTATCTTGAGCTCGAAGGGCTTTCCAGTGCCCACATCAACTTCACCGATCCATTCACCGATGCAGCATTGAGCGAGCAACCCGGTTGGCTGCAGCGCGTTGGCTGTCAGTATCACTGGCAGAATCGCGGCTACCGGGATTTCCAGGACTTCCTCGACATGCTCAGTTCGCGCAAGCGCAAACAGATGCGCAAGGAGCGTGAGCAGGTGGCCGGCCAGGGCGTCGAGTTTGAATGGCTGGAGGGGCGGGAACTGAGTCAGGCGCAATGGGATTTCGTCTATGCCTGCTACGCCAATACGTACGCGGTGCGTCGGCAAAGGCCGTATCTGACGCGGGAGTTTTTCAGCCTGTTGGCCGAACGCATGCCGGAGTCGATTCGCGTGGTGCTGGCCAGGCAGGGGTCACGGCCGGTGGCGATGGCGTTCAGTCTGGTGGGGGGCGACAGCTTTTATGGTCGTTACTGGGGTTGCCTGGCGGAGTTCGATCGCCTGCATTTCGAGACCTGTTTCTACCAGGGGATGGACTACGCCATTGCCAACGGTTTCCAGCGTTTCGATGCCGGTGCGCAAGGCGAGCACAAACTGATTCGTGGATTCGAGCCTGTCATCACCCATTCCTGGCACTACCTGCGGCATCCGGGGTTGAAGGCGGCGGTGAAAGACTTTCTGGAGCAGGAGCGGCTGGGGGTGCTGGCTTATGCAGAGGATGCGAAGTCAGCCTTGCCTTATCGACAAGGCTGATCTTCACCCTATGGTGTGTCAGTTGTCTTCCTTGCCCAGCCAGCGATATAGCACACCGCCGACTGCTGCTCCGAGCAGTGGTGCGACCCAGAACATCCACAGTTGTTGAATCGCCCAGCCGCCGACGATCAGCGCCGGGCCGGTGCTGCGCGCCGGGTTGACCGAGGTGTTGGTGACCGGGATCGAAATCAGGTGGATCAGCGTCAGCCCCAGGCCGATGGCGATCGGCGCCAGTCCTGCCGGTGCACGTTTATCGGTGGCGCCGAGGATGATCAGGATGAACATCGCGGTCATCACCAGTTCACAGACAAACCCTGCCGCCATCGAATAGCCGCCGGGCGAGTGTTCGCCGTAGCCGTTGGACGCCAGGCCTCCCGCCAGTTCGAAACCGGGTTTGCCGCTGGCAATGAAGTACAGCAGGGCGGCAGCAATCACGCCGCCAATGACCTGGGCAATGATGTAGGCCGGCAACTCCTTGGCCGGAAACCGCCCACCCACCACCAGGCCGAGGGATACCGCAGGATTGAGATGACAGCCGGAAATATGGCCGATGGCGAAGGCCATGGTCAGCACGGTCAGGCCAAACGCGAAGGACACCCCGAGCAAGCCGATCCCTACCTCTGGAAAAGCCGCGGCCAACACCGCACTGCCGCAACCACCCAATACCAGCCAGAACGTACCTACCAACTCAGTCGCCGAACGTTTTAACAGAGACATAAGAGAGTGCCCTTTCGAGATTATGCTGCCTTGAGCCTCCAGCCGATGGACTGCAGAACCACCTCCAGAACGTTGCAGTGAGTACAGCACGGTTTTTTCAGAATTCCAGCAGGCATAAAAAACCGCCAGGCCCCGTTGTTGACGGGGCCTGGCGGTTTTTTCAATCTTCGGTATGACGCTTATCCTTGTGGGAGCGAGCTTGCTCGCGATAGCGGTGGATCAGACGCCATTTTTGTCCACTGACACTCCGTCATCGCGAGCAAGCTCGCTCCCACAGGGATTGGCGTGTTGTTCAGGGACTCAATCGATCCCGACAAACCCACCCGTCTGGTGTTGCCACAACCGCGCATACAAGCCGCCATGGGCGAGCAACTCGGCGTGGGTTCCGGTTTCGGCGATCTTGCCGTTTTCCAGCACCACCAGCCGGTCCATCCGGGCAATGGTCGAGAGCCGGTGGGCGATGGCGATCACGGTTTTGCCCTGCATCAGGGTTTCGAGACTTTCCTGGATCGCCGCTTCGACTTCCGAATCCAGCGCCGAGGTGGCCTCGTCCATGATCAGGATCGGCGCGTCCTTGAGCAGCACACGGGCAATGGCGATGCGCTGGCGCTGGCCGCCGGAAAGTTTCACCCCGCGCTCACCGACATGGGCATCGAAACCGGTACGGCCTTCGGCGTCCGACAGTGCAGGAATGAAACCGTCAGCCCGGGCCTTGTGCACCGCTTCCCAGAGCTGGGCATCGGTGGCGTCGGGTTTACCGTACAGCAGGTTGTCACGGATCGAGCGGTGCAGCAGCGAGGTGTCCTGGGTGATCATGCCGATGCGCTCGCGCAGGCTTTCCTGGCTGACGTCGGCGATGTTCTGGCCGTCGATCAGGATGCGTCCGCCTTCGACGTCGTACAGGCGCAGCAGCAGGTTCACCAAAGTCGATTTGCCGGCGCCGGACGGGCCGATCAGGCCGATTTTCTCGCCAGCCTTGATGGTCAGGTTGAGGCCGCCGATGATCCCGCTCTGCTTGCCGTAGTGGAAGTCCACCTGCTCGAAACGCACTTCGCCACGGGCCACCGCCAGGGGTTTGGCCTGGTCGCGGTCGGTGACGCTGACCGGTTGCGAGATGGTCTGCAGGCCGTCCTGCACCATGCCGATGTTTTCGAAGATGCCGGTCACCACCCACATGATCCAGCCGGACATGTTGACGATGCGGATCACCAGGCCGGTGGCCAGGGCGATGGCCCCGACGCTGATCAGCGACTGCGTCCACAGCCACAGGGCCAGGCCGGTGGTGCAGACGATCAGCAGGCCGTTCATGCTGGTGATGACCACGTCCATGCTGGTGACCACGCGGCCGGCCAGTTGGGCTTTTTCGGTCTGTTCCTTGATCGCTTCGCGGGCGTATTGCTGCTCGAAGTTGGTGTGCGCGAACAGCTTCAGGGTGGTGATGTTGGTGTAGCCGTCGACAATCCGCCCCATGAGTTTGGAGCGCGCATCGGATGCCACCACCGAGCGATCCTTGACCCGTGGCACGAAGTACCAGAGGGCGCCGATGAACGCGAAGATCCACGTCAGCAGCGGGATCATCAGGCGCCAGTCGGCTTCGGCGAACAGCACCAGCGAACTGATGGCGTAGATCAGCACGTGCCACAACGCATCCACCGCTTGCACGGCGGAGTCACGCAGCGAGTTGCCGGTTTGCATGATGCGCTGGGCGATGCGTCCGGCGAAGTCGTTCTGGAAGAAATTCAGGCTCTGCTTGAGCACGTAGCTGTGGTTCTGCCAGCGGATCATGCTGGTCATGCTGGGGCTCAGGGTCTGGTGCACCAGCAGGTCATGCAGGCCCACGAATATGGGGCGCAGCACCAGCGCCACCACCACCATCCAGGTCAGTTCGAGGGCGTGCTCGCGGAACAGATTGGCGTTCGGCGTGCCTTGGGCCAGGTCGATGATGCGGCTCAGGTAGCTGAACAGCGCCACCTCGATCAATGCACCAATCAGGCCGACGATCAGCAGGGCGGCGAAGCTCGGCCAGACCTGCTTGAGGTAATAGGTATAAAAAGGGAAAACCCGGTCCGGCGGAGACGCCGTCGGTGCTTCACGGAAAACATCGATCAGTTTTTCAAAACGGCGATAAAGCATGAGTTGTTCGCCCGCGCGCGGGCTCTCCTTTTAACGTTTTGAGCGTTGCCGGCAAACGCCGGCAACGGCTCGGACATCCTTGTCCAGCTTAGTCTCAGTCGATGCGCTTGGCCGACTTGATGAACACCGGGTCGGCCGGCACGTCTTTCATGCCGCTACGAACGGTGGTTGGCGAATTGACGATGATGTCGACCACGTCCATGCCTTTGACCACTTTGCCGAACACGGCGTAGCCATCACCCTGGTCAAGGAAGTCGTTGTCCTTGACGTTGATGAAGAACTGGCTGGTGGCCGAGTCAGGCACCGAGGTACGGGCCATGGACAAGGTGCCGCGAACGTTGACCAGGCCGTTGTTGTGTTCGTTCTTGATCGGCGCCTTGGTTTCTTTTTGCTGCATGGCCTGGGTGAAACCACCGCCCTGAACCATGAAGCCGGGGATCACGCGGTGGAAAATCGTGTTGTTGTAGAAGCCGCTGTCGACGTACTCAAGGAAGTTCTTGGTACTGATCGGCGCCTTGACCGGGTCCAGTTCGATTTCGATCTGGCCGTTGGTGGTTTCCAGCAAAACGTGCGGCGCCTTGGCGGGCGTTGCGGCCATCAGGTTGGCGGCAAACAGGACGGTGCCAGCGGCGAGGGCGATTTTTTTCAGCATGGGTCAGTGATCCTGAGTGGTGGTGTCGACTGCGGTCAGAAAATCCAGCAGCGTTTGGTTGAAGTGTTCCGGCTGGTCCAGCGGCGTGGCGTGGCGTGAATCGGCGATCACCACCAGCCGCGCATCGGGCAGCAGTCTTACGTAGTTTTCCTTCAGCGCCACCGGTGTGTAGTCACGGTCGGCACTGACGATCAGGGTTGGACAGGTGACCTTGGAAAGTCGTTCCTGGACCCCCCAGCCAACAATGGCATTGAAGCTGGCGAGATAAGCATGTTTGTCGTTTTTTGCCCAGCGCTCGGCCATTTTTTGTCGCAAGTCGGCCTGCTCGGGCTTCGGGAACAACTTGCTGCCCAATGCCTTGCCGATGGTGCGCAGGCTGAGTGCGTGCATCAGGCTCCAGCGCTTGAACCACTGCCAGTAATCGTCGCGGCTGCGCAGTTTGACCTCTGGCGCACTGTTGACGATGCACAGGCTCTTGAGCAGTGTCGGCTGGTCCACACCCAGCTGGAAGCCGATCATGCCGCCCATGGACAAGCCGACGTAGTGTGTCGGGCCGAGATTGAGGTGCTCGATCAGCGCGATCAGGTCGGCGCTGAAACCGGCAATGCTGTAGCGCTCCCGGGGTTTGTCCGAACGGCCGTGACCGCGTACATCCGGGACGATCACCCGGTAGCGGGTGGCCAGTGCCGGGATCTGCTTTTCCCAGTCCAGGGTGCTGGAACCGAGGCCGTGGACCAGCAGCAGCGGCGTGCCGTGGCCATATTCCTCATAGTGCAGGTTGCAACCTTCGTGTTCGAAATAGGCCATGCATACACTCCGTGTCAGGCTTGTTCGGGGGCGGCGAACGGTGCGTCCAGTGGTGCGGTGTCAAAGGTGCGCAGCAGTTCGATGAGAATCTGCGTGGCAGGTCCCAGGGGTTTGTCCTTGTTCGAATATAGGTAGAAGCTCGGGTTGCGGCTACCGCCCTGATCCAACGGTAGCAGCTTGAGCGTTCCTTCCTTGAGTTCCCGTTCGATCAGGTGCCGGGGCAACCAGGCAAAACCCAGGCCGCTGCTGACGAAGGTCGCGGCGGTGGCCAGGCTGCCGACGGTCCAGCGCTGTTCGGCCCCGAGCCAACCGACGTCCCGTGGTTGCTGGCGGCCCGAGTCGCGGATCACCACTTGCATCTGGCTTTCCAGGTCCTGGAAGCTCAGTTCGCGGTTGAGGCGGTGCAGGGGATGCTCGGGGTGAGCGACCGCAACGAACTCGACGTCGCTCAATTCCGCGCCCAGGTAACCGGGAATACTGAAGCCCGTGATGGCCAGGTCGGCCACGCCTTCGAGCAGGACTTCCTCCACGCCCGACAGCACTTCCTCACGCAGGCGCACCCGGCAACCACGGCTTTGCGGCATGAACGCGGTCAAGGCGCGGACGAGGCGGGCGCTTGGATAAGCGGCATCGACCACCAGGCGCACTTCGGCCTCCCAGCCCTGTTCCATGTGATGGGCCAGGTCTTCGAGTTGGCTGGCCTGTTTCACCAGTTGCCGGGAGCGGCGCAACAGCACGCCGCCGGCTTCGGTCAGCACGGCTTTGCGTCCGTCGATGCGCAGCAACGGCACGCCGAGTTGATCCTGCATGCGTGCCACGGTGTAGCTGACCGATGATTGCGAGCGATGCAGCGCCTCGGCGGCCTGGGCGAAACCACCGTGATCGACCACGGCTTGCAGCGTTCGCCATTGATCAAGGGTCACGCGGGGCGCTTTCATGTTGAGCTCCTCTTGTCCTAAGCTGGCAGCCCTGACTGGAGGCTGCTGAATGAAAAAAATCTGTTGTGTGCTGCTGGCGCTGCTGCCGCTGACGGCGATGGCTTACCCGATCGATGTGAAGAAAGATCTCAACGGCATGAAGATCGATTACCAGACCTACGACACGGATAGCGACATCGGCTCCATCCAGGTGGCCAACTACGGCGACGTCGATGCAAGCTGCAAGGCCGTCTTCATCAATGGCCCGGAAGCCCCGCGTACCCGCAAGATCGACGTACCGGCCGGCAAACACAAAAACGCCACCGCCAAATTCAGTCGCAACATCATCAAGCTGCGTATCGAGCTGAGCTGCACCCCGAAATGACAGCAATCTTCTGTGGGAGCGGGCTTGCTCGCGAAAGCGGTATCAGCTTCAACATCAATGTTGACTGAAACACCGCCTTCGCGAGCAAGCCCGCTCCCACAGGGTATGTTGAGCTTATAAACGAATTTATTGATGGGTTATAGCAGTTATTTGCGCTTTTTCATCGATATGACTCTGTTTAACCTTCACTCCATCGACCTACAGCATTCTCAGATGGAGGCTACATCCCATGTCCCGCGTTCTGATCATCGAAAGCAGTGCCCGTCAGCAAGACTCGGTTTCCCGTCAACTGACCCAGACGTTCATCAGCCAGTGGAAAGCCGCTCACCCGAATGACCAGATCACTGTCCGGGACCTGGCCGTCAAGCCGGTGCCGCACCTGGACATCAACCTGCTGGGTGGCTGGATGAAACCCGCCGAGCAGCGCAGCGACATCGAACAGGCGTCCCTGGAACGCTCCAACCAGTTGACCGACGAATTGCTCGCCGCCGATGTACTGGTCATGGCCGCGCCCATGTACAACTTTGCGATCCCCAGCACCCTGAAAGCCTGGCTCGACCACGTGCTGCGTGCCGGCGTGACCTTCAAGTACACCGAAACCGGTCCGCAAGGCCTGCTCACAGGCAAGCGCGCCTACGTATTGACGGCTCGTGGCGGCATCTATGCCGGCAGCACCGCCGATCACCAGGAACCCTACCTGCGTCAGGTCATGGGTTTCATCGGTATCCACGACGTGACGTTCATCCACGCCGAAGGCATGAACCTGGGCGGTGACTTCCAGGAGAAAGGCCTGAGCCAGGCGAACGCCAGGCTTGCGCAAGTGGCCTGACCCGTTAATCGCCAGATAATCGCTGGATGGTCTAGTGATCTGGCGCAACCCTTCAAGCCTGTACGCGCATCGAACCTCCCTTCGCACTTTTAGCTCCTGAGTGCTCTGGCCCGATTGAACGCTTTAGCGAGATCGGGCTTTTTTTTGCCTGTGATTTAACAAGCACCTAAAAAACCTGTGGGAGCGAGCTTGCTCGCGATGACTGAGTGTCAGTCGACAATGATGTTGACTGATCCACCGCTATCGCGAGCAAGCTCGCTCCCACAATGGATTTTTGTATTGTTTGGGGGTTCGCGATCAGTAGCAAAACCCGCTATCGTCGCCGCCATTCGAAACGAGGCGAGCATGGGCTATCTACTTTTTGTCACGCTGATCCAGGCGTTTTCCTTCAGTTTGATCGGCGAATACCTGGCCGGTCATGTCGACAGTTACTTCGCAGTGCTGGTGCGCGTGCTCCTGGCAGGGCTGGTGTTCATCCCGCTGACCCGCTGGCGCTCGGTGGAACCGGCGTTCATGCGCGGCATGCTGCTGATCGGCGCCTTGCAGTTCGGCGTGACCTACGTCTGCCTGTACCTGAGCTTTCGTGTACTGACGGTGCCGGAAGTGCTGCTGTTCACCATCCTCACGCCGTTGCACGTGACCCTGATCGAAGATGCTCTGAATCGTCGCTTCAACCCCTGGGCCCTGGTCGCGGCACTGGTGGCGGTGGCGGGAGCGGCGGTGATTCGCTTTGACCGGATCAACCCGGACTTCTTCATGGGGTTCCTGTTGCTGCAACTGGCCAACTTCACCTATGCCGCCGGGCAGGTGCTGTACAAACACCTGGTCGCCCGCCATCCAAGCGATCTGCCGCATTACCGACGTTTCGGCTACTTCTACCTCGGCGCACTGGCGGTGGCGTTGCCGGCGTTTCTATTGTTCGGCAAACAGAACTTCCTGCCCGAAGCGCCTTTGCAATGGGGCGTGCTGCTGTTCCTCGGCCTGGTCTCCACTGCGCTGGGTTTGTATTGGTGGAACAAGGGCGCGTGCATGGTGAATGGCGGGACCCTGGCGGTGATGAACAACCTGCATGTGCCCGTGGGCTTGCTGATCAATCTGCTGATCTGGAACCAGCATGAAGAACTGGGGCGATTGTTGCTCGGCGGTTCGGTGATTTTGCTGGCGGTGTGGATCAGTCGGTTGGGCACCAGAAGCAAGGGCGCACAACCTGCGTAGGAGCTGCCGCAGGCTGCGATCTTTTGATTTCAAGATCAAAAGATCGCAGCCTGCGGCAGCTCCTACAGAAGATTTGCGGTGTTACATGACGTGTTTTTCAGGCTCGGGGATGTGGCTGGCGCCCAACACCGCCGGCAGCAGTCCCGCACGTAGATCCGTTCCGCTCGGCTGCTGATACAGGCTCAACCCGAACTCCGGCAGCACCGCCAGCAGGTAGTCGAAAATATCCCCCTGGATCCGCTCGTAGTCGGCCCAGGCCGTGGTGCGGGTAAAGCAGTAGATTTCCAGTGGAATGCCCTGGGCGGTGGTCTGCATCTGGCGGACCATGCAGGTCATGTTCGGCTGGATTCCCGGATGACTCTTCAGGTAGGCCAGCGCATAGGCGCGCAAAGTGCCGATGTTGGTCATCCGCCGGCGATTGGCCGACATGGCCGCGACGTTGCCCTGGGCCTCGTTCCAGGCCTTGAGTTCGGCCTGCTTGCGGGTCATGTAGTCGGTGAGCAAGTGCACCTGGGACAGCTTCTGCTCCTCGTCGTCGCGCAGGAAGCGCACGCCGCTGGCGTCGATGAACAGGCTGCGCTTGATCCGGCGGCCACCGGAAGCCTGCATGCCGCGCCAGTTCTTGAACGACTCGGACATCAGGCGCCAGGTCGGAATCGAGACGATGGTCTTGTCGAAGTTCTGCACCTTGACCGTGTGCAAGGTGATGTCCACCACATCGCCATCGGCGCCCACCTGGGGCATTTCGATCCAGTCGCCGACCCGCAGCATGTCGTTGCTGGTCAATTGCACGCTGGCGACGAACGACAGCAGCGTGTCCTTGTAGACCAACAGAATCACCGCCGACATGGCGCCCAGGCCCGAGAGCAGCAACAGCGGCGAGCGATCGATCAAGGTCGCGACGATGACGATCGCGCCAAACACGTACAACACCATTTTCGCCAGTTGCACATAGCCCTTGATCGAGCGGGTACGGGCGTGTTCGGTGCGGGCGTAGATGTCCAGCAGGGCATTGAGCAGGGCGCTGACCGCCAGCAGCAGAAACAGGAAGGTGAAGGACAGGGCGACGTTGCCGAGGAAATTGAGACTGGTCTTGCTCAGGTTCGGCACCAGATTGAGACCGAACTGGATCACCAGCGAAGGTGTGATCTGCGCCAGGCGATGGAACACCTTGTTCTGCAGAAAATCATTGACCCAGTGCAAGGCCGGCTGGCGGCTGAGCATTTTGGCCGCGTGCAGGATGAGGTAGCGCGCCACCCGTCCGAGGAACAGCGCAATGGCCAGCAACAGCAGCAGCGCCAGGCTTGAATGTACGAGCGGGTGCTGGTCGAGGGCCCCCCAAAGGTCCAGGACGTTGATCCAGAGCTGTTTGATATCCATGGTTGAAAACGATTCTTCTGTAGGGCGCGAGAGGCGATTAGAGCATTTAAGACGCTTTGTATTGCGTTTTGGGAAAAACAAGGCAACAAAAAACCAACTGTTTACCGCCATTTGCATAAAGAAACTCGGCCTGAGCGCTCGAAACCGTTACCCTATGCAGCTGTTTTTTTGCATTTCTTCGAGGTAGCACCCGTGTTTTCCCAATTCGCCCTGCACGAACGCCTGCTCAAAGCCGTGGCCGAGCTGAAATTTGTCGAGCCAACGCCTGTGCAAGCCGCGGCCATTCCGCTGGCGCTCCAGGGGCGTGACCTGCGGGTGACGGCGCAAACCGGTAGCGGCAAGACCGCTGCATTCGTTTTGCCGATCCTCAACCGTCTGATCGGCCCGGCGAAAATCCGCGTCAGCATCAAGACCCTGATCCTGCTGCCGACCCGCGAACTGGCCCAGCAGACGCTGAAGGAAGTTGAACGCTTTTCGCAGTTCACCTTCATCAAGTCCGGCCTGATCACCGGCGGCGAAGACTTCAAGGTCCAGGCCGCGATGCTGCGCAAGGTGCCGGACATCCTGATCGGTACGCCGGGCCGGATGATCGAGCAACTGAACGCCGGCAACCTCGACTTGAAAGAAGTTGAAGTCCTGGTGCTCGACGAAGCCGACCGCATGCTCGACATGGGCTTTGCCGAAGACGTGCAGCGTCTGGTGGACGAATGCACCAACCGTCAGCAGACCATGCTGTTCTCCGCCACCACCGGTGGTTCGGGCTTGCGCGAGATGATCGCCAAGGTCCTGAACAACCCTGAGCACCTGCAGCTCAACGCGGTCAGCCAGCTGAACGACACCACCCGCCAGCAGATCATCACCGCTGACCACAACCAGCACAAAGAACAGATCGTCAACTGGTTGCTGGCCAACGAGACCTACCAGAAGGCCATCGTCTTCACCAACACCCGGGCCATGGCCGACCGCATCTACGGCCGCCTGGTGGCGCAGGAATACAAAGCGTTCGTGCTGCACGGCGAGAAAGACCAGAAGGATCGCAAACTGGCGATCGACCGTCTGAAGCAGGGCGGCGTGAAAATCCTCGTGGCCACCGACGTCGCCGCTCGCGGCCTGGACGTTGACGGCCTGGACCTGGTGATCAACTTCGACATGCCGCGCAGTGGCGACGAGTACGTGCACCGTATCGGTCGTACCGGTCGTGCCGGTAACGATGGCCTGGCCATCTCGCTGATCTGCCACGGCGACTGGAACCTGATGTCGAGCATCGAGCGCTACCTCAAGCAGAGCTTCGAGCGCCGCACCATCAAGGAAGTCAAAGGCACCTACGGCGGACCGAAGAAGGTCAAGGCCTCGGGCAAGGCTGTCGGCGTGAAGAAGAAAAAGACCGACGCCAAGGGCGACAAGAAGAAAACTGCCGCCAAGACCCCGACCAAGCGCAAGAGCGCCAACCGGCCGAAGAGCGATTCCCTGGTCAGCAAGGACGGCATGGCGCCGCTCAAGCGCCGCAAGCCGGAAGCGCCAGCGGCTGAGTAAGCCACTGTAAGCGACCCAGGAAAAACCCGGACAGTGTCCGGGTTTTTTTATTCCTGGCGTCTATCAGCTTTCGGCTTTCTTCTCGGCAGAGCCCAACTCCTTCAAGCGCTGGTCGATCAACTGGCACTTGTCCGGCAAGTCTTTCGAGGCAGTGCCCAGATCCATTTTTTGCAACTCGTCATTGATCTCTTTGGCCTTGGTCGGGTTCTGCTCGGTGAGCTTGGCCACTTCCCGGGCCAGCTGTTCGCGTTTGGCGTTGGCTTCCTCGGGCGTGCAGGCCCAGGCGGGCAGGGCACAAGCGAGGGCAGCGGCGAGAGTGAGCTTCTTCAGCAGTGGTTTCATGGGGGCGGGCCTCAGTTCCGGTCAAGGCGGGTTATCCGGTTGAGCGCTGGCCCTTTGGGAAAGTTCAGTCTGTGATATTTGCGTGGGTTGTCAGGACCCCTTCGCGGGCAAGCCCACAGGTTTTGTGAACAACACGGAAAACTGTGGGAGCGGGCTTGCCCGCGAAGGCCTCGCCTCGGTGCCTGGGGCTAACCACCATGGCAGCAACTCGACCTGGCCTGTTCCTCATATTTGTCATGGTGCCGCACCCACTCCATGATCTCCTCCTCGTTGCGCCCCTTGGGCGTCAGGTCGAGGTAGTTGTAGGCGCCGACCAGCATGTCCAGGCCGCGGGCATAGGTGGAGTAGGTGTGGAAGATTTCGCCGGCTTCATTGCGATAAAACACGCTGAGTCCGGGGAGTTCTTCCTCGGCGCCGTCGGTTTTTTCGTAGTTGTACGTAGCCTTTCCTGCGGCGACCTCTTCGGCCCGGGCACAGACGCCAAAGTCGTAGTTGAAGTCGCATCCTTCCGACGACACCCAGTCGAACTTCCAGCCCATGCGCCGCTTGAACGCCTGGAATTCGGCGAACGGTGCGTGGGAAACCGCCACCACGGAAATGTCGTGGTGGGCCAGGTGCTGGTTGGCGCCGTCGATGTGATCGCTGAGGTACGAGCAACCGGGGCAGCCCTCGTCCCAGCCCTCGGCGAACATGAAGTGGTAGATGACCAACTGACTGCGGCCGCCGAACAGGTCCGCCAGTTTCAGTTCGCCATTGGGCCCCTGGAAATGGTAGTCCTTGTCGATTTTCACCCAGGGCAGGGCGCGGCGTTCGGCGCTGAGTTTGTCCCGTTCCCGGGTGAAGGCCTTCTCGTGGATCAGGTGCTGTTTGCGGGCGGCGAGCCATTCTTCCCGCGAAACGACGGGGTGATTCTGGATGTTCATGTTGTGTTCTCCTGCGTGGGGCTGGGAGGTGACGTACACAGCCTAGTCGTTTGGCTCGGGTGGAATTCGACATACCGCCGGTCGGTCGTCAGCGAAAGCCTGGCTGAACGGCCGCCGGGCGTTCCGGTCACAACCTGTAAGGCCCGTTCAATTGCACGGGCATCCATCGAACGGACACCGGAGGTTGAATCAGGATGACGACTTACAACTGGGACTTGATTGAGCGCTTGCTGCATGAAGTGCAAAACAGCGCGGGCCACAACTTCACGCCGCGGCCTTACGCCGAACAGCATGCGGCGCAGAAGGCCGCGGAAGGCGAGTCGATTGAAAATCTTGATCACTTGAAAACGGTGGCTGGCGAGTACGAAAAGCTGCTGCTGTTGCGTGGCTATATCGAGCCACGGCCGGAGGACGAAGGTGGCACGGGTGCCAATTACATTTTGACGGCGCGGGGTTCGCGTTTGTTGAGCCTGATCGACAGCAGTATTCCCGGTAATGATCACCCGCGGCAGGTGCTCGATGAGCAGGACGATGCGCTTGATGAAGCGACATTCGATGAGGTGGCGTCGAAGGCGCAGATTGCTTGAGATGCCGTTGTGCCCTTGTGGGAGCGGGCTTGCTCGCGAAAGGGGGCTGTCAGTCACATCCATGCTAGATGTGACGACGTCTTCGCGAGCAAGCCCGCTCCCACAGGGGGGGGGCGCTTAGCCTTGTTTCGCCGCTTTCAGGCACTTCAGGTCACTGAAGTCCTTTCTTACACCTTCGATTTTCTTCAGTAATCGCTCACGCTGGCTCGGTGTGCTTGCCGCCATGAGATCCACGAACAGCGAACGTGCCTGGGCCTCGGTGTTGGCAAAGGCCTGACGATAGGCGGGTGTCCACAAACTCTCGCGATTGATCAGAAGTGTCTCGATTCGTTGTGGGAATTGTGGACTGTGGCGTTGCGCAACGGCCGCGCTGAACTGTTTCTGCCAATGGACACGATTGGCCAGCCACTGCGTATTCTGATCACCCAAGGCCCGGGACCATGCGGCGACCCGCTGTTGCTGGGTGTTGTTCAGTGGGCCGAGCCAGTCGTTCAGGCGCTTCTCCATGCGTGCGCTGCGCTCCTTGATCTGCTGGTCGAGGGTGGGCTTGAGGTATTCCTCCTGGCGTTTGCGCCGGTCCCTGGCGAAGGCATCGTTCATTTCGGCGACTTGCTTGTCATCCAGCCCTTGCAGCAACTCGATGGCCGACGGGGTGATTTCCCGCGCGGTCTCGGCGATCGCCTGTTCGGCTTCGTGGGCACGGGCCTTCAAGGCGGCATCGGTGACCTGGTTGGTCGCGATCATGGTTTGCAAGCGGTCCAGCCAGTCGAGGTAGTCGGGCAACTGGGTGGTGCAGTGCCAGCTCAGGTGTTCCTTCAGGCGTTCGTCCAGCCAGCTTTTCTGCTCGCCGTTCATGTCCAGGTAGTCGCTGAGCGTCCACGGGATGATCACATCGAGATTGCGGTAGGCCAGGCCCACGCGGCTGCAGGCGCCGAGGGCGAGGGCAACGGTCAACACAACGGCGATATGTTTGAACCAGCGGGACATGGGCGAATCCTTGCGAAAGCCAGTCTTCGGGGTCTGATTCTCTTGTGAACCCAGGAGAGGGCCGGCAGTTCAGCCGATCAATAGAACGCGTGTTCGGCCTTGAGCGTCACCAGCCCGTCGCATTGGCTGTTGTGCCCGGCATAGGCCGAGCAACCGCTGCCGCTCAGGCTGGAGTCACTGTAGATCAGGTCGAGGTCGATGCCCATGAACGGGCGGGACAATTTCAGCGACCAATCGGTAAAACTGCCTACATACCCGCCATCCACCGCCACTGGCGTATTGAATTGGTGGGTGGTGTATTTCAGGCTGATGCCGACACCGAACGGTTGATTGCCGCTCAAGTCAGCGAACAGCGTGTTGTTCTGTTTGTCCGGGTCATTGCTGAAGGCGATGCCGAAACGGCTGCCGAGCAAGGTCAGGCCGCCGAACAGTTCCTGGCTGGCAGGGGTGGTGACTTCGGGGTAGCTGTAGCGGATCAGGCCCACTTCGTAGCCGAGGGTTTGGTCGAAGGGTTGTTTAAAGCCCGCGTAGGAGTCGATCTCGAGGTCTTTCCCCGGGCTGATGCCCATGCTGGGTGACCATTGGCCCACGTAGAAACCGCTGTCGTGGCTCAGGTCCAGGCCTCCGTGGAACGAACCGACAGCCGAGGGTTTGACCAGGCCTTGAGCCATGCTGCGGGTGGGGGTGGTGCCCATCTTGAGATCGAAGGCACCCAGCTCACGCTGAAAGATTTGTGCGTGTGCTGCGGAGCAAACCAACAGGCCGCCGAGCAATGCCGATAAACAGAAAGGTTTGAACATGCGTCACTCCATGAACAGCGAGGGCAGGCTGGCGAGCCCGCTGAAACGCTTGATCCAGACGCGTGCAAGGATACCGGCGAATGATCGGCAGCGAAGGCCGTTCGTCGATTTCCATGGATTTGAAGGGGTGTCGGAGGGGGTGACGAGGGTTCCAGTCCAAGCGCTTCGAGGCTCAAAGCGCTTTGGGACCAGGTGACGCGAGGGGGTTACTTTTTGCCCAGGGTGATCTGCTTGGACGGGCCGAACGTCTGGCCGCTGACGCCTTTGGCAATTTGCTGGATTTCACCGCCGGACTTGAGGAACGCTGCGATCTGGCTGTTGATCGACTCGCTGGTTTCAACGGCTGGAGCTGGCTTTGCTTTGCTGGTGGATGCTTTTACGCGCATGGCGGCCATTAACCTGTAGAAAATTAACTTGGCCAGGCATCGTACAGGAATTACCTGATAATTGCTTGGCAAATATCCCCTCGCAATAATCCTGAGGTCGGGGTAATCAGTGCTCGGACAATATTCGAAATATGCGCCTAAGCCGCTGTTTTAAATAAGAACATCGCCCTGAAAAATACCGCGTTACGCTTGTCTGGGCATGGCGTAAATGCCCGGATCGGTCTGACGAGCGGCCAGGCATGCGATGAAAGCCCGTGAAAATCAAGGCCTTCAGAGGATTTTCTCGCGCCACCGGGCCGGGGGCCGAACGCGGCGCTTAAAACCGGGTAGAATGCCGCCCACGCAATGAGGGTATTGGACATGGCTTTAGTCGGGCGTTACAACAGTTTGCAAGTGGTTAAACACACTAACTTCGGTTTATATCTGGACGGTGGCGCGGATGGCGAAATCCTTCTGCCAAATCGTTATATTCCAAAAGATATTCCTAGCGAAGATGAAGACTGGCTCAACGTTTTTATATATCTGGACAGCGATGACAAACTCATCGCCACTACTGAAAAACCAAAAGTTCAAGTGGGTGAATTCGCCAGTCTGAAAGTTGTTGAAGTCAACAGCATCGGCGTATTCCTGGACTGGGGCTTGCCCAAGGACCTGTTGCTGCCGTTCTCCGAAGAGAAGCGTCAGATGACGGCGGGCGAGTATGTGGTGGTACACGTCTACCTCGACAAGCACACCCGCCGCATCACCGCGACCGCGCGCCTGGACCGCTACCTGGACAAGACCCCGGCCAACTACACGGCCGGCCAGGAAGTGGACTTGCTGGTGGCCGAAGCCACGGACATGGGCTTCAAGGCCATCATCAACAACAAGCATTGGGGCCTGATCCACAAGAACGAAATCTTCAAGTTCATGCGCGCCGGTAAAGAAGAAAAGGGTTTCATCAAGGAAGTTCGCGCCGACGGCAAGATCAGCCTGAGCCTGCAGCCGGTTGGTCAGGAAGCGGCCACCAGCCTGAACTCGAAGATCCTCGCCAAGTTGCGTGAAAACAACGGCACCCTGGCCGTGAGCGACAAGAGCGATCCGGCGTTGATCAGCAGTCTGTTCGGTGTCAGCAAGGGCAACTTCAAGAAGGCCATTGGCGCGTTGTACAAGAATGGCCAGATTGTCATTCATGCCGATCGTATCGATCTCAGTTGATCCCACTCTGCCCTTGTAGGAGCTGCCGAAGGCTGCGATCTTGATTTTAAGGATCAAAAGATCGCAGCCTTCGGCAGCTCCTACAAGGGCATTTTCCGGCCGTCTGGTTGATAATCGACTGCTTTTACTGCCGAGTCTTTGCCATGGATTGTGTTTTCGAGGTGTTCCGGTGAGCGCCACCCGGCGCAGTACCGACGGGTTTGCCCTGCAAGTGATGGTCGGGCTGTGCCTGGTCTGGGGCGTTCAGCAAGTGATGATCAAGTGGGCGGCGGCCGATATCGCGCCGGTGATGCAGGCGGCCGGGCGTTCCGGCATGTCGGCGTTGCTGGTCGGGCTGCTGATCTGCTGGAAGGGCGGCTGGAACCAGGTGAGTACGACCTGGCGCGGCGGTCTGCTGGCCGGTGCCTTGTTCGGCCTGGAGTTCTTCTTCATATCCGAAGGCCTGCAATTGACCACGGCGGCGCACATGTCGGTGTTCCTCTACACCGCGCCGATCTTCACGGCATTGGGTGTGCACTGGTTATTGCCCAGTGAGCGCTTGCGACCCCTGCAATGGTTGGGGATTGTCCTGGCCTTTATCGGCATTGCCATCGCGTTTGCCGGCGGGGTGTCCTGGGACAACCTTGATTACCGCATGTTGATGGGCGATGCCTTGGGGGTGCTGGCGGGGGCCGCCTGGGGCGCGACCACGGTGGTGGTGCGCGCCTCGCGCCTGTCGGAAGCGCCGGTGACCCTGACGCTGTTTTATCAATTGATTGTCGGTTTCTTCGGTTTGCTGTTGATCGCGCTGCTCAGCGGCCAGATCACCCATGTCAGCCTGACCACTGTAGCGGTCACCAGTGTGCTGTTTCAGGGCGTGGTCGTGTCGTTCTTCAGTTACCTGGTCTGGTTCTGGCTGTTGCGCCGTTACCTGGCGGCGAACCTCGCGGTGTTTTCGTTCATGACGCCGTTGTTTGGCGTCACCTTTGGTGTCGTGCTGCTGGGCGAGGAACTGAGCCTGAACTTCGTTCTCGGCGCCGTGCTGGTGTTGGCGGGCATCACCTTTGTCAGCGCTGAGCAGTGGCTGCGCCGTCGTTTGCGCAAAGCGCTGGGGCAGCACTGACCGGCGCGAGCAACAGACCGCCGGCGACCAGCAAGCCGCAGCCGGCGACCACCAGTGCCGGCTGCAAGCCGCCACTGAAATGACTGCTGAGCGCCGCCAGCAATGGCCCGCTGAGCTGGCCCACGGCAAAGCAGGCCGTCAGCAGGCCGGCATTGCGTTGGGTGGCATGGGGAGCCAGTTCCCGGGAACGCTGGATCACCAGTTGCATGCAGGCCAGGAACGGCGTGCCACACAGGATCACACCCAATGCCAGCCCCGGACCGTTGGCCAGCAGGCAGGCAAACACGCCCGCAGCTTGCAGCCATAACGTTGCCATCAACCAGCGCCGCGTTGCGCCCGCTTTATGGCGACGCAGACTCACCAGTACCACTCCCGTAGCCGCCGCAAGACCGAAGCACGGCCAGAACAGGTCGGCCTGCCATTGGCCATGGAATTGCGCATTGGCCATTTGCGACAGAAAGGTCGCCGGGATGATGTAGCCCAACCCGTACAAGCCGTAGATCAAGCCCAGGCGAGCGATGCCTTGAGTGCCCGGTGCGCTGGCGCCGGGCGCAGCGGTCGCGGTTGCGCTCGCTTGCGGCAGGAACGGCAGAATTCCCAGCAGCATCGCCAGCCCTGCAGCGGCGTACACCAGCCACAAGGTGGCGGAAGTCTGGCCCAACAGATTTGAGCCCAGGGCCAACAAACCTGTGAGAAAAATCCCCAGGCCCGGTCCGGCGAAGACCAGAGCGCCGAGCCGGGGACGGCCGGCCGCTGCCGCGAGCGGCTGGCTCAGTGCGGTGATCATCACCAACACCCAGGCGCTGGCCACACCGGTGCCGAAGCGCAGCAGCAGGTGCGACCAGAACCCGTTGGCCCAGAACGACGCCAGGGTCAGCAACACGCAGAGCCACAACCCGCCCAGCAAGCGCCGGCGCACTTGCGCGGGACGCCGGGAAAACATGGCGTCCACCGTGCCGATGAAATATCCGAGGTAGTTGGCGGCGGCAATCAGCCCGGCGGCGGTCAGGTCGATCTGACCTTCGCTGAGCAGGTGTGGCAGTTGCGGCGTCAGGGCAAAACGGCCGATGCCCATGGCCATCATCAGGGCAACGAAACTGGCGGATAAGCGAATCAGGGGAGACATGGTCTGGATACCGTTCAGAGGATCGATGACCGTCAGGCTAGGGCTGATTGACTTTCTTTAAAAATGAATAATAGTGAGTAACTTGTTCTTTTTTGGAGAATGTCGTGGAGTTCAGCCAATTGCGTATCTTCCAGGCGGTGGCGGAGGAAGGGTCCATCACCCGGGCCGCCGAACGGCTGCATCGAGTGCCGTCGAACCTGTCGACCCGGCTCAAACAGCTGGAAGAGCAACTGGGTGTAGAACTGTTCCTGCGCGAGCGTCAGCGCTTGCAGCTGTCGCCTGCGGGAAAAGTCCTGCTGGACTACACCGCCAAGCTGTTTGCGCTGCGCGACGAAGCCAGCGCGGCGGTGCAGGGCGGGCAACCGGCGGGCGACTTCGTGCTCGGCACCATGTACAGCACGGCCGCTATTCACCTGCCGGGGCTGTTGGCGCGCTATCACCGCTTGTATCCGGCGGTGAATCTGCAAGTGCAATCCGGTCCCAGCGGTGAATTGCTCGAAGGCCTGCTCACCGGTCGACTCGATGCGGCGCTGGTGGATGGCCCTATGGAGCTGGCCGGGCTCGACGGTGTGCCCTTGTGCGAGGAGCGCCTGGTGCTGATCAGCGAGGCCGATCATCCGCCCGTGCGCAACGCGCTGGATGTGGAAGGGCGCGCGGTGTTCACCTTTCGCCAAGGCTGCTCCTACCGCATGCGCCTGGAGGCCTGGTTCGCCCATGACCATGCGGCGATGGGCCGGGCGATGGAGATCGAGTCCTATCCGGGAATGCTTGCGTGTGTGATTGCCGGTTCCGGTGTGGCGCTGATGTCGGAGTCGATGCTCGCCAGTTTGCCGGGCCGCGAGAGTGTGGCCGTGCATCCGTTGGCCGAACCGTTTGCCAGCGCGACCACCTGGCTGATGTGGCGCAAGGGCATGGTCGGGGCCAACCTGAATGCCTGGATCGAGCAGCAGCAGGCGGTTTTTCCGCAGGCAAAGGTGCAGGCGCAGGAAATTGCCTGAACGCCGGCTGATTGTGATGGATTCAGTAACAGATCATTGCGACTTTGCACGAGCATTGCGTAGGACTTCGGACTATTATCAGTGCGAAGGGGCTACAGAATTTTGGCCGCTCGGCACTACCCTGAAGGGGGCACCATGAAAGAGAAAATCCAAAACTGGCTGCATGACCTGGGCGTGGCGCTCGGCTTGATCGAACCGCCTCTGCAACCCGTGCCTGTTCGTACTGACGACGAGCAACGTCGGCGCCAGCAGCGACGCCGGTAATGGCTCCGGATCGCCAGTGAGAGGGGCTTGCTGTGGCGAGGGGGCTTGCTGTGGCGAGGGAGCTTGCTCCCGCTGGGCTGCGAAGCGGCCCCAAATAGTCACTGAGTTTTAGCAGGTCATTGGATTGCAGGTTTTGCGACTGCTGCGCAGTCGGACGGGAGCAAGCTCCCTCGCCACGATTCAGGTCGTTGACGATCAGCCTCAATCCCGCCCAATCTCCAGCAAAAACCGGCTCAAATCATTCACCGTCCTGGCGGTCTTGAGCATCCGGTCTTCTTCCACGGTAAACGCCGTCACACCCAGCTCATCTTCCAGATGGAAGATCAGCTCTTCGATATCTTTTTTGTCCAATCCCAACTGCGCCAGGCTGGCGTTGTCGTCAAAGTCATCCCGGCCTTCCAGCAGGCGGCTGATGTAGCGATGTACGACAGCACGAAGGGCGGCTTCTTTCATGATCGTTCTTCGAGGAAGTGGGTGCAGTTCTCCCTGCCGGTGCAGTCCCTGCCGTTGAGTACAGCAGGCTTTAGCCGTGTGAGCGCTGCCATTCGTCAATCATGCTGCGCAAATGCTCTCCGGAAAAACTGCCGAAATGCCCGCCATGCACCGTACGGATCGGCAGCGCATGCAGGCGTTGCAGGCTGCGTGCGTAGTCCTCGAGGTTGGAATGGTAGGCGTCTTCGATCAGCGGCCCGTCGTAGATGATGTCGCCGCTGAACAAGGTCTCGGTGGCGGCTTCGTACAGGCAGATGCCACCCGGCGAGTGTCCCGGCGTGTGCACCACCTGCAACACGCGGTTGCCCAGATCCAGCACATCTCCATCTTCGACAAAACCCGTGGCCGGCGCGGCCTTGACACGGTATTCGGCGTAGCACAGCGGGCAATCGGGGTGCGCCTCGAACATGTCGTCGCCGACAAAGGCTTTGCTCAAGTCGTTGTCGCCATCCGGCGCGGCCAGGATGTCCGCCTCGGCCGGATGCACCAGGCGCTCGGCGAATTCGTGATGACCGGCGATGTGATCGAAATGGCAGTGGCTGGCCACGGCCACCAGCGGCCGCTCGGTGATCCATGGCAGTTGCTCGCGCAGGCTGACCAGGCCCGAGCCGCTGTCCAGCAGCAGGTCCTTGTCACGGCCCTGGATGTGCCAGAGGTTGCAGCGGTAGAAAGGCCGGATGTACGGCTCGTGAATCAGGCGGATGCCGTCGCTGAGATGTTTGACCTCGAACCACTGGTCGCGGCTGACGATCTTCATGAGCAGTTTCCTTCAGACGAAAAAAAACGAGTGTGGCAACCGACGCCACACCCGTCGAAGAAAGCATCGAGTCGTTATGTTTCAGCTTAGGCGGCGCTCGCCACCACAGCCGTGCGACGGGACAACAGGCTGACCAGCACGAAGCTCACCAGGCCTACACCGAGGCTGTAGTAGATCGGGGTGTTGGCGTCCAGGCCGTCCTTGAACATGAACAGCAGCGCGGTGGCGAAGCCCATGCCCATGCTGGCGATGGCGCCGGCAGTGGTGGCGCGTTTCCAGAAGATCGCGCCCATCAGCGGGATCAGCATGCCGCCCACCAACAGGTTGTAGGCCAGGGTCAGGGCGCTGATCACGTCATTGACCACCAGGGCGATACCCAGCACTACAATACCGGTCAGCATGGTGACCAGGCGGTTGAGGCCCAGGCTCGACTGTTTGCCGCCGCGCAGTTTCGGCAGCAGGTCTTCGGTCAGGGTGGTGGCAGCGGCCAGCAGGCCGGCGCTGGCGGTGGACATCATGGCGGCCAGTGCGGCAGCGATCACCAGGCCACGGATACCGTCCGGCAGGGACAGTTTGACGATGGCGGCGAAGGCGTTGTTGACGTTGTCCAGATCCGGGATCAGTACGTGTGCAGCCATGCCGATCAGGGCGCAGGCCAGACCGTAGAGGATGCAGTAGATACCGGCAGCGGTACCGGCAACCTGAGCCACTTTGGCGGTCTTGACGGTGAACACCCGTTGCCAGATGTCCTGACCGATCAGGATGCCGAAGAAGTAGATCATGAAGTAGGTGATGATGGTGTCCCAGCCGATGGTGGTGAAGCTGAAGCTCGCCGCCGGCAGTTTCATTACCAACTCATCCCAGCCGCCGACGCGGTACATGCAGATTGGCAGCAGGATGAACATCAGGCCCACGGTCTTGATCACGAACTGGACGATATCGGTCAGGGTCAGGGACCACATGCCGCCAATGGCCGAATAGATCACCACGACGCCACCGCCCAGCAGTACCGAGATCCAGAACGGCAGGCCGAACAACACTTGCAGAACGGTGCCGATCGCCAGGATCGAGGTCACGCCGATCATCAGCGCGTAGGCCAGCATGATCACCGCGCTCGCGGAGCGGGCCATCGGGTTGTAGCGTTTTTCCAGCACCTGGGTAACGGTGTAGATCTTCAGCTTCAGCAGCGGTTTGGCGAGGAACAGGTTCAGCGCCACGATCCCGCAACCCAGCGCGGCACACAGCCAGAAGCCGGAGATGCCATGCACGTAGCCCAGACGCACGGTGCCCACGGTGGACGCGCCGCCCAGAACGGTGGCAGCCATGGTGCCCATGTAAAGGCTTGGGCCGAGGTTACGACCGGCGACCAAAAAGTCTTCGTTGGTCTTGGCCTTGCGCATGCCGTAATAGCCGAGCAGCAGCATCGCGGCGGCGTAGATGAGTACAACGAATAAATCCAAAGCCATTATGGCGTGTCTCCGATTGTCTTTTTTATGTGAGGCTGAAAATCAATCCCTGTGGGAGCGGGCTTGCTCGCGAAAGCGGTCTGTCAGTCACATCAATGTTGGATGTGCTGCCGTCTTCGCGAGCAAGCCCGCTCCCACAGGTCTTGTGTTACATCAGGCGACTTGACGCATCGCCGGTTTAGCGAGCGAATCCGTGCTCTTGCTGCGAGCGTCGTTCGGGCCGAACACTTCGCGCGATTCCGGGAACAGGCTCAGCAGCGCCAGGTACACCAGCGAGGCCAGGCCCAGGGTCACTGGCAGGCTGATGTCGATGCCACCGGCCATTTCGCCCAGCGGCCCGACAAACTGACCCGGCAGGTTCACGAAGCACAGGCCGACGGCCGCGCTCGGGATCCAGGCACCCAGGCCACGCCAGTTCCAACCGTGGGTGAACCAGTAACTGCCACCTTTCTCGCCGCGGGTGAACACTTGCAGGTCATCCGGGCAGTAGAAGCCGCGGCGCACCAGCAGGCCGATGATCATGATCACCATCCAGGGGGTGGTGCAGGTGATGATCAGCACGGCGAAGGTCGACACGCTCTGCACCAGGTTGGCCGCGAAGCGCCCGATGAAGATGAAGGCAATCGACATCACACCGATCAGCAGCGTGGCCTTGACCCGCGACAGTACCCGTGGGAATACGCTGGACATGTCCAGGCCGGTGCCGTACAGCGAAGTGGTGCCGGTGGACATGCCGCCGATCACCGCGATCAGGCACACCGGCAGGAAGAACCAGCTCGGCGAGACTGCCAGCAGGCCGCCGACATAGTTGTTGGCCGCGATGTAGTCCGGTGCCTTGATCGCTACGATGGTGGCGGTGGTCAGGCCGAACAGGAACGGGATGAACGTTGCGATCTGCGAAATCACCACCGCCGCCATGATGCGGCGCTTGGAGGTGTCACGCGGAATGTAGCGCGACCAGTCGCCGAGGAACGCACCGAAGGAAATCGGGTTGCTCATGGCCACCAGCGCAGCGCCGATGAAGGCAGCCCAGAAACCGGGTTGGCCCATGTTGACGCTACCGGCGTAGTTCGCATCGAAGGGACCGGCGAAGGCGAAGATACCCAGCAGGAACAGCAGACTGGCACTCCACACTGCGATCTTGTTGACCCACAGCAGGAAGCGGAAGCCATAGATGCACACGGTCAGCACCAGGATCGCGAACAGACCGTAGGCCAGGCCCAGGGTCAGGTCGGTTTCCGGCAGGCCGATCAGGCGTTTGGCGCCACCGATCAGCGCATCACCCGAACTCCACACCGAGAGCGAGAAGAAGGCGATGGCGGTTAACAGCGACAGGAACGAACCGACGATCCGCCCGTGCACGCCGAAGTGCGCACCGGAAGATACGGCGTTGTTGGTGCCATTGATCGGGCCGAACAGGCCCATTGGCGCGAGGATCAGCGAACCCAGCAACACCCCCAGCACAATCGCCCAGACGCCCGCCTGGAAAGACAGGCCGAACAGGACCGGGAAGCTGCCGAGTACGGCGGTTGCAAAGGTGTTGGAACCACCGAAGATCATCCGGAACAAGTCCGTCGGGCCTGCGGTGCGTTCGTTATCAGGGATCTGTTCGACCCCGTGGGTTTCAATTTGCGTAAGGCTTTGGTCTTTGTTGTTGTTATTCATGATCAGCTCCGATCATAAAGGCGCGCTCATCGTGCGTGAGCGTCACCTGTGTTGGCTAAGGGGGTGGCAGCCCTTCCGGCATCGCGGACAAATGTTCGTGGCAGGCCAGCCATAGGCCTTGTTGTTCTTGGCCAGACGCTTGTTTCTTGAAAACAATCGTCTCGCGCTCCTGGCTAAAGTGCTGCTCCCCTTGCATGCGCAGCTCGGTGGCTACGTCATGGATGAAAATCGCCACGTCACCCTGCAGGCTGACGAAAGCGTTGCTCGAGGTGCACGAGAGCACCTCGAAGCCATCCTCGGCGCGCCAGCCGTCCCACATCGCCTGGTAGGCGTCGCGCGACAGCAGGGGCTTTTCGAGGGTGTAGAAGACGAAGCTGGCATCGGCGCTGAAAGCGCCGAAGTAGGCTTCGCGATCGTTACGGGCAAAAGCGGACACCAGATCAGCGGCGGCTTTCAGAACCTGATCGCGTTCGTTCATGAACCATCCTCAGCGGTGGACTACGCCAGGCAGTACGCAGAGCATTTCGTACAGCAGGTTGGCGGCCAGCAGCGAGGTGTTGCCGGTGGTGTCGTAAGCGGGCGAGACTTCTACCAGATCGCAACCGACCAGGTCGAGGCCTTGGCAGCCGCGAACGATCTCGATCGCCTGAATGGTCGTCAGACCGCCGATTTCCGGGGTGCCGGTACCTGGCGCCCAGGCCGGGTCGATACCGTCGATGTCGAAGCTCAGGTAGACAGGACCGCCACCGACTTTCTCGCGGACTTCAGCCATCAACGGCTCCAGCGATTTGTGCCAGCACTCTTCGGCCTGAACCACACGGAAGCCCTGGTTGCGACTCCAGTTGAAGTCGTCAGCGGTGTAGCCCTGGGCGCGCAGGCCGATCTGCACCACGCGGTCCGGGTCAATCAGGCCTTCTTCGACGGCGCGACGGAACGTGGTGCCGTGGGCGATTTTCTCGCCGAACATGTGATCGTTCACGTCAGCGTGAGCGTCGATGTGCACCAGGCCGACCTTGCCATGCTTCTTGTGGATGGCACGCAGGATCGGCAGGGTGATGGTGTGGTCGCCGCCCAGGGTCAGGGGGATCACGTCGTGTTCGAGGATGTTGTCGTAGGATTCTTCGATGATCCGCACGGCATCCAGCAGGTTGAAGGTGTTGATCGCGATGTCGCCGATGTCGGCAACCGACAGCGAGTCGAACGGCGCAGCGCCAGTGGCCATGTTGTACGGGCGGATCATCACCGATTCAGCGCGGATTTCGCGAGGCCCGAAACGGGTGCCAGGGCGCAGCGAGGTACCGATGTCCAGCGGCACGCCTACGAAGGCAGCGTCCAGGCCGGCAGCGGTATTCAAGTGGGGGAGTCGCATCATGGTGGCGATGCCGCCGAAGCGCGGCATTTCGTTGCCGCCCAGTGGTTGGTGAAGAATCTTGTCCACGGGTAGGGCCTCATCGTCGTTGTTTTATTTATAGGGTTGCGCCGTTCACGGAAGGTACGGGCACCGTTGTGGGCCGATTCTGCGAAATGTAGTGGTCGGGAAGAATCGCTACGGGCAAATACTTAGTTCAGATTTTTCTAAACTAATGGCCAGGGCGGCGGTAGACTTCACCACTCGTTTAACAGCTGATGGCTAACCCTGTAGGAGCTGCCGAAGGCTGCGATCTTTTGATCTTCATTCTTGGCGACCATGAAGCCGCCGAAAATCAAAATCAAAAGATCGCAGCCTTCGGCAGCTCCTACAGGAGACAGCTGGAAATCAAATGGTGTCAGGAGTATCCATGGCCAACGCATTACCCGACCTGAAACTGTTGCGCATCTTCGTCAGCGTGGTGCGTCACCAGGGCTTCGCCAACGCCCAGCAGGAGCTCAACCTCTCGACGTCGGCCATCAGCACCTACATGAGCCAGCTCGAAGCGGCCCTCGGCCTGGTGCTCTGCCATCGCGGTCGTGGCGGGTTCAGCCTGACCAGCAAGGGTGAGTTGTTCCATCAGGAAACCCTGCGTCTGTTGGGCGAACTCGAAGGCTTCGAGCAGTACGCCGCCGCCCTCAAGGGCGAGTTGCGCGGCACCTTGAACCTCGGGGTGATCGACTCCACGGTCAGCGACAAGGCCCTGCCGTTCGCCGAAGCCATCGGCGCCTACAGCCAGGAACACCCGGCCGTGCACTTGCACCTGTCGGTGATGAGCCCTTACGAACTGCAACTCGGCGTGCAGGACAACCGTCTCGACCTGGCCATCGGTGCGTTTTCCACGCGCATGAGCGGTCTGGTGTATATGCCGCTGTACCGTGAGCAACACTGGTTGTACTGCAGCACGCGGCATCCGCTGTTCAATGAGCGGCGCATTCCCGAGCAGGTCATCACCCAGCAGCGCATGGTCGGCCGTGGCTACTGGAGCCAGGCCGAGCTGGCGCGTCACGGCTTCAAGCACAGCGCCGCGACCGTGGAAAGTATGGAAGCCCAGCTGATTCTGGTGCTGTCGGGCGCCTACATCGGCTACCTGCCGGAGCACTACGCCCAGGCCTGGGCCGACAAGGGCGACTTGCGGGTGCTGTTGCCGGCGACCTTTGGTTATCAGGCGCCGTTCTCGATGATCGTGCGCCGGGGCCGTAGCCGCGAGCCGCTGATCCAGACGTTCCGTGATTTGCTTAAAGCCCAACTGAATCAGGCCTGAGAAGATGTCCAGAATCCAGTGCCCGCGCTGCCTGCGTCCGCAATCTCACTGCCTGTGCCCGTTGATCCCCAATCTCGACAGCCGCACTCGCGTGCTGTTGTTGCAGCATCCGAGCGAAGTGAACCATGCGCTGAATACGGCGCGGTTGGCGGCGTTGGGCTTGGAGAATGCCGAGTTGATCGTGGGTGAGGTGTTCGAGGATTTGCCGGTGTTGTTGAATCAGCCGGGATATCAGGCACGCTTGTTGTTCCCCGGCGAGGGTGCGCAGCCGATGCAGGTTTATGCGCCGACGGACGAACCGTTGTTGCTGGTCGTCCCGGATGGCACCTGGCGCAAGGCGCGCAAGATGCTGCACCTCAATCCGCTGCTGGCGGCGTTGCCGAGGGTGACGCTGGCCGAAGGCGGTGTGTCCCGTTATCGGCTGCGCAAGGCACCGGGACCGGGGGCGTTGTCGACAGTGGAGGCGATTGTGCAGGCGCTGGAAACCCTCGAAGCGCCGACTTCGTTTGTACCGTTGTTGAAACCGTTCGAAGCGTTGATCGAGGGGCAGATTGCGGCGATGGGGGAGGAGGTTTACCAGCGTAATCATGCCGACAGGTGATCGGCGTATGTGCCGGCCTCTTCGCGGGCAAGCCCGCTCCCACAGGTTCAGTGGCGTTCGCAGACTTTGTGTACACAACGGACACTGTGGGAGCGGGCTTGCCCGCGAAGAGGCCGGTTCAGTCACTGTAATCTTCGAAGAATGCCTACCTTTCCCGCATCGCCTCGGTCCGCGCTTTCAACACCGGCTTAAGCAGATAATCCAGCACCGTTTTCTCCCCGGTAATAATGTCCACCGTCGCCACCATCCCCGGGATGATCAGCAGCGGTTTCACATCCCCGCCCAGATGGTTTTTGTCAGTGCGTACCTGAATCAGATAAAAGCTGTTGCCCTTGTCGTCGGTGATGGTGTCGGCGCCGATCAGCTCCAGCTTGGCGCTCAGGCCGCCGTAAATGGTGTAGTCGTAGGCGCTGAACTTGACCATGGCTTTCTGGCCCGGATGCAGGAATGCAACGTCTTGCGGGCGGACCTTGGCTTCGATCAGCAGGTTGTCTTCCAGCGGCACGATTTCCACCATGTCACTGCCGGGCTGGACCACACCACCGATGGTGTTGACCTTCAACACCTTGATGATGCCGTGCACCGGCGAGACCACGGTGGTGCGGGTCACGCGGTCGTCGATGGCGATGCTCGATGCCGTGATTTTCGACAGGTCGGTGCGCTTCTCGTTCAGCTCTTTGGCGGCCTCCGAGCGGAAGGTCTGTTCCGACTCGTCGATCTTGCTTTTGATCTCGTTGATCGCCGATTCCGCCCGGGGGATCGCCAGGGTGGTGGCGTTCAGCGAGCCGCGAATCTCCACGGCGCTGCGTTTGAGGCGCAGGATTTCCACCGGTGACACGGCACCGGTGCCCACCAGCGGTGTAGACATGTTCATCTCTTGCTGCAACAACGCCAGGCTTGAACTGAATTGCCCCTGTTTCGAGCGGAACTCTGCCAGTTCCTGGGTTTTTTGCCGAAGTTGTTCGGACAATGTGCGCTGTTCGCTCGCGAGTCGCCGTTGCCGCTGCTCGTACAGCGAGCGCTCGTCTTCGGCCACTTGCGGAGCCTTGGCGATCACTTCTTCTGACAGCTTGAACGGCCGGCCTTCGGCTTCGGCCGAGAGCCGTTCGACCTGCGCGGTCAAGGCGTAGCGATCGGCTTCGCTTTCGCCCTTGTTCGACAGATAACGCGTGTCATCCAGGCGCAGCAAGGTGTCGCCCTTGTTCACCATCTGCCCTTCGCGGACGAAAATTTCGGTGACGATGCCGCCCTCCAGGTTCTGGATCACCTGGACCTTGCTCGACGGTATCGCCTTGCCTTCGCCCATGGTGACTTCCTGCAACACGGCGAATTTGGCCCAGACCAGCGCGCAGATCAGCAGTGCGGCGGCCAGCCACACGGTGATCCGTGACCAGCGCGGTGAGTCCTGCAATGAGGCGCCGGCGGTTTCCGGCATGAATTCGACTTCGGCGCTTTTGCCGAAGCTGTTGAAGTAGCCTCGGGGCGCTGAATCTGGCGTTTGAGCAGACATGGGCGATACCCGTCAGTTAAGAGAAATAGTGCCGAACACAATCCTGTGGCGAGGGAGCTTGCTCCCGTCCGACGGCGAAGCCGTCGTAAAAACTGCTGGCGCGATCCAGATGACACAACGAGGGGGCTGCTTCGCAACCCAGCGGGAGCAATCTCCCTCGCCACAGGTTGTGTATTTGCATCCAGAGGGCCACTCCTAGACGGCCGCAGAGCCGACACGGCCCTTGCGCAGTGCATCGATGACTGCTTCTTTCGGCCCGTCGGCGACGATCCGTCCGTTGTCCAGCACCACCAGCCGATCCACCAGGCTCAGCATCGAGGTGCGGTGAGTCACCAGCAGCACGGTTTTGCCCTGGACCCAGCCGTGGAGTTTTTGCCGCAGGACGTCTTCGCTGCTGTTGTCCATGGCGCTGGTCGGTTCGTCGAGCAACAGGATCGGCGGGTCGAGCAACAAGGCCCGGGCCAGCAAAACCGCCTGGCGCTGCCCCCCGGACAGCAACTGTCCGCGCTCGCCCACGGGCCGGTCGAAGCCTTGCGGGTGTTGCCGGGCCAGTTCGGTGACGCCGGTGAGCTCGGCCACTTCGAGCATGCGTGAGTCACTGATGTAGCGCGCGCCGAGGGTCAGGTTATCGCGCAGGCTGCCGGCCAGTAGTGGCAGGTCATGAGCGACGTAACCGATCTGATGGCGCAGGTCGGCGACGTCCAGCTGTCGCAAGTCCAGGCCATCGAGCAATAGCTGGCCTTCTTCCGGTTCGTAGAAACCCATCACCAGCCGCGCCAGGGTGCTTTTGCCCGAGCCGCTGCGACCGATCACGCCGATTCGCTCACCGGGTTTCACGCTGAAACTGACGTTGGCCAGCGACGGGGTATTCTGGCCGTTGTAGTGGAAGGTCACGCCGACAACATCCAGCGCCCCTTGCAGTTGCGTGCGCTCCAGTGGCCGTTGTTTGGCGTCGCGCTCCTGGGGCAGGCCCATCAGCGCGTCGGTGCTTTTCATGGTCAGTTGCGCTTGCTGGTAGCGGGTGATCAGGCCGGCGATCTGTCCCAGTGGCGCCAGCACCCGACTGCCGAGCATGTAGCTGGCCACCAGGGCACCGACACTGAGGTTGCCGGCGATGATGCTGTAGACCCCGGCGACGATGGTCGCCATGCCGGACATCTGCTGGATGAACAGCGTGCCGTTGGTGGCCATGGCCGAGAGGTTGCGTGCATGGCTATCGAGGCGGGTGAGGGCGCCGTGGGTGCTTTCCCATTTGTGCTGGCGTTCGCTTTCGGCGCTGCAGGCCTTGAGGGTTTCCAGGCCGCTGAGGGTTTCGATCAGCAACGCCTGGCGTTCGGCACCGAGGCTGAGGCTTTTCTGTACGGTGTCACGCAGGCGAACCTGGATCACCATGGCGAAAATGATGGTGATGGGAAACGCCAGAATCGGAATCACCACCAGCCAGCCACCGAGCAGGCCGATCACCAGCAGCATCAGCAGGCAGAAGGGCAGGTCGATCAGGCTGGTGAGGGTCACGGCGGTGAGAAACTCCCGCAGGCCTTGGAAGTCATGGATGCTTTGGGCAAAACCCCCGATGGTCGCTGGCCGCGCTTTCATCGCCATGCCGGTGATGCGCTCGAACAGGGTGGCGGACAGGATCACGTCGGTTTTCTTGCCGGCGGTATCCAGCAGGTGCGCGCGAACGACCCGCAGCACCAGTTCGAAAGCGGTGCCGATCAGCAGACCGATCGCCAGCACCCACAAGGTCGAAGTGGCCTGGTTCGGTACCACGCGGTCGTAGGTCTGCATCACGAACAGCGGCACCATCAGCCCCAGCAGGTTGATCAGGAAACTCGCCAGGATCGCGTCGCTGTACAGCCATTTCGACAGCTTCAGCGTGTCGCGGAACCAGGCCTGGACCCGAGGCACCAGCGGCGAGCGCAAGTCTTCGAGTTCGTGGCGTGGCCGGGCAAACAACGCCTGGCCGCTGTAGTGTTCGGCCAGCTCTTCAGGGCTGAGCCATTGTTCGCCGCCGTCGGCTTCGCTGGGCAGGATCAGCACCTTGCCGTCCTCGGCATAACGACGCAGGACGGCCGTGCGGCCGTTGTTGAGCAACAGCAGCACGGGCAGGTTGAGCGGCGAGATGTCCTTGAGGTCACGGCGCAGCAGGCGCGCCTGCAAGCCGGCCCGGGCCGCTGCACGGGGCAGCAGGTCCAGGCTCAGGCGTTGGTGTGCCATGGGAAGCCCGGCACTGAGGCTGGCGCGACTGACCGTCGCACCGTGGAGTTTGCAGAGGATCAGCAGACCGTCCAGAAGCGGGTCATCGAAGCTCAGGCGCGGATCGACACCGGTGTTGCCGGGTTCCATGCTGGTCAAATTGATTGCTCCCGTTGCTCTGTGGCAATTGACAGATATCTGCATATCTCACTGTTGGAGCTGCCGCAGGCTGCGAACTTTTGACTTTGCTTTTCAGCAAACACGATCAAAAGATCACAGCCTGCGGCCGCTCCTGCACGGGTACTTCGTTATTTCATTTCCGGCAGACGAGCTTCGTTTGTCACTTCGGTCTGGGCGATCGCGTCGGCGGGCAGTACGACCCGTTGTTTGCTCAACAACTGACCCATGTTTGCCAGGATGCGGTACATCGAAAACTCTTCGGTGTAGCGCACTTCGGTGTAGCGACGGTTGGCGTTGTAGAGTTCGTTTTCGCTGTCGAGCAGGTCAAGCAGGGTCCGCTGGCCGAGGCCGAACTGATCCTGATAGGCAATGCGTACGCGCTTGCTGGTGTCGGCGTATTCACGGGCGGTCGGGGTTTGTTTCTTGGCATTGACCATGGCGTTCCAGGCCAGGTGAATATTCTCGTTGAGCTGGCGCAGGGCATTGTTGCGGATGTCCATGGCCTGGTTGATCTTGTGCGCGTCGGAGGCCAGACGCGCCTTGTCGCTGCCGCCGCGGAACAGGTTGTAGTTCATTACCACGCCGACCCGCCACTCGTTGTCGTGGCCTTCGTCACCCTGCACGTTGTTGTTCGCGCCCACTGCCGCCTCGGCGTCAAGGCGTGGGTAGAAGGGCGACTTGGCAACTTCGTACTGGCTTTCGGCCGATTGCACGTCGGCCTGGGCGGATTTCAGGTAAGGGTTGTTTTCCACCATGCTCTGCTGGGCTTCGGGCAGGGAGGTTGGGACTTCACCGCGAATCGACGGCGGGGCTTCGAGTTCATCGGGCATACGCCCGACAACGGCGTAAAAGTTCGACTCGGCGTCAGCCAGATTGACTTCGGCGGTGTCGAGGTTGTTTTCTGCCAGTGCCCGGCGAGCGCTGGACTGGTCGGCATCGGCGTTGCTACCCACGCCGCGCTGGGTGCGCAGGCCGATCTGGTCGTTGACCCGCAAGTGCGCTTGCAGGTTGTTCTTGGCCAGGGTCACCAGTTCGCGGTGCTTGAGCACCTCGAGATAGACCTCTGTGGTACGCAAGGCCAGATCCTGAGCCGTTCCCTGAGCGTAATAGGCTCGCGAGTTGACCACGCCTTTGGTGCGCTCGACTTCATTGGCGGTGTTGAACCCGTCAAACAGCATTTGCCGCAGGCGCAATTCCGACTGGGTGTAATTGAGGATTTCGGTGTGGTGATTGCCGAGCGCCCGGGTATTGGTGTTATCGCTGTACCCGCGCCCGTAAGCAGCGTTCAGATCGACCGATGGATAAAAGCCCCCTTTGGCGACCTTCACGTCTTCGTCAGCCGACAGACGGCTGTCCACTCGGGATGCCAGTTCCGGGTGCGTCGCGATGGTGCTCTGGATCGCTTCGGTCAGCGTCATGGCCTGAGCCTGGGACGAGCAGGCCATGGCCAAAAGAACCGCGCTGCAGAGGGGGGTTAATAGGCGCATGTACATCTCCCTGATTCCTGATGGTGCTTATCAGTCGCCAATTATTTGACGACATTTATAGGTAAAGTTGTTTCATGTCTTTAACAAAAGAGCTAAGAACATTCTGGAGCGTAGCTAAGAAATTTTTTTCATAACGGTTATGCCAAAAAAAACTTATGCGCTCTGCGAAATCCAGCACATTGTTCAATGCGAAAGCCCTTGTTTTATGAGCTCTGGGGCGCTCGTCGGGGTTTGAGGAAAGTTCCAATCCACTTATCGACTTAGAGCGGAGAAGTGCTGGAGGGGAGGGACGCTAGCGATCTAAGGGTGACGGTTTTTTGTCACTTGAGTGATTCAAGATCGTTACGCATCGTTCACAGGCAAGGTTGTTGCGTACAGGGATCCGATGCCATTGATTGCAGAGGAGTTTTCCCTAAACCGCAAACAGCGCCGTGAGCGAATGGCTGGGCGAGATCGTTGCCGGGGCCTCGGCTTACTCAAGTAAACCGGGACCCCGGAACACGATCCGCCAGACAACCCGCTTGAGCCATGAGCACGTTCTTCGCACAAACAAGGTGCCGACAGCGGTTGGCAGCGGAGGAAGTGCACATGGCTACGCTCATCGGAATCGTCAGTAAGGTCATTGGTCAGGTGTTCGCGGTCGCGAGCGACGGCACCCGGCGCGCGCTGGTCGAGGGGGACAAACTGTTCGCCGGCGACCAACTGAGCACTGGCGCCGAAGGCGCGGTAGCGGTGCATCTGCAAAATGGCCAGGAACTGACCCTCGGGCGCGGCAGCAGCATGCAGATGACCCCGCAATTGCTCGCCAATCAGATTCCCCACGTGGACTCGTCCGAGGCGGTGACGCCGAGCCAGGCGCAGTTGACGGATGTCGAACAGCTGCAAAAAGCCATTGCGGCGGGCGACGACCCGACCCAAACCGCTGAAGCCACCGCTGCCGGGCCTACCACGACTGCCGGTGTACCGGGTGGCATCGCGGGCAGCGGCCATAGTTTCGTCATGCTCGAAGAAGTGGGCGGGCGAGTCGACCCCACCATCGGTTTCCCCACTGCCGGTTTCAACGGCATTCCCGAATTTCCCGAAGAACGCCTGAACGCTGATCCGGACAATAACGCCGTAGCGGCCGATACCCCTGTGGTGCCGCCAGTGACGCCCGAGGTGCCGAACAATCCGGTCACCCTTGATGGCCTGTCGGTGGAGAATGGCGAGTTGACCGTCAATGAAGCCAACCTGGCCGACGGTTCGGCGAGGAACCCTGGTGCGCTGACCCAAAGCGGCACCTTCACCGTCAATGCCCCCGACGGGCTGGCCAGCCTCAGCATCGGCGGCATCAACGTGATCAGCGGCGGCGTGGCGGCAGGTTTTCCGCAGTCGATCACCACCCCGCTGGGCAGCACGCTGACTGTCACCGGCTATAACCCGGCCACGGGCGTGGTCAGTTACAGCTATACCCTCAACGGTGCCGAAACCCATGCAAGCGGTGAGACTGCCAATACGCTCGGCGAACACTTCGTCGTGGTGGCCGGCGACAGCAATGGCGATAGCGCCACCGGTTCGCTGGATGTCAACATCGCCGACGACGTGCCCCAAGCGGTCGACGACAGCAATGGCATCGCCTCGGAAACCTTGCTGACGCTTAACGGCAACGTGCTGAGCAACGATGTGCAAGGCGCTGACCGTGTGCCGGTCGGTGAAAACAGCGGGCCGATCACGCCCGGCACCTTCACCGGCATCTACGGCACCCTGGTGCTGAATGCCAACGGCACCTACACCTACACGCTCAACACCAGCGATGCCGATTTCAAGGCGTTGCACGGCGGTGGCGAAGGCACCGAAAGCTTCACCTATACGCTGACGGACGCCGATGGCGACAGCAGCACGGCGACCCTGGTGCTGCAGATCCACAACAACGATGACCCGGACACGATTGGCGGATTGAATGTCGGGGGCGGCGAGTTGACCGTCTTCGAGAAAAACCTCGGCGACGGCAGTGCTCCGGATACCACGGCGCTGACCCAGAACGGCACGTTCACCGTCACCGCGCTGGACGGCGTGACCACCTTGACGGTCGGCGGTATCGCCGTGGTTACGGGAGGCGTAGCAGCGGGCTTCCCGCAATCGATCACCACGCCGTTGGGTAGCACGTTGACCATCACCGGCTTCAACGCCGCGACCGGTGTCGTGAGCTACAGCTACACCCTCAATGACAACGAAGCGCATCCGACCGCCAACGGTGCCAACACTCTGCCTGAGCAGTTCGCCGTGACCCTGGTCGATGACAACGGCACCACCGCCACGGGTAGTCTCGACGTGAACATCGTCGACGACCTGCCACAAGGCGTGAACGACAGCAACGCTTCGACGGCGTCGGAAACCCTGTTGACCCTCAACGGCAACGTATTGACCAACGACGTACAAGGCGCTGACCGGGTAACCCTTGGTGAAGGAACTGGCCCGATCACCCCAGGCACCTTTACCGGCACCTACGGCACCTTGGTACTCAACGCCAATGGCACCTATACCTACACGCTAAACACCAGCGATGCCGATTTCAAAGCCCTGCACGGCGGTGGCGACGGCACGGACACCTTCACCTACACCATCACCGACGCGGACGGTGACAGCAGCACCGCCAACCTGGTGCTGCAGATCCACAACAACGACGATCCGGTGACGATTGGCGGTTTGAACGTCGAGGGCGGCGAACTCACCGTCTTCGAGAAGAACCTCGGAGATGGCAGCGCACCGGATACCACTGCGCTGACCCAGAACAGCACGTTCACCGTCACTGCGCTGGACGGTGTCACCAGCCTGACCGTGGGCGGCATCGCCGTGGTCACTGCGGGTGTGGCCGCGGGCTTCCCGCAATCGATCACCACCCCATTGGGCAGCACGCTGACCATCACTGGCTTTAACGCGGCGACCGGTGTGGTGAGTTACAGCTACACCCTCAACGACAACGAAGCGCACCCAACCGCCAACGGTGCCAACACTCTGCCTGAGCAGTTCGCCGTGACCCTGGTCGATGACAACGGCACCACGGCGACCGGTTCACTGGACGTGAACATCGTCGACGACCTGCCACAAGGCGTGAACGACAGCAACGCTTCGACCGCTTCGGAAACCTTGCTGACCCTCAACGGCAACGTATTGACTAACGATGTTCAAGGCGCTGATCGCGTGACAGTCGGGGAAAACACCGGCCCAATCACTCCCGGCACCTTCACTGGCACCTACGGCACCCTGGTGCTGAACGCCAATGGCACCTACACCTACACGCTGAACACCAGCGATGCCGATTTCAAAGCCCTGCATGGCGGTGGCGACGGCACCGACACCTTCACCTACACCATCACCGATGCGGACGGTGACAGCAGCACGGCCAACCTGGTGCTGCAGATCCACAACAACGACGATCCGGTGACGATTGGCGGTTTGAACGTCGAGGGCGGCGAACTCACCGTCTTCGAGAAAAACCTCGGCGACGGCAGTGCTCCGGATACCACTGCGCTGACCCAGAACGGCACGTTCACCGTCACTGCGCTGGACGGTGTCACCAGCCTGACGGTGGGCGGCATCGCCGTGGTCACGGCGGGTGTGGCGGCGGGCTTCCCGCAATCGATCACCACGCCGCTGGGCAGCACGTTGACCATCACCGGCTTCAACGCGGCGACCGGTGTGGTGAGTTACAGCTACACCCTCAATGACAACGAAGCGCATCCGACCGCCAACGGTGCCAACACCCTGCCTGAGCAGTTCGCCGTGACCTTGGTCGATGACAACGGCACCACCGCGACCGGTTCACTGGACGTGAACATCGTCGACGATCTGCCACAAGTCGTGAACGACAGCAATGGCACCGCCTCGGAAACCCAACTGACCCTCAACGGCAACGTGCTGACCAACGACGTGCAAGGCGCCGACCGCGTAACGGTCGGTGAAAACGCCGGCCCTATCACCCCCGGCACTTTCACCGGCACTTACGGCACCCTGGTACTCAACGCCAACGGCACTTACACCTACACCCTCAACACCAGCGACGCCGACTTCAAGGCGTTGCACGGCGGTGGCGACGGCACGGACACCTTCACCTACACCATCACCGACGCGGACGGCGACAGCAGCACGGCCAACCTGGTGCTGCAGATCCACAACAACGATGATCCGGTGACGATTGGCGGTTTGAACGTCGAGGGCGGCGAACTCACCGTCTTCGAGAAAAACCTCAGCGACGGCAGTGCACCAGATACCACGTCGCTGACCCAGAACGGCACCTTCACCGTTACCGCACTGGACGGCGTAACCACCCTGACCGTGGGCGGCATCGCCGTGGTCACCGGAGGCGTAGCTGCCGGCTTCCCGCAATCGATCACCACCCCATTGGGCAGCACGCTGACCATCACTGGCTTTAACGCGGCGACCGGTGTGGTGAGTTACAGCTACACCCTGAACGACAACGAAGCGCACCCGACCGCCAACGGCGCCAACACTCTGCCTGAGCAGTTCGCCGTGACCCTGGTCGATGACAACGGCACTACCGCGACCGGCTCACTGGACGTGAACATCGTCGACGACTTGCCACAAGGCGTGAACGACAGCAACGCTTCGACCGCTTCGGAAACCTTGCTGACCCTCAACGGCAACGTATTGACTAACGATGTACAAGGCGCTGATCGCGTGACAGTCGGGGAAAACACCGGGCCGATCACCCCCGGCACTTTCACCGGCACTTACGGCACCCTGGTACTCAACGCCAACGGCACCTACACCTACACGCTCAACACCAGCGACGCCGACTTCAAAGCCCTGCACGGCGGTGGCGACGGCACGGACACCTTCACCTACACCATCACCGACGCGGACGGCGACAGCAGCACGGCCAACCTGGTGCTGCAGATCCACAACAACGACGATCCGGTGACGATTGGCGGTTTGAACGTTGAGGGCGGCGAACTCACCGTCTTCGAGAAAAACCTCGGCGACGGCAGTGCTCCGGATGCCACGTCGCTGACCCAGAACGGCACCTTCACCGTTACTGCCCTGGACGGCGTGACGACCCTGACTGTGGGCGGCATCGCCGTGGTCACCGGAGGCGTAGCGGCGGGCTTCCCACAATCGATCACCACGCCATTGGGCAGTACCCTGACCATCACCGGCTTCAACGCCGCCACCGGTGTAGTGAGCTACAGCTACACCCTCAACGACAACGAAGCACACCCAACCGCCAACGGCGCCAACACCCTGCCTGAGCAGTTCACCGTGACCGCGGTCGACGACAACGGCACCACGGCGACCGGTTCACTGGACGTGAACATCGTCGACGACTTGCCACAAGGCGTGAACGACAGCAACGCTTCGACCGCTTCGGAAACCTTGCTGACCCTCAACGGCAACGTATTGACTAACGATGTACAAGGCGCTGATCGCGTGACAGTCGGGGAAAACACCGGCCCAATCACTCCCGGCACCTTCACCGGTACCTACGGCACCCTGGTACTCAACGCCAACGGCACCTACACCTACACCCTCAACACCAGCGACGCCGATTTCAAAGCCCTGCACGGCGGTGGCGACGGCACGGACACCTTCACCTACACCATCACCGACGCGGACGGTGACAGCAGCACCGCCAACCTGGTGCTGCAGATCCACAACAACGACGATCCGGTGGTCCTCAACGGCCTCAACGTGTACGGCGGCGAACTGACGGTCTACGAGAAAAACCTCAGTGACGGCAGCAACCCCAACGCACCAGCCTTAACCCAGAACGGCACCTTCACCGTTACCGCGCTGGACGGCGTGACCACCTTGACGGTCGGCGGCATCGCCGTGGTCACCGGAGGCGTGGCAGCGGGCTTTCCGCAATCGATCACCACGCCACTGGGCAGCACCCTGACCATCACCGGCTTCAATGCCGCGACTGGCGTGGTGAGCTACAGCTACACCCTCAACGACAACGAAACGCACCCAACCGCCAACGGCGCCAACACCCTGCCTGAACAGTTCACCGTGACCGCGGTCGACGACAACGGCACCACGGCGACTGGTTCATTGGACGTCAACATCGTCGACGACCTGCCAAAAGGCGTGAACGACAGCAATGGCACCGCCTCGGAAACCTTGCTGACGCTGAACGGCAACGTATTGACCAACGACGTGCAAGGCGCTGATCGCGTGACAGTAGGGGAAAACGCCGGCCCGATCACCCCCGGCACCTTCACCGGTACCTACGGCACCCTGGTACTCAACGCCAACGGCACCTACACCTACACCCTCAACACCAGCGACGCCGACTTCAAAGCCCTGCACGGCGGTGGCGACGGCACGGACACCTTCACCTACACCATCACCGACGCGGACGGTGACAGCAGCACCGCCAACCTGGTGCTGCAGATCCACAACAACGACGATCCGGTGGTCCTCAACGGCCTCAACGTGTACGGCGGCGAACTGACGGTCTACGAGAAAAACCTCAGTGACGGCAGCAACCCCAACGCACCAGCCTTGACCCAGAACGGCACCTTTACTGTCACCGCCCTCGATGGTGTGACGACCCTGACCGTCGGCGGCATCGCCGTGGTCACCGGAGGCGTAGCTGCAGGCTTCCCGCAATCGATCACTACGCCATTGGGCAGCACCCTAACCATCACCGGCTTCAACGCTGCGACTGGCGTGGTCAGTTACAGCTACACCCTGAACGACAACGAAGCCCATCCGACGGCCAACGGCGCCAACACCCTGCCTGAACAGTTCACCGTGACCGCGGTCGACGACAACGGCACCACGGCCACGGGCAGCCTCGATGTCAACATCATCGACGACCTGCCAAAAGGCGTGAACGACAGCAATGGCACCGCCTCGGAAACCCAACTGACCCTCAACGGCAACGTATTGACCAACGATGTGCAAGGCGCCGACCGGGTGACGATTGGTGAAGGCACTGGCCCGATCACCCCCGGCACTTTCACCGGCACTTACGGCACCCTGGTACTCAACGCCAACGGCACCTACACCTACACCCTCAACACCAGCGATGCCGACTTCAAAGCCCTGCACGGCGGTGGCGACGGCACGGACACCTTCACCTACACCATCACCGACGCGGACGGCGACAGCAGCACGGCGAACCTCGTACTGCAGATCCACAACAACGACGATCCGGTGACCCTCAATGGCCTCAACGTGTACGGCGGCGAGCTGACGGTCTACGAGAAAAACCTCAGTGACGGCAGCAACCCCAACGCACCAGCCTTGACCCAGAACGGCACGTTCACCGTTACCGCACTGGACGGCGTGACCACCTTGACTGTCGGCGGCATCGCCGTGGTCACGGGAGGTGTGGCCGCGGGCTTCCCACAATCGATCACCACGCCATTGGGCAGTACCCTGACCATCACCGGCTTCAACGCCGCCACCGGTGTAGTGAGCTACAGCTACACCCTCAACGACAACGAAGCGCACCCAACCGCCAACGGCGCCAACACCCTGCCTGAACAGTTCACCGTGACTGCGGTCGACGACAACGGCACCACGGCCACGGGCAGCCTCGACGTCAACATCATCGACGACCTGCCAAAAGGCGTGAACGACAGCAATGGCACCGCCTCGGAAACCCTGTTGACCCTCAACGGCAACGTGCTGAGCAACGACGTGCAAGGCGCCGACCGGGTGACGATTGGTGAAGGCACTGGCCCGATCACCCCCGGCACTTTCACCGGCACTTACGGCACCCTGGTACTCAACGCCAACGGCACCTACACCTACACCCTCAACACCAGCGATGCCGACTTCAAAGCCCTGCACGGCGGTGGCGACGGCACCGACACGTTCACCTACACCATCACCGACGCGGACGGCGACAGCAGCACTGCGAAACTGGTGCTGCAGATCCACAACAACGACGATCCGGTGACTCTCAACGACCTCGATGTGTATGGCGGCGAGTTGACGGTCTACGAGAAAAACCTCACTGACGGTACTGACCCCAACACACCGGCCCTGACCCAGAACGGCACCTTCACGGTCACCGCTCTCGATGGCCTGCAAACCCTGACCGTGGGCGGCATCACCGTCGTCAGCGGTGGCGTGGCCGTCGGCTTCCCGCAAACCACCGTCACGCCGCTGGGCAGCACCCTGACCATTACCGGCTACAACCCGACCACCGGCGTGATCAGCTACAGCTATACCCTCAACGACAACGAAGCCCATCCAACCGCCAACGGCATCAACAGCCTCACCGAGAACTTCAACGTCATTGCTACCGACACCGATGGCGACATCGCGAATGGGCAGATCAACGTCAACATCATCGACGACCTGCCGACCGCCAAAGCCGATGCGGACTCGGTGCAGGAGGGCGGCACCGTCAGCGGCAATGTCCTGGACAACGACATCGCTGGAGCCGATGGCCCGGCTGCCGCTGGCGCCGTGGTCGGCGTGCGTGCGGGTAGCGATACATCAACTTCAGCCATCGGCGGGCTGGGCAACCCGATCAACGGCACCTACGGTTACCTGACCCTCGATGCCAACGGCAATGCCGTGTATCACAGCACGCCTAACGCGGTGAGCGGTCCTGGCGCGGTGGATGTGTTCACCTATACCGTGCGCGACTCCGACGGTGACGAAAGCACCACCACCATCACCATCGACGTTTACAACAGCTGCCTGAAAGCGGTCAGCGACAACGATGTAACGGTCTACGAAAAAGCCCTCGACCTGAGCCAGGGTGGCCAGGACCTGGCTGCCGGTACGGTCGTCGGCAGCGATCCGACCAGCACGGGCGAAACCGCTTCCGGCACACTGGTGGGCTCGGTCACTAACGCCGTCGGCGCGATCACCTACGCCCTGGTCGGCAGCAATGTGGGGACCTACGGTCAGATTCAGCTCAACGCCAACGGCACCTACACCTACACCCTGACAACCCCGCCGAGCACCACACCGAACGCCAATGACGGCCCGAACGTGATGCACGAGACCTTCAGCTATCAGGCTACCGACTCCCTGGGCAATATCGTCACCAGCACCATCGTGGTGGACATTGTCGATGACATGCCCAAAGCGATGAACGACAGCAACCTCGGCACCGCCTCGGAGACGGTGGCGAGCCTCAGCGGCAATGTGTTCAACAACGACGTGATCGGTGCCGATAAAGTCGCCATCGGCCTGAATGCCGGCCCGGTCACCCCAGGCACATTCACCGGCACCTACGGCACCCTGGTGCTCAACGCCAACGGCACCTACACCTATACGCTAAGCACCAGCGATGCCGACTTCAAAGCCCTGCACGGCGGTGGCAACGGCACCGAAACCTTCACCTACACCATCACCGACGCGGACGGCGACATCAGCACCGCCAACCTGGTGCTGAACGTTCACAACAACGACGACCAGGTAACCCTTGGCGGCCTCGACGTGTATGGCGGCGAGCTGACGGTCTACGAGAAAAACCTCAGTGACGGCACCAATCCCAACTCGCCGGCCCTGACCCAGAGCGGCACTTTCACGGTCACCGCCCTCGATGGCCTGCAAACCCTCACCGTGGGCGGCATCACGATCGTCAGCGCTGGCGTGGCCGTCGGCTTTCCGCAAACCGCCGTCACGCCGTTGGGCAGCACCCTGACCATTACCGGCTACAACCCGACTACCGGCGTGATCAGCTACAGCTACACCCTCAACGACAACGAAGCCCATCCAACCGCCAACGGCATCAACAGCCTCACCGAGAACTTCAACGTCGTCGCTACCGACACCGATGGCGACATCGCGAACGGGCAGATCAATGTCAACATCGTTGACGACCTGCCGACCGCCAAACCTGACTCGTCGTCGGTAACGGAGGGCGGCACGGTCAATATCGGTGTGCTGGGCAATGACATCAACGGCGCCGATGGTCCGGCGACGGTAGTCGGCGTGCGCGCCGGCAGCAATACCGCGACTTCGGCCATCGGCGGGCTGGGCAACCCGATCAACGGGACCTACGGTTACCTGACGCTCGATGCCAACGGCAACGCGGTGTATCACAGCAACCCGAATTCAGTCGGAGCTGCCGGGGCCACGGATACGTTCACCTACACCGTGCGCGACGCCGATGGCGATGAAAGCACCACCACCATCACCATCGATGTGGCCAACAGCATTATCAAGGCCAACCCCGATAGCGACGTGACGGTCTACGAAAAAGCCCTCGACCTGAGCCAGGGCGGCCAGGACCTGGCCGCCGGTACGGTCATCGGCAGCGACCCGGGCAATACCGGTGAAACCGCGTCCGGGACCCTCGTCGGATCCGTCTCGGGTGCCAGCGGCGCGCTCACCTACACCCTGGTCGGCAGCGCCACCGGCACCTACGGGCAGATCCTGCTCAACTCCGACGGCAGCTACACCTACACCCTGACCTCGGCGCCAAAAACCTCGCCGAATGCCAACGATGGTCCGAACAGCCTGAGTGAAAGCTTCACCTACAAGGCCACCGATGCGTCGGGCAACAGCAGCACCAGCACCATCGTGGTCAACATTGTCGATGACGTGCCCAAGGCGGTGGCATCGGATCGCTCGGTGGCAGCGGTGGAGATCGATTCCAACCTGCTGATCGTGCTTGATGTCTCCGGCAGTATGGCCGACGCTTCCGGCGTACCGGGCCTGTCGCGCCTGGCCCTGGCCAAGCAGGCCATCAGTGCCTTGCTGGATAAATACGACGACCTGGGCGATGTAAAAGTGCAGCTCGTCACCTTCAGCAGCAGCGCTACCGACAGGACCTCGGTGTGGGTCGATGTCGCCACCGCCAAGACGCTACTCGCCGGTCTGACTGCGGACGGCGGCACCAACTACGACGCGGCCGTGGCGACCATGCAGACCGCGTTCAACACCCCGGGCAAACTGACCGGTGCGCAAAACGTCGGCTACTTCTTCTCCGACGGCAAGCCCACCACCGGCCAGGAAATCGGCACCGCCGACGAAACCGCGCTGAAAGCCTTCCTCGATGCCAACAACATCAAGAACTACGCGATCGGCCTGGGCAGCGGTGTGAGCAACGCCAACCTCGATCCGCTGGCCTATGACGGCAGCAGCCACACCAACACCAATTCGGTGGTGGTGACCGACCTCAACCAGCTCAACTCGGTGCTGTCCGGCACTGTGATCGGCGCACCGGTGACCGGCTCGCTGCTGGGCGAGGGCGGAACCTTCGGTGCCGACGGCGGCTTCATCAAGACCATCACCGTGGACGGCACCACGTACACCTACGATCCGAGCGGCAACAGCAATCAGGGGGCGCTGACCTACAGCGGCGGCGTCAACCATGGCACGTTCAACACCGTGAACAACACGTTGAGCATTGCCACCAACAACAGCGGTACCTTGCTGGTCAATCTGGATACCGGCGAGTACACCTACATTTCGCAGAAAACCACCTCGGTGGTGATCACCGAAAACGTCGGATTCACCGTCAGCGACAACGACGGCGACCTGGCCAGCTCCACCCTGACGATCAAAGTCATTCCGAACGCACCGCCAGTGGCCGCCGATGACCACGTCATCACCAACGTGCTCTCGGGCACCGTCGTGGTGCCGGGCGAGTTGTTGCTGGCCAACGACACCGACCCTAATGGCGATCAGCTCTCGGCGACTCCGACCTCCTTCAATACCGGCTGGATAGCGAGGGGCGCGGACTTCATTGGCACCAATCCGAGCTTCGGTTTCACCGGCAACAATGCGAAGACCGTGACCATAGCCCGCAGTGCCTTCGTCGCCGACGCGGTGGCCATGACCGCTATGCTGGTGGTCAGTGGCGCGCTGGGTTCGGTCGGCAGCAATACCGGTGAAGACTTCATTACCGTCAACCTCAAGGACGGTGAAACCCTCAACCTGAATCACAACCTGGCGGCCGGGCGTATCAGCATGGAGTACTCGGTCAACGGCGGTGGGTTCACCTCCATCACCGACGGTCAGACCATTACGGCGACAGGGGATGGGACCTACCAGATCCACGTCACCAACATCCCCAACAGCTCGGGCGGCAACGGTTCTGAAACCTATCAACTGACCATGACCGTCAATTACGCCGGGGCCCATGACATTGCCCCGGACTACCACGGCACCTACACCGCCAACGACAACCATGGCGGCAGCGACTCGGCCAACCTGACCATCAGCTATCAGGATGGCCACACCCTCACCGGCACCAGCGGGGATGACGTCCTGGTGGCGGGCACGGGCAGCAACATCATCAATGCCGGCGACGGCAACGATGTGCTCACCGCCGGCTCCGGCAACAACGAGCTGCACGGCGACGCCGGCAATGACTTGCTCTTCAGCGGCCAGGGCAATGACACCCTGGATGGTGGCACGGGCATCGATACGGCCAGCTATGCCCACGCCACCGCCGGGGTCACGGTCGACCTCAGTCTGCTCGCTGCGCAGAACACCCTCGGCGCGGGCACGGACACCCTGACGGCTATCGAAAACCTCACCGGCTCTAACTTCAACGACACCCTGACCGGCAATAACGCCAACAACGTGATCAACGGCGGCCTGGGCAACGACATCCTCAATGGCGGGGGCGGCGATGACTTGCTGATCGGTGGCCTGGGCAACAACACCCTCACCGGCGGGGCAGGGGCCGACACCTTCCAGTGGCTCAAGGGCAACAGCGGTCATGACGTGATCACCGACTTCACGCCCGGCACCGACAAGCTCGACCTGTCGCAACTGCTGCAAGGGGAAAACGGCACCACGGCTTCGCTGGACGACTACCTGCACTTCACCGTCACCGGCAGCGGGGCGTCGACGGTGACCAGCATCGACGTCAGCGCCATGGCCGGCGCCGCACCGAACCAGACCATCGACCTGGCCGGCGTCAACCTTGCCAGTCAATACGGTGTCACGCCGGGAGCGGGTGGCGTGGTCGCGAGCGGGCATGACACGGCGACCATCATCAACGGCATGCTCAACGATCATTCGTTGAAGGTGGATACCGTGTGACCTGAAACCTTAAGCGAAAAAACCCGCCATCCCTGTGCAAGGGATGGCGGGTTTTTTATTGTCCGAGACAAAGAGGAATCTCCGACCAGTGGTAGCAAAACCTGTAATTTCTGACAGTAGCCAGCCATTTGTAACTGCCTTTAAATCGAGTCATCGATCAAGCGACAGCCTCGGTGCACACACACTCGAGTCCCCCGTGTTTTTCGCCCGGATTCAGCGGTAGCGGGCGTATGCCAGCTTTATCGAACAACCGCCGGTCTTTGATTTACCGGGCGTCCGATAGTTACACCGTTGGCGCATTGCGTCCGGTCACGGAAAGGAACTACGAAATGTCGACATTCAATAAATTGTCTGCTCAACAGCAACGGCTGCTCGATTACAAAGCGATGCTACGCGGGCGCCGAACCGAAAATAGTTTTCCAGCGCCGGAGCCAATGCCAAACAAGTTGTTGCCGGAGACGGATGATGACCCGGGCAATCAAGTTCCAAAAAGTGAACAAGGGCTTGCCATGACTTTTAAAGTCCCCAAGTTTGCGGAATATGATCTGCCAGATGACCGGCAAGTAACAATGCAGCTCATGCTTGGCGATAGTGATGATGATAAAGTCGGCACTCCCTTGACAGGTAGGAGACCTTTGGACGAGAGCTGGTTTGATCAGCGAATTACCTTGCCGGCTGGATACACCGACAAGGCCGGTGAGCATAAGGTATGGATTTTTTTGACTGTGCGTTTCAATACATCCAGGTCGGAACAATTTATATTGCGAGTAGATAGACAGCCGCCTAGTCCAACGGTAAAGACCGTAGTTCCGGACGCGATTAAAGATGGGATTACAGCAGAGTATTTCGATTCCAATCCCAATGTGTTGCTGAGTTATCCAGGCAATTATGGCGATGCAAAAATCGGTGATGTCATTGAGTTTATGCTGGCGGAATATAACGCAAGTGGTGGTGTGGATTTTGATACCGAACGAGTTATCGGTACGGCGGTGCGCTTGACCCCTACGACTCCGCTGCAAACAACCAATTTGAACAAGGACTTTCTTGAACGTGGAAACGATGAGGGCAAACGGGCTATTTTTGTTTATGCGAGGGATCGAAAAGGCAATAAGAGTGTGGCTTGTCCTCCGGTAGAAGTTGATGTTTCACTGATTCCAGCGCCAAAAAATCAAGCCGTTACTGTTGCGCTGCATGATGATGACAATCTGATTTTACTGGCGGATGCACAGCCGTCGATCATCGCCGAGTTTGATTACGACAACTTTCAGCCAGGAGATCAAATCAGGGTCAGTATCGATAAGCAGCCATTGGGTGATATTACGGTGGGCAGCGTTCCTTTCGAGTTACCGCTGACGTATAAGCAGCTGTTTAATGGGGATCTTGGCCTTAAGACGGTAGATTTGGAATGGCAGGTTCGGCGCAAAAATAAATTCTATCCACCTGCGCCAGATGTCAAAAAATTAAATATAGACCTGAGAAAGCCGGGTATGCCCGTGGACCCTGATAAACCTGGTACTCCTGGTTCGCCAGATCCGAGGTTGCAACCGGTCACGGTATTTGGAGTAAACAGGCTGGAGCCTAATAAACTGAGTAAGTTGGATATCGAGAACGGAGCATTGGTTACCGTTCCAATTTATGAAGGCCATAAAGCCAAAGATCGAATTCAACTTCGTTATATGGGTGTTGAGATACTTGAAAGCGAGGGCGGGGTTGTGATACTTGCTGGTGATGAAACAGATGAGACCGTTCTTGAAATGAGGATTCCTGGAGAGGATATTAAAGCGGTTGGGAACAATGATAATGCATTCGCGGATTACACGATCAGTCATGAAGAGGTGAACGAGACCATTGCGCTTGCGCCTCGTCAGACAGTTGAGGCTCGCATTGTCCCCGGTGTAATGGTTCAGCCTAATTTTGAGAGGTCTGACGTTGATGATGACGGTCCTGAACTGCATTGCAAGTCTTTGGTTGTAGATCCGGATACGGGGCGAAAGGCTGTGGAGGTCACGTTTTCCGGTGACGCCAGATTGAAAGACGTCGATGTCAAGTTCTTTGTGCAGGGTTATGAGAACGCTAAAGAAGACGGTACAGACAAAAATATCCCGGGGGATATCATCCTCGATGCTGCGTTGATGGTAGAGAAGACCCCCAATGAGGATGAGGCGAGTACCGGTTTCAGTGTGTTTTTCCCATGGGAGGTATTTGACAAGATTCGCGATGGCTGGTGCACGTTGCACTGCTCGGCAAAACTTAATGGATACACAACACCCTCTGATCCGAAGTTGTACAGGGTGGGGATGTTCAATCCGGGTAATGGCGACTTCTGTGAACTGATTTAATAACCAATAAAGGGAGGTGCGTAGGCGTCTCCCTTTTTTATGCATTCGGTGTTTGACGGACGGGGCTTAGAGAGGCTTTAGGATTACTCCTACATTTTTTTGTCGGAAGAGAGGCTATCTTGCGCCGCCCTTGTAGTCCTCCAGCCCGTTTGATCGGCGAGGACGGATCGATGAATAGGAAATTACCATGGCAATCGACAAACCGGCATCTCGTCCAGCTGTCATTTCAGGCTCCAACGCAAGGCTGGCATTAGTGCCAGCTTTTTTTTTCATGAGTTCTACCGTTTTTGCGGCAGTGATTGTCGATAACGGATCCACCCTGGATATCGATTCAACGGCTGCACCTGACAGCTATTCGGTGAGAAACAACAGTACGTTGAACATGACCGATGCGACCACCCGAAATGTCTCTGTCCAGACCGGCTCTACCCTGAACATCAATGGCGCGACCGTCACCGGTAACCCGGGCCAGGCGGGGATATCCATCAACTCCAGCCGCGCAACCATTGATCGGGCGACGGTCAGCAGCGACACCATTGCGTTGCTGGTCAATCGCACGGTAGGAGGAAGGACTGGCTCGACCGTAACCGCCGCCAACAGCGTATTCAGTGGTGGCTCTGCCGGTGCCGTGGTGACGGGTTTCAGTACCCTCGGGCTGATCAACTCCGAAGTCACCGGAACGGGCGCAGGCAGCTTTGGCCTGATCGTGGCGGGAGGCTCCGTCACCGCATCCGGCAATACGCGAATCAGCGGTGAAGCTGCAGGTGTGCGATTTGAAACGGATCCACCCGTGGGCACTGCATCGCTGGTGCTGGACGGCTCAAGCGTCGTGGGCCGCGACGGGCCGGCGATTCAAGTGGACGACGGTGTCGACGCCAGTATCGAAGTGTTGAACGGTTCCACGCTGGCGGGCAGTAACGGCAACCTGCTGGAAGTGCTGGGAGCATCGACGGCCGCCATGAGAGTGGCCGGCAGCACCTTGCAAGGCAACGTGCAAGTCACTGACTCCAGCACCGCCAACCTGACGTTTGATCAAGGGCAGATGGTTGGCGACGTGGTGGTCGAGGACGGTTCTACCGCCAATGTCACCCTGCAAAATGGCTCGAAATTCACCGGTCGACTGGATAACGTCACGGGCGTCACCCTCGGTCAATCGAACTGGACCATGACCGGCAATGACACCATCGGCAGCCTGAGCATGGATGGCGGCCGGGTGGATTTCGGTGATGCCGGGGGGGCATTTCGTCAACTGAACGTTGGCACCCTCGATGGCAGCGGCACCTTTGCCATGAAGGGCGATTTCTCTACCGGTGCCGGTGATTTTCTCAATGTGACCGGCGCAGCCAATGGTCAATTCGGCCTGGAGGTCGAGGCTTCCGGTACGGATGCGGTGGCCACGCAACCATTGGCATTGGTGCGCACCGCCAGCGGCGATGCGCAGTTTTCGCTGGTCGGCGGTCGGGTGGACCTGGGTACCTGGTCCTACGATCTGGCGAGTGCCACCGATGGCAGCGGCGGTACAGAGTGGTTCCTCGACCCCGCCACCAAAACGGTCAGCTCCGGTGCCCAGACAGTGATGGCGCTGTTCCGCACCGCGACGACCATTTCCTATGGCGAGCTGAAATCACTCGAAAACCGTATGGGTGATTTGCAATCGGACGGCAAGTTACATGGTGTTTGGATACGACCTTACGGCAACAAATACAACGTTGGCGAGGGCGCGGGCGTGGCCTATCAGCAACGGCAACAGGGTGTTTCCATGGGCGCAGACACCCGTCTGGGCGATGGTCCGTGGAGCGTCGGGGCACTGGTCGGTTACAGCCAGTCGGACATTGATCTCAAAGGCGGAAGCAGCGCAACGGTCGATAGCTTCTACGCCGGTCCATACGTTGGCTGGCAGGATCCGAACGGCTACTACATGGGTAGTGCAGTGAAATTCAACCATTTCCGCAACGACTCGAAAGTCCGTTTGAGCGACGGAACCCGCGCCAAAGGCGACTACAGCAACTCGGCGGTCAGCGCCCTGGTGGAAGTCGGCCGCAACATCCGGCTGGCAGATGACTGGCGGGTCAAACCTTCCGCGCAATTGTCGGCCGGCGTCATCGAGGGCGCGAGCTATGACCTGGACAACGGCATGGACGCCGACGGCGACCGGACACGTTCGTTGCGCGCCAAGCTGGGTGTCGCTGCCGGTCGTGACTTCAAGCTGGGCAGCGGTACCGTCGTGCAGCCATACGGGCGTGTCGCGATGGTTCATGAATTTGCCAACAATGACAACGTGCATGTCAACGGCAACGAACTGAACAGCGATTTGTCGGGTAGTGGTGTTGAGGTGGGTGGCGGAGTGGCTTTTTCCCTGCGGTCTAATGTACGGCTGAGTGCGGACGTCGACTACGGCAAAGGGAAAAACTACGAGCAGCCATGGTCGATGAAGCTGGGGGTGAGCTACGGGTTTTGATGGCCTGGTATAAAGGAATGAAAAAAACCGCGTAAAGCGGTTTTTTTCATCCAATAGTTTCTAACTGAAGATCTGCCTGAGCAAACGGTGAATCATGCTGGAGTTACATGATAGCTCCAGTATTGAGACAGTTGACCATCGGCATCTCTAACTCTAAGTGTGTATGGGCCACCTGGAGTTACTGGCGTGTTAGTCACAAATTGCCACGTTCCCTTGGAGCTGGCATTTATGTTCGACACTGGATTGTGGTTCCACAATAAGGTGACTCGTCTGTCGGGGGCGGCACCATACCCGTCGATAGTCAATTTTCCACCAGGCGTACTGCCTCCATTAGAAACGGGGTCACCTGCACGGTTAGTGACACTTTCGATGGTCGGCCTAAGAGTCTCAACCACCTTGAATGTCCGGGGCGGGTCGGTGATTTCGTTGTCGCCATAGTTCGCGTGAGCGGTCAGGCTGTAGTCACCGTCTGTCACATCGAGCGTATATTTCCAGACGCCAAATTCGAGATCGGCAGTTGCGATGGCACCTTCTATCGGGTCGCTGCCATTGAATAGCTGAATGCTCTCACCGGGCCGGGCATGTCCCGTGATGAACAACGGAGTCTTGTCGGTGGTCCCAGCTTCATCGACAGGGGGCCCGCCCTCGAATTCGAGGACGTCATCCAGGCTCAGCTTTTCGTCCTCCTTCACGGAAACACGGAAGTTGAACACATCGGACTCTTTACCATTGGCTGCCTTGATCTTGATCTTGTAGGTGCCATCGGTGAGTCCATCGAGGGTGAGTTTGAAAAAGCCGTCAGGGTTAACGTTGATTTTCTTGCCCATGGTTGTGCCGTCGTTGAACGCTTCAACTTCCATACCGGGAGGTGCGTAGCCGGAGAACTCCAGTGAGTCGCCGGTGTAGGTATCGTCATCGTTAATCGGGCCATCTTTGCCAGTGACTACCTTGATGATCGGCGTCTCGGTCGCCCATATGAAATCGTACGGGGTCGAGCTATTTTGAGGTGGGTCTATTTCGATGACATCAAGGTTGAAAGGCTTGAATTCCTGGTTGCTAAAGTTGAGTCGTTTAATCCAGATTCCTGGCGGGAGAGTCTCCACCTCACTGATAGGGTTAAAACGATCGCGAATTTTGAGCATCCTGCCTGCGTCAGCCTTACCCTTCAATTCCAGTATTGGGTCATAAGTAACAGTGTTTTTGGGAACGAGATTACCCTTGCTGTCCGTGATTGAATCGAAGGTTACTCTATCTGTTGTTTCATTTTGTTTGTTTGACGTAAGTGCTGAAGTGTTTGGTGCTTTAGCGGTCATGATGATGACTCCGGGCATGAAAGTGAATGTGCCCGGGTGATTTAAACCCTGCTCTGATAGCTTGCCTACTATCATAAATAACAGGGGCGAGGTGGTTTCCGATCAATAGACGAGATGCATTGGCTGCATTGCTTTCGGCGGCTCGATCTGTTGTCTCCCGTCCCGAATACAGACCGGCTCTACCCTGAACATCAATGGCGCGACCGTCACCGGTAACCCGGGGCAGGCGGGGATTAGTGAATGAAAAAACCGCGTTAAGCGGTTTTTTCATTTTGCCGGATTGACGGAATCTTCAACTTCTACCGAAGTAGAAGAATGACAATGTCATCAATTTCGTAGTCATTGCCTCCGTTGCTTCCGCTTCCCCCGCCTCTGTCTTCATGACTGTTTATGTCTATCTGGTAACGATCTCCGGTCGCGGGTACTGAAAACTCTCCCTGCATAGGGTGCCACTCTCCGTCCCGGGGGATACTATATTCAGGCAAAATCGTTGCGCCACCTCTCGAAACCGACAACCTTGGAGGTTTGTTCGTTTCATCGGCACTGAAGTTACGAAGTCGATAACTGAATGAGTAGGTTCTATCTTTTTCGAATCGGAAAAAATTGGAAAACACGACACCTGCGTTTCCGGTCGCGTTTTGCGTTTGGTTGTGAAACACACCGTTGGTTATTTCTCCTCCCAAAGCGGCAGGTCCTCGGCTCCAGCTTCCAGAGCTACCATCATTGAAATCTGTTATCGAGTCGCTCCATTCAGGTCTGATCTGACGCACGATAATGTCATCCAGTTCGTAATCGTTTCCTCCATCCGGCCCAGTGCCGCCACCTCGATCCTCATTGCTTTTGATGTAAAGCGTGTAGTTGTTGGTGCGAGGGACCGAAATTCGCGCCGAGAGCAAATGCCATTGTCCGTCTCTAGGCACATTGAAAACAGGAATCAACTCCTCGGCTCCTATGGTGACGCTGAACTTCGGAGTCAGGTTAGTGGGTTGGCCGCTAATGTTTCGAACGCGGAAGGTGAATGAGTATTGCTCATTGGCATCGAAGACAAATGCTTGTGAAAGTACGGGGCCGGCGTGGCCAGTCGCCCTGGTTGTCACGTTACGGAGGACTCCCTGGGTTACGACACTCTGAGTAAAGGCAATGCCTTTCTGCCACTTGCCGAGCGTATCATCGTTAAAAGTTGTGACAGAGTCTGGCCAATTTATGACGGTAAAACTTTGAGTGTCGGAGTCAGGTACACCGGTACCATAAAGTGGTTTTATTTTGAGGTCGTAGGTTTTTGCAGTCAGCCCGTTCAAGTCCTTGCTAAAAGTATCATCAGGGCCGACCAGGGCTTCGGTCAGCCGGTTAGTACCGTCCCATATCTCGACTTTCTGATCCTTGTGGGCACGTCCTTCGACAGTCACGGCCCTTTCGATGGTAGTGGCGTCTGGGTCAATAGGCCCCAAAGCACCTTTGATAGCGCTAATACTTGGCCTGAGTGCAGCCGCAACAGAAATCGTCCATGGGTTGGACTCGTCATTGTCTCCATAGTCTGCCTCCGCGATGAACTCATACTTGGTTCCGTAGTTCAGATTTTGAACGAGTCTGGCCCATTTGCCCGTATCGTCGGTCGGTTCCGGTTTCGGGTCGGTGACTCCGTTGATCTTTAGCTTGATCGTCGCTAGCGGCGCCGCTACACCCCTGACAATTACATAGTTGTATAGGGTTGTACCGAAGTCCTCGATCAGGCCGTCCAGGTCGAATGCACGGGTGTTGTGCGGCTTGATGATGGATACCACGGTAAAGGTGCGGGGCGGGTGGGTGGTTTCATTGTCGCCATAATTCGCCTGAGCGGTCAGGCTGTGGAAACCGTCTTCCACATTGAGCGGATATTTCCAGATGCCAGATTCGGGATCGGCAGTTGCGATGGCACCTTCTATCGGTTTACCGTGATTGAGTAGCTGAATGCTCTCACCGGGCAGGGCATGTCCAAAGATGAACAACAGCTTCTTGGCGGTGGTCTCACCTTCATCGACAGGGGGGCCGTCTTCGGATTCGAGGACGTCATCCAGGCTCAGCTCGAGGTCCAGCACCACGGTAAAGGTGCGGGGCGGGTGGGTGGTTTCGTTGTCGCCATAGTTCGCCTGAGCGGTCAGGCTGTAGAAACCGGCTTGCACATCGAGCGTATATTTCCAGACGCCAGATTCGGGATCGGCAGTTACGATGGCACCTTCTATCGGGTTACCGTGATTGAATAGCTGAATGCTCTCACCGGGCCGGGCATGTCCCGTGATGAACAACGAAGTCTTGTTGGTGGTATCACCTTCATCGACAGGGGGGCCGCCCTCGAATTGGAGGACGTGATCCAGGCTCAGCGCGACGTCCTCCCTCACGAAAAAGGTGCGGGGCGGGGCGGAAAACTCTTCATCGTCGTAAAGTCCCTGGACGGTAAGTTCGTGTTCTTCGGGCGGGGCCACATCAAGTTCGATTTCCCAGTATCCGGTCACCGCGTCGGAGGTTGTCGCTGGTCCGATGGAATTACCACGAGTGTGCAGCTGCACGCGTTTGCCGGGCCTGACATAGCCGCAGATCTTTACCTTTTTATCGTAGGTGGTGCGGCCCTCAAGGACCTCCCCCTTGGAGTCGAAGACGTGATCCAGGCTCAGCTTGACGTCCTCCGCCGCTTCAAAGAGATAGGGAAATTTGGAAGTTTCACCCTCGCCATAAAGCGCCATGGCGGTAAGGCTGTACGACTTGGGGGGGGACAACTCAAATTCGATTTTCCAGAGTCCGTCAGGCTCCTCGGCGGTCCCTATTGCTCCGTCGACAGGGTCGTCGAAATCGAGCAGTTGCACCTGTTTGCCGATCCAGGCAAAGCCTTGGGCCCTAACCCATTTGCTGTAGGTGGTATCGCGTTCAGTGATAACCTTCCCGCGGGAATCGTAGAGCCTATCAAGGATCAGTTCTATATCCGATGCGACATGGAAGGTGAACACATCGGACTCTTTGTCATTGGCTGCCTTGATCGTGATCTTGTAGGTGCCAGCGGTGAGTCCATCGAGGGTGAGTTTGAACAAACCGTCAGGATTAACCTCGACTTTCTTGTCCATGGTTGTGCCGTCGTTGAACGCTTCAACTTCCATACCGGGAGGTGCGTTGCCGGTGAATTCCAGTGGTGAGGTACCGGTGTAGGTATCGTCATCGTCAATCGGGCCATGCTCGCCAGTGACTACCTTGATGATCGGCTTCTCGGTCGCCCATATGAAAACGTACGAGTTCGAGGTATTTTGAGGTAGGTCTTGTTGGATGACATTAAGGTTGAAACGCTTGAATGCCAGGTTGCTAAAGTCGAGTTGTTTGACCCAGGTTCCTGACGAGAGAGTCTTCACCTCACCGATAGGGGTAAAACGATCGCGAATAGTGAGCATCCTGCCTGCGCCAGTCTTACCCTCCAATTCCAGCATTGAGTCATAAGTAACGCCGTTTTCGGGAACGAGATTACCCTTGCTGTCCTTGATTGAATCGAAGGTTACTGTATCTGCTGTTTCATTCTGTGTGTCTGACGTAAGTGTTGAAGTATTCGGTGGTTTAGCAGTCATGATGATGACTCCGGGCATGAGAAGTGAATACGCCCGAGTGATTTAAACCCTGCCCTGATAGCTTGCCTACTGTCATAAATAACAGGTGCGAGGTGGTTTCCGATCAATGGTCGGAAGTGCTTCGGCTGCCTGGTTCCGGCGGCCCGATCAATCGCCCCATCGCGCCGAATACACCCAGCTCCCGGATGATTTCCAGTTCCCCGGGTGTCTCGACCCTCTCGGCAATCAGCGGCAAATCAATGCTATGGGTCGCGCGAAAGATCGCGTCGATGAACAGCCGTTTGTCAGGCTGCTCGTCGATGTTGCGAATGTAGGCCCCATCGATTTTCAAGTACGCCAAACCCAATTGGGTGAGGTTGCCGATCTGGCTGAAGCGCCCGCCGAAGTGTTGCAGGCCGATGCGATAACCGGTGTTCAGCAGGCTGTGGCTCAAACGCTGCAGTTCTTCGGGGGAGGGCAACTGGCGCTCGTCGATTTCCAGGGTCAGCAGTGGTGCCAGTTCGGGAAGGGAGTCGAGCAGGTCGAGGATTGTTCGCCATTGCACCGGGTCGCGCAGGGTGGTTCCGTACAGGCTCAGTGCCAAGGGCCTGCGGTTGACCACCAGGTCGTCCAGCGTGGCTTCGAGCATGGCCAGGTCGAAGCGTGCCGACCAGCCCAGACGCTCGATCCACGGCAGAAAATGCCCGGCGGCAATCGCTTCGCCCTGTGGGTCGAGCAGGCGTGCCAGCACTTTGTGATGCAGTACCTGGCGGGTGTCGGCGCATTGCACAACGGGCTGGAAGTACAACTGCATCTTGCCTTCGGTCAAGGCGTCGTCGATCCAGGTGCGCCAGTCGTGCTGGGAGTGATTCGGCGCGGTGTCATGGTGGCCCAGATACACCCAGGGGCGCTCGGGACGCTGCCGGGATTCGGTCAATGCCTGATCAAGGCGCAGCAGTACGTTGCCGATCGGCTCTCCGGGGCGATAGGCGACAACGCCCAGGTGGGCGACCGGCATGCAATCACTGGCGCCGGTCAGGCGCAGGTTCTCCAGGCTGATGCTGACATCGGCGGCCAGGCGCGCGGCGCTCTCGGCGTCCAGGCCCGGGGTCAGCAGGCTGAACTCCCCACCGCGATTGCGCGCCGCCAGCCAGGTGCGACGTTCCGGCAATTGAGTCAGGCGCCTGAGCAGTTCGCCGGCGGCGCTGATCAGTGCGTCCGTTCGTTGGCCGCCCAGTCGCTGGTTGAGCCCGTTCAGGTCGTTGATCCGCAACATCAGCAGATGGCCATCGCGGCTCTGTTCGCAGACTCTCAAGTGGTCGGCCAGTTGTTCGTCGAGCAGGCGCCGGTTGGCCAGGCCGGTAAGGCTGTCCAGGTAGGATTCGGCCCGCAGCTTTTCGCTGCGCGCCGCTTCTTCGACGAACAGCGCCTTGAGTTTTTCGACCATCTGGTTCATGGCCAGCACCACCCGTTTCAGCTCCGGTGTACGTGGCAGGTTGGGCAGGCTGAGAAACTCGCGTTTACTGATGGCTTCGGCTTGTCGGACCATGCTGTCGAGTGGGCGGAACTGCCTGCGCAGCATCCATCCTCCAATCACCGCACTGAACAGCCCGCACAACAGCAACCAGATCAGGCTGCCGAGGGTGCTGTCCCAGAGCTTGGCCAGGGCGAATTGCGGATTGCTCAGCACTTCGACCCGTGCCAGCTGTTCCCAGCCGCGCATGACCAAGGCGTCGCCACCTTCCGGGCGCAGGTTGACCAGGTTGACGAACCAGTCAGGCACACCGTCGATTTTTGTCGGAGTGCTGCGCTCCACCAGGGTTTGCTGATCCTTGAGCCTGATCACGCGGATGTTGCTGAAATAGCCGCTGTCGAAAATCGAACTGACCATCAGCTCCATCATTGCCGGGTCATCGACCTGTGCCGTCAGCGACAGCCCCAGCGCGGTGGCCGCGTCCTGGGCGTGGGCACGCAGCTGACTGAGCGTTTGCTCGCGGGAGCTTTCCAGGCTGGCAAAAAAACTGCCGCTGAACGCCACCAGCAGGAACAGGCAGATGGCCAGGAACAACTGTTTACGCAGTGTCATGTCTCGCTCCTTGCCATGGCGGTTAGCCGTCGCCGATGTCGAACCCTTCGCTCTGCATCTTTTTCAACACGTCCTGCCAGCGCGACAGCTTCTTCGAGTCGCTGCTGCGTTGCCCGCCGTTCTTGCCCGGCAGGTACAGGCCTTCGGCGTTGAAGGCGTACACCGGCAGCAAGTCTTTGCGTTGGGAGGCGGGGCGGATATCGCCGATCAGGTTGTCCAGCACCAGTGGATCGGCCGTGGGGGTGCTGTAGAACGTCAGGACCATGTGCGCCTGGTTCTGGCTCAGGGCCTTGACGTAGGTGATGCGCAGTTTTTCGCTGGGGAACCCGAGCCGGCGCAGGCTGAAATACTTCGCCAACGCGTAGTCCTCGCAATCGGCGGCACCCTTGATCAGGGCTTCGACGGGCGTGGCCCAGTAATCGGTCTGTTGCCAGATGCGCGTGTCGTCCTGGAAATTCAACTGCTGATTGAAGAAGCGGTTCACCGCGTTGAGCTGCTCACGTTCGGGCGCACCGCGTGCACTTTGCAGCATCTGACTCCACGCCTCGATCCGGTTGCGTGCCGGTCCCGGCGGACCGTAGCGTTTTTCCACGGTTTGCAGGATCTGCGCAAAATCCCAGTCGGCCCGGACGCCGTTGAAAGCGGTCAGCAGCAAAGCGGCCAGCAGCAACCCGCCGCCGAGCCGAAGTCGGAGCGCTGGCCATCCTGGACTACGCAGACTGCGGGCCATGTCTGGCTGCTCGAGTGTAGGTTCGTGGAGTTTAGGTGGAGATTTTGCAGGGGGAGGGCAGGTCGTCGGGTTGCCTACAGCACCTGTGGCGAGGGAGCTTGCTCCCGCTCGGCTGCGCAGCAGTCGCAGAACAGGTGAGCGCGGTGTACCAGGGGAGCCTGGATCGAATGGTTTGGGGGGGCGCTTCGCAACCCAGCGGGAGCAAGCTCCCTCGCCACAAGACTTCAGTATTTGCGCAGGGTTTTTTGCCTGAGGATGTAGATCGTCACCAGCACCGCACTGGTCAGCATGAACCCCCGTGCCCAAGGCAGCGGCACCAGATAGCAGGAGAACAGGATGCTCGCCCACATCAGGCCGATGGCGTAGACCTTGCCCTTGAGCGGAATGCCGTTGCCGTCGAGGTAATCGCGAATCCACGGACCCAGCCGCGGATGCTCGACCAGCCATTGATAGAAGCGCGGCGAACTGCGGGCAAAGCAGGCGGCCGCCAGCAGCAGGAAGGGGGTGGTGGGCAATACCGGCAGGAAAATTCCGATGACCCCCAACGCTACGCTCAGCCAGCCGATGGCCAGCAGCACGTAGCGCAACATCAGGGGGCGGTTGCCTATGGGATTGTCCATAGGCAGAACCTTAGTGGTGACGGGGTTTGAGAATCGCCGGTTTTTCGTCTGGCGCGTTGCACAGCAGGTACAGCGCAGTCAGGGCTTCCGGGATCTGCACGATCATGTCGTCCATCAGGTTGGCGTCGGCGGCAATGTCGGAGAACTCCGGTTGCTCGTCGAACAGGCCCGAACCGACCATGATCGGCAGCAGCATTTCGCTGACTTCGTCTTCGGCGGTTTCAAACCAGGCTTCTTCGCGCAGGAACACGCCCTCCATGAAACCGATGCACCAGCCGCGCAGCTCGGAATCGTCCGGGTCGTCGCCCAGGTCCAGGTCGCACGGCAACTCGAACTCCTCGTCGGAGGCCAGTTGACGGGCGATGTGGGCCTTGAGGCCGATCAGCGTGGCTTCGATCTCTTCGCGCTGGGCTTCGCCACTGTAATGCGGCTCTTCGGCGAACAGTGCGTCGATCCATTCACGGTCCGGGACCACTTCGGAACAGATCGACAGCGCAGTGAGGTAGCCGTGGGCGGCCACGTAGTCCAGCGCCTCGTCATGCAGTTCATCAGCGTCGAGGAAGACTTGCAGGCGGGTTAGTTGCTCAGCGAAGGACATTAAAGGACTACCTTGGGGAATGTTCGATGCGGGAATTCTAGGCCTTCTTGAGCGCTTGGGCCAGCCGCACGGCATATTTGCCTATGGTCTCTCCCCGTAGGAGCTGCCGAAGGCTGCGATCTTTTGATCTTGTCTTTAAAAAGAAAGATCAAAAGATCGCAGCCTTCGGCAGCTCCTACAAGGATCATGTCCATTCCCTCTTATCAGCGGTGCCCAATGCCTGCCGGGGCTCGGGTATACTCGCGCGTTTTGTGATGCCCTGCTGGCTTCACGGCTGAAATGTGAAGCGTCATGCAATGCGCACTTACGATTTGTCGGTGCAGCGTCGCGGGTTCTGAACCAGCCTTGCAGGGATGTTTCGGTGATTTTTGGAGTTTTTATGCTCGAACAGGCTCAACGCGTCCTCAAGGACATCTTCGGCTACGACAGTTTCCGTGGCCGCCAGGGTGCAATCATTGAGCGCGTGGCCAGCGGCGGCGATGCCCTGGTCCTGATGCCTACCGGTGGCGGCAAGTCATTGTGTTTCCAGGTCCCGGCGCTACTGCGCGAAGGCCTGGCCGTGGTGGTCTCGCCGCTGATCGCCCTGATGGACGATCAGGTCGCCACCCTCGAAGAGCTGGGCGTGGCCGCCGCCGCGTTGAACTCCACCCTCAGCGCCGAGCAGCAGCGTGACCTCGCCGCCCGCATCCGCCGCGGTGAAGTGAAAATGCTCTATCTGGCGCCGGAACGTCTGGTCCAGCCGCGCATGCTGTCATTTCTGCAAGGATTGAACATTTCCCTGTTCGCCATCGACGAAGCCCACTGCGTGTCGCAATGGGGGCATGACTTCCGTCCGGAATACCTGCAACTGGGCCAGTTGGCGGAAATGTTCCCCGACGTGCCGCGCATCGCCCTGACCGCCACGGCCGACAAGCGCACCCGGGAAGAAATCGTCACCCGGCTGCACCTGCAAGACGCCGAGCGCTTCCTGTCGAGCTTCGACCGACCGAACATCTTTTATCGCATCGTGCCCAAGGAGCAGCCGCGCAAGCAGTTGCTGGCGTTCCTCGCCGAACGCCGCAGCGATGCCGGCATCGTGTATTGCCTGTCACGCAAGAAAGTCGAGGAAGTCGCCGCGTTCCTCAGCGAACAGGGCTTCCCGGCGCTGCCGTACCACGCCGGTCTGCCCAACGACTTGCGGGCTTACCATCAGAAGCGCTTCCTCAACGAAGAAGGCCTGATCATGGTTGCCACCGTGGCCTTCGGCATGGGCATCGACAAGCCCAACGTGCGTTTTGTCGCGCATCTCGATTTGCCGAAATCCCTGGAGGCCTACTACCAGGAAACCGGTCGTGGCGGCCGTGACGGCCTGCCGGCAGACGCCTGGATGGCCTACGGCCTGCAAGACGTGGTGATGCTCAAGCAGATGCTGCAGAACTCCGAAGGCGACGAGCGCCACAAACGCCTGGAACAGCACAAGCTCGACGCCATGCTTTCCCTGTGTGAAGAAACCCGCTGCCGTCGGCAAACGCTGCTGGCCTACTTCGACGAGGACATGCCCCAGCCTTGCGGTCATTGCGACAACTGCGTCGACGGCGTGCAGACCTGGGATGCCACCGAGCCCGCACGGCAGGCGCTTTCGGCGATCTACCGCACAGGTCAGCGCTACGGCGTCGGACACCTGGTGGATGTGTTGCTGGGCAAGGACAACGAAAAGGTCCGTAACTTCGGCCATCAGCATCTTTCGGTGTTTGGTGTCGGCAAGGCGATGGCGGAGGGCGAATGGCGCTCGTTGTTCCGCCAACTGGTGGCCCGGGGTCTGGCCGACATCGACCTCGAAGGCTACGGTGGCTTGCGCCTGAGCGACAGTTGCCGGCCGCTGCTCAAAGGCGAGGTGACCCTGGAGCTGCGTCGCGACCTCAAGGCGCAAACCGTGGCGAAAAGCAGCAAGAGCCAGGCGAGCCAACTGGTCCGGGGCGAGGAGCGCGAACAGTGGGAAGCCCTGCGTGCCCTGCGACGCAAGCTCGCCGAAGAACATGGCGTGCCGCCGTATGTCATCTTCCCCGACTCGACCTTGCTCGAAATGCTGCGCAGCCAGCCGACCTCGCTGGCGGAAATGGCCACGGTCAGCGGCGTCGGCGCGCGCAAGCTGGAGCGTTACGGCGAGGCCTTCCTCGAAGTCCTCGGCGGCCAGGTCGAGGCGCCGAAACCGGTGGCCGACGTACGTCACGAACTGATCACGCTGGCGCGGGCCGGTATGACACCGGTGCAGATCGCCGGTCAGTTGCAGTGCTCGGAAAAGAACGTCTACACCATGCTGGCCGAAGCGATCGGCAAGCAGCAGTTGTCGCTGGAGCAGGCGCTGGATCTGCCTGAAGACCTGATGGGCGAAGTCCAGGACGCCTTCCTCGACGGTGAAGGCGAATTGCCGCCGGTTTCCGAGATCGCCGCGCTGTTCGCGGGCCGGGTACCGGAAGGGGTTTTGTACTGTGTTCGCGCTGCCTTGCAGTCGGAATTCGAGATTTGAGACATCCGTCGTGCTGATGTAACGATTCAGTACAGATCAAGTCTTGCCTCGGATCGAGGCTCATGCTTAGCTGACTAATAATTAGTTTTTATTTATTTCAGTCTAATCATGAGTGTTTTATGCCGTTAACCGATCAACACCGCTTTGGCATGCAATTGGCCCAGATGTCCCGTGGCTGGCGTGCCGAACTGGACCGCCGACTGGCGGGCATGGGCTTGTCCCAGGCGCGCTGGCTGGTGCTGCTGCACCTGGCCCGTTTCGAAGAAGCTCCGACCCAGCGGGAGCTGGCACAAAGCGTTGGCGTCGAAGGCCCGACCCTGGCCCGTTTGCTCGACAGTCTGGAAAGCCAGGGGCTGGTGCAACGCCAGGCGGTGCTGGAAGACCGTCGGGCGAAGAAAATCGTGCTCTGCGCCCCGGCGCTTCCCCTGATCGAACAAATTGAAACCATTGCCACGCAACTGCGTCACGAATTGTTTGAAGGCGTCGATGAGGCGGATTTGAAGGTGTGCATGCGGGTTCACGGGCATATCCTGGGCAACCTTGAAAAACCCTGAGGCATAACCGACTGCCAGGCTTTTTGAGAGACCGCATTGCGCAGACTATAAGAACTACTCGGCAATATCGTGTTCGTAACGGATGTACGAACGCGTACGGGTAGTTTTTGTAGATCTGAAGGATGCTCATGCTCAAGTGTTGGCGGTTGGTTTTGCGTGGTTGTTCACAGGGGTTGCTGGCCGGGGCGGCGGTCACTTACTCGGCATGGGCGCCGGCGTTGGGCCTGGGTGAAATCACCCTGCATTCGGCGCTGAATCAACCGTTGCGTGCCGATATCGCCCTGGTGGATGCGGCTGGCCTGGAAGAGGGCGAGCTGTCGGTGAGCCTGGCAACGGCAGACGAGTTCAACCGTGCCGGGGTCGACCGGGTCTTTTTCCTCGACAACCTGAAATTCACCCCGGTCCTGCGCGGCAAGCGCAGCGTGATCCAGGTGACATCCAGCAAACCGGTCAGTGAACCCTTCCTGAATTTCCTCGTGCAGCTCGATCAGCCCAACGCTCGGTTATTGCGCGAGTACACGGTGCTGATCGATCCACCGGGTTCGCCTGGCATTGTTGCCGCCACCGATGAGCCGGTTTCCAGTTCCCCTGCGTCCGAGTTCCCCAGGGTTCAACCGGTCGAAACGCCGCCCCCCGTGGCAAAGATAACGCCAGCGACTGACGCCTCCATGGTCGATCCCGCTGTGGAGCAACTGGCTGCCAGCACCCTGCAAAACCACCAGCTGCAATCCACTGTCGATAAGCTCACTGCGAAGCTGCAAAGCCAGGATGAGCTGATCGACGGCCAGAAACAGCAGTTGGCCGAATTGCAAACCCAGCTGGCTGAACTCAAGAAGGTAAAAGCGCAACCCATGGTTTCTGATGCAGTGGCACCGGCCCCCGCCATTGCTGAAACCTCCGGGGTTGGCTGGTTGCAGATTGCCGGCGTGTCGGCGTTGATGGCGTTGCTGGTGCTGGGCTGGTTTGTACGCCGTCGGCGCCAGCAGCATCAGGCCACGGATTCGGAGGCTCTGCCGCCGCCGCATGAGCCGTCGGCTGAGTTTTTTACCGAGCCAGTGATCTGGCCGCCCGTCACGCAATCGCCCACTGCGCAGCGCGACGGGGTGCCAGCCAATGATGAACTTGAGTGGGTCGACAACCGTCATTCCATCCCGGTCGCTGCTGCCATAGCGGCTCCGGGTTTGCCGATGTCCGGTGAATCCGCCATTGACGATGAGTACCGGCTCAACCTGGAGGAGCTGTCCATGGCGTCGAGTTGGGACGTGATCAGCCCAGGCGAGACCAGGCAGCCGGTGGCTCCGGCCATGATCGAGCCTGCGTTCGGGTTGGAGGCCCAACCTGATCAGCCGACTCGACAGTCACCGGCCGGGCTATCATAGCGGCGTCGTCAAACTCTGGAGTCAAGCCCCATCATGACCGCCCACAAACCGGAAATCGTCATCACCTATTGCACGCAATGCCAGTGGCTGTTGCGTGCGGCCTGGCTGGCCCAGGAACTGCTCAGCACCTTCGGTGACGACCTGGGTAAAGTCTCCCTGGTGCCGGGCACCGGTGGGGTCTTTCATGTGTTCTGTGACGCCGTGCAGATCTGGGAGCGCAAGGCGGACGGTGGCTTCCCTGAAGCCAAAGTGCTCAAGCAGCGGGTCCGCGATCAGATCGACCCGGACCGCGACCTGGGGCACAACGACCGCACTCAGTGAGACGCCGCCTCGGCGGTAACGGCCTTCTTGCTCGAACTGCCTGAGAGCCTGCTGGACACCACTATTGCCACAATGATCAACGCACCTCCCAGCAACATGCGCAGGGTCGGGTTTTCGTTGAACAGCAGCCAGGCGACGGTGATGCCATAGACCGGCTCCAGGGCGAACACCACGGCGGCGGTGCGTGCCTTGATCACCGCCAGGCTGGCGACGAACAGACTGTGGGCGACACCGGTACAGAACACACCGAGCAGGCCGATCCACAGCCAGTCGATGGCACGCACTTCGCTCAATTGCGGCGCCGCCACCGGCAGCAGGCACAGGGCAACCACCACGTTCTGGCACAGTGCTGCCTGCACGGGCGGGACCCGTCCGGAGCTGGCACGGTTGGTCAGTGACAGCAGGGCGAACAACAAGCCGGAACCCACGGCCCACAGCAGGCCGGTGGTGGCGCCGCTGGCCAGATCAAAGTCTGGTGTAACCAGCACCAGGCCGACACTCACCAGCAGCACCAGCACAATCTCGTTGGCGCGAATGCGCTCGCGGAAGATCAACCCTTCGAGGATCACGGTAAAGGCCGGGAAACTGGCGAAGCCGAGCGTTGCAATCGCCACGCCTGCGACTTTCACCGCAATGAAGAAACTCACCCAGTGCCCGGCCAGCAACAAGCCGCTGAGGAGCAGCCGACGCCAGTCCACGGCCTCGAGTTTCTGCCAGCGCGTCTGGCTGGCGAACCGTGCAAAAAACGCTAGCGCGAGCACGGCAAAAGCGGCACGGCCGAACACGATGATCGCCGGTGATGCGGCAGCCAGTTTGCCGAACACGCCGGTCAGGCCGAACATCAATGCGCCGATATGCAAGGCGCCAAGTGCGGTACGGGGAGTCATTGCAATCCTTGATGACAAACGAACAGAGGCCTCATTGAAGCGCGTAATGCCCCGTCAAGTCTGTCGGCAGACTAGCGTTTTTTGTCGCCAGCCTCGCGCCGCAGTTTTCCGGGCGACGCCCCGAACTCGCGCAGCACTGCCGCTGCGAAGGCACTCTGGGAGCTGTAGCCGACGCGGCTGGCAATCTCGCCGATGGGCAGCGCCGAGTTGCGCAGCATGCCCACCGCGATGTGCAGGCGTCGACTGCGGATGTAGTCCATCGGCGTCTGCCCGCATTCAGCCACGAACCGCGCATGCAAACGGGCACTGGAGAGGCCGGCCACCCGGGCCAGGTCGGCCACCTGCAGCGGGTACGCCGCGTACTGATCGATGTGTGCATTCAGCGCGGCATAGGGCAGGCGCCGACCGCCGACGGCGTCGAGCCTGGTGTTGTTCAGGCTGGCCAGCAACAGCACCGCGCCTTGTTGTGCGATCAGCGGATCATCGACCGGACTGTTCGCCAGCCAGCTGACCAATTGGCTTTGCCCGGCGTCCAGGGGCAGGCGGCCGGCATTGTCGAGCAAGCGTCGGCTGGACTCGGCGTGATCGCCCAACGACTGTGAAACCCATTGTTCGCCGGGCACATCCAGCACCAGGCAGCGGCTGCCATTGGCGCTGCCACACGCGTGATGCGCGCCGGAGGGCACCACCACGAAACTCTGCTGGACCACCTGACTACCACGGCCGTCAACCTCGAAATCCAGGGCGCCCGAAAGCCCGAACACCAATTGTGCGTGTTCATGGCTGTGGACGATCAGGTCGTGGCTGTATTGGCGCAGCGTGAGGATCGGTCTCATCGCGGGTCTCCCGGTTCAGGGCGTCAGTCTACACCGAGCCGGCCAACAAGCGTTGTCACCGGACTGACTTGACGCTGTCATGGACCATTAACCGGGCCGCGGCAGACTTGGCAAAACTTGCCAGAGGGTTGCCCATGACCAGCGCCGAGCTCGCCAAACCCACCCGTAAGCAACGCGTACGGACGCTATGGATTTCCGACGTGCATTTGGGCACCCGGGATTGCCAGGCTGAACACCTGTCGCAGTTTCTCAAGGGCTACCACGCAGACAAAATCTACCTGGTCGGCGACATCATCGACGGCTGGAAACTGCGCGGTGGCATGTATTGGCCGCAAGCGCACACCAACGTGATCCGTCGCCTGCTGACCATGAGCAAGCGTGGCACCGATGTGATCTACGTCACCGGCAACCACGACGAGTTCCTGCGCCGCTATTCGAAGCTGATCCTGGGCAATATCCAGTTGGTGGACGAAGCCGTGCACGTCACCGCCGACGGCCGGCATCTGCTGGTGATCCATGGCGACCAGTTCGATGTGATCACCCGTTATCATCGCTGGCTGGCCTTTCTCGGTGACTCGGCCTACGAATTCACCCTGACCCTCAACCGCTGGCTCAATCATTGGCGCGCGCGATATGGTTACGGCTACTGGTCGCTGTCGGCCTACCTCAAGCACAAGGTGAAAACCGCGGTCAGCTTCATCAGCGACTTCGAAGAAGCCATCGCCCATGAATGCGTCAAGCGCGAGCTGCACGGCGTGGTGTGCGGGCACATTCACCATGCCGAGATTCGCAAGGTGGGCGAGGTGGACTACCTCAATTGCGGCGACTGGGTGGAGTCGTGCACGGCGCTGATCGAGCACTGGGATGGTTCGATCGAGCTGTATCGCCTGGCGGATGCCCAGGCGCGGGAGGCGCAGATGAAGGCGGCCAAGGTTGCAGAGTTGGCCTGACAGTCATTCGGTGTTTGTGCTGGCCTCTTCGCGGGCAAGCCCGCTCCCACAGTGGGTGAAGGTGAACACAAAACTTGTGGTCGCCAGATAACCCTGTGGGAGCGGGCTTGCCCGCGAATGGACCGCGCAGCGGTCCTGTCAGGCCGGCGAATGCTCTTCCATCGCCGCCTTGTAGATCGAGTTCCTGGGCCGGGCAAACAACCGCTCCATCATCGGCTCGAAAAAGCTCAATGGCAGCGTGTCGTACGCCGGATCAAACGCCGCCGCATCGTATTTGGCACAGAATTCGATGGTCGCCTGGTATTGCGGATGGTCCTGGAACTGCTCACGCAGATGCCGATCCATGCCCAGGTAATGAAAAAAGTAGTAGCCCTGGAAAATCCCGTGCTTTTCCACCATCCACAGGTTCTCGGTGCTGACGAACGGCTTGAGGATCGCTGCAGCGATGTCCGGGTGGTTGTAGGACCCCAGGGTGTCGCCGATGTCATGGAGCAGGGCGCAGACCACGTATTCTTCGTCGCGACCATCGCGAAAGGCGCGGGTGGCGGTTTGCAGGGAATGGGTCAGGCGATCCACCGGGAACCCGCCAAAATCCCCCTCCAGTAACTTCAGGTGCGCCACGATCCTTGTCGGCAATTGTCGCGCGTAGGCACTGAAGTCCGCGGCGATGATCGCCCAGTCTTCCTGTGTGCCGTCCTTCATGTGGGTGAAGCGGGCATTGGCATTCATAGGCAACTCTCTTGTGACGGATGTTCTCTAGAACGGAACGCGCCCCAGCACCATGTCCCGGTACATGACAAAATCGCCGAGCAGGCTGTAGAAGGGGTGTTGGAACGTTGCCGGGCGGTTCTTCTCGAAGAAGAAATGCCCGGCCCAGGCAAAGCTGTAACCCGCCACCGGCAGGGCCCACAACAGCATCCAGGCTCCGCGACCAACGGTCAGCGCCAGTATCAAGATAACCAGCGTCGTGCCGATAAAATGCAATCGGCGGCAGGTACTGTTGCTGTGCTCGCTGAGGTAGTAAGGGTAAAACTCAGCAAAGCTGTTGAAGCGCTTGATGTTTTCCACGACTGCGATCTCTGTGGTTATTGTTCTGGCTGCAAGTTGTTCTGCGGGTAGCTTATTTGAGTCTAGAGTGATCAATGGCATCAGGCAGTGACAATAGGCGCCACTTTAATATCCTTCGGTCAATAGCCGTCGCATGCGGCTCACCATGTAAGAAAACGCCATGAGCGAACGAACGACTTCTGCAAGCTGGGCGATGGGGATTGTCAAAGCGCTGGAAATGGACGGCCTGGATTGCCGGGTTCTGTTCAAACAGCTGGGGCTCGACTACGCAGCACTGGATGATCCGGATGCGCGCTTTCCGCAAGATTCCATGACACGGCTGTGGCAACGCGCGGTCGAACTGTCCGGCAACCCGGCCATCGGCCTGAACATGGGCAAGGTGGTGCGACCGGCGCAGTTTCATGTGACCGGTTACGCCTTGATGTCCAGCCAGACACTGGCCGAAGGCTTTCAGCGTCTGGTGCGCTATCAGCGGATCATCGCCGAAAGTGCCGACCTGAGTTTCCAACTGCTGGATGAAGGCTATGCGCTGATTCTGACGGTGCATGGTGACCATCTGCCGCCGACCCGGCAGAGCGCCGAAGCTTCACTGGCCTGCGCGCTGGCGCTGTGCAGCTGGTTGACCGGGCGTACGTTGCAACCACGCAAAGTGTTGCTGCAAGGCGCCGAGCCGGTCAATCCTGAACCCTATAGACAAGCCTTCCATGCACCGCTGGAATTCAACGCGCCTTACGATGCGCTGATTTTCGAGCGTGCGGACATGGAAGCGCCCTTGCCGACGGCCAACGAAGCCATGGCGTTGTTGCATGATCGTTTTGCCGGCGAGTACCTGGCGCGCTTTTCCGAAAGCCGCGTGACGCACAAGGCGCGGCAGGTGTTGTGCCGCCTGTTGCCCCAGGGCGAACCCAAGCGCGACACCGTGGCGCAGACGCTGCACCTTTCCCAGCGCACCTTGCAACGGCGCTTGCAGGAAGAAGGCACGAGTTTTCAGGCACTGCTGGACGATACCCGGCGCGAACTGGCCGAGCAGTACCTGGCGCAACCGAACATGACCTTGCTGGAAATCGCCTACTTGCTGGGGTTCGCCGATCCGAGCAACTTCTTCCGCGCTTTCCGCCGCTGGTTCGATGCCACACCCGGCGAGTACCGGATGCGGCTGATGCAGGCACCTGAAGCGGTCAATGACGCCAAAATGCCGGAATACACAGCACAAACACAGTGATGATCTCCAGTCGGCCGAGCAGCATGCCGAACGACAGAATCCACTTGGCGGCATCCGGCAGGGTCGCGAAGTTACCGGCCGGGCCGATGGTCTCACCGAGCCCCGGGCCGACACCGGACACGGTGCTGGCCGCGCCGGTGAGGGCGGTCATCCAGTCCACGCCGAGCAGCGACAGCAGCAGCGCAATCACGCAGATGGTGATCGCAAAGAAGAACGAAAAGGTCAGGATCGAACGCACGATTTCTTCGTCGAGGCGGTGACCGTTGTACTTCTGCTTGATCACCGCGCGCGGGTGAATCAGCTGGTTAAGGTTGGCCTTGAGCAGGATATAGGCCACCTGGAAGCGGAAAATCTTGATACCGCCTGCAGTCGAGCCGGAACAACCGCCGACAAACCCCAGATAGAAAAACAGCATCAGCGAGAAATTGCCCCAGAGGCTGTAGTCCCCCAGTGCAAAACCGGTGGTGGTCACTACCGAGGTCACGTTCAGCGCCACATGCCGCAACGCCTCCAGCCAATGCAGCTGGGTCGTCCACCAGTACCAGGTGCCGAGTACCAGCCAGGTCACCAGCAACATGCCGAGCAGGCCTTGAACCTGTTCATCCTTGATCAGCGCCCGACGGTTACCCCGCAATGTGGCGACATACAGGGTGAACGGCAGGGCCCCGAGAATCATGACGACGATCGCGACCCAATGCACCGCAGGCTCCGGCCACTTGGCCAAAGACTGGTCGGAGGTGGAGAAGCCACCGGTGGAAATCGCCGACATCGCGTGGTTGATCGCATCGAACGGGCTCATCCCGGCCCACCAGAACGCCAGGCTGCCGACAATGGTAATGCCGACGTAGGCCGCCACGATCAGGCGCGCCACCATGTGCGAACGGGGCATGACTTTTTCCGAACGGTCCGACGATTCGGTCTGGAACAGCCGCATGCCGCCGATGCGCAGCAGCGGCAGAATCGCCACCGCCATGCCGATGAAGCCGATGCCGCCGAGCCAGTGCAGCAACGAGCGCCACATCAGGATGCCGGGGGACATGCTGTCCAGGCCGCTGAGTACGGTTGCGCCAGTGGCGGTGATCCCGGACATGCTTTCGAAGAACGAGTCGGTGTAGCTGATGTGTTGGGTCAGCAGGAACGGCAGCGCGGCGAAGATGCACACCACCAGCCAACTGCTGACGGTCAGCAGGTACATGTCCCGGGGGCGCAGGTGCACGTGCTCGGGGCGCCCCGGAATCACCAGCGCCAAACCGGCGACAAAGGTGATCATGCTGGCCCAGAGGAACGACGGCAGATCGCTGGTGCGGTCGAAAATGACCAGCGTGGCCATGGGGATGACCATGGAGATCGCCAGCGTGATCAGGAAGATGCCGATGATGAAACCAATGATCCGTAAGGTCGGCAACGCCATGAGGTCCGCTCGGCTGATAGAGGAAAGGGCGCCATTCTACCTGTGAGGCAGGGCATGTAAACCGGCACTGCTGCGGCAGTTACAGCTAGAATAGCCGCACAAATTTTTCAGGAGGTGGCCGATGCAGGCTCTCGACGCTTTGCTCAACCGTGTTTCCGTTCCGCGACTGATTGACCCTGCACCCACTGCCGAGCAGCGCGAGGTGCTGTTCGGCGCCGCCATGCGCGCCCCGGATCACGGTCACTTGCAGCCTTGGCGCTTCCTGACGGTGGAAGGTGCGGCACGTGAGCAAATGGGCGAGCTGCTGGTCGAAGCGGCGAAATTGCAGGACGGCGAAGTCAGCGAAGCAGCCATCGACAAGGCGCGCAATAATCCGCTGCGGGCGCCGTTGGTGGTGGTGGTGATCGCGCGGTTGCAGGATCACGTCAAGTATCCGAAGTCCGAGCAGTTGCTGGCGGCGGGCTGTGCGGCCCACGGGATCTTGCTGGCGGCCTATGCGCAGGGCATTGGCGCGGTGTGGCGTACCGGTGACCTGGCGTACTCGCCGCATGTGGCCAAGGGTTTGGGCCTGGCGGAGGGGGAAGAGGTGATTGCTTTCCTGTACCTGGGCACACCGCAGAAAGAACCGCGGGTGGCCGAGAAGGTCGACCTGGCCGAATTCGTCAGCGAATGGTCCGGGAAGGTCTGACACCGCAGGCCCTGTGGGAGCGAGCTTGCTCGCGATAGCGGCAGTACATTTAACATTGAAGTGACTGAAAAACCGCCATCGCGAGCAAGCTCGCTCCCACAGTAGATCTGTGTCATTCAGAATTGGGGGGACAGCCTCAGGGCTGTACGACAGCCCCCGGTACCAACGGCAATTCCAGGCTCGCAATGAAACCGCCCTCGGGGTGATTGGCCAGTACCAGGCAGCCGCCATGGCGCTCCGCCGCTCGCCGGGCGATCGCCAGGCCCAGGCCGTGTCCGGCCGCGGTCTGCCCCGGTGCCCGATAGAACGGCTCACCGAGCTGGTTCAAATATTCGGCACTGACCCCCGGTCCATGATCGCGCACGGTCACGACGATCCGCTCACCTTGGCGCAGCGCCTGCATTTCGATCGGCAGGCCACCCACCGGATTGAAACGCTGGGCGTTGCGCAGCAAGTTGTCCACGGCCCGTTCGATCATGGTCGGCCAGCCCTTCAGATTCAGTTGCGACTCGGCTTCGAGGTGTACGAGCTGTTCGGGTGAACCGAGTTGAGCATCCTTCTGCAAGGTATTGAGCAAGGCATTCAGATCCACCTCTTCGGCACTGGCGTTATCGGAGTCGACCCGCGCCAGCACCAGGATTTCACTGATCAGCGCTTCCAGTCGGTCGCATTCCCGGGTCAGGCGCGGCCATAGCTGTTCCCGTTCCTGCGGCCCGGCCCGTTCGGCGAGCGCCAGCGCGATACGCAGACGGGCCAGAGGCGAGCGCAGTTCGTGGGAGACATCGCGCAGCAGTTGCCGCTGGCTGCCAATCAGACTCTGCAGGCGCGCACCCATGCGGTTGAAGTCATTGGCCAGGACGCCAAACTCATCGCGACGGTTGGCCAGCTTGACCAGGCTGTTCTGTTGATACGTGGTTTGTCCCAGGTCATGCACCGCTCCGCGCAGACGGCTGAGCGGGCGAGTGATGGAAAAGGTCACCAGCAGGCTGAACAGGGTCAGCACCACCAAGGCGATTCCCAGGGCACTGAGCGGCCAGAGCAGGCTCTCGCGGTGCCAGGCGTCCAGTTCCGGGTGTGGAATGCGATAGATGAACAGGAAGGTGTCACCGGTTTTTTCGCTGGTGAACTCATCGGTCAGACGCCGCCATGGCAGGCGTCGGTCATCATTGTTCTGGCGCGCCTCAAAGGCCGCCGCACGTCTGGGGAAGGTGCCGCGCACCACTGGGTCGCCGCTTTCGTTAAGCACCTGAACGTCGATGTGATACTGGCGTTTGCGCTGCTGGAGAATGTCCTGGGCGGCGTCTTCGCCCTGACTTTCGTAAGTCTGCGTCCACTGTTCGGGCAGCGTGTTGAGGCCCGGGTGGCGGCTGAGAATCCATGCGTCCTGGTTGAGCATGTGCCCGAGCAGGATGGAAAGCCCTGCAACCAGAGCGATGGCCAGCCAGAAGCTGGCCAGGATACGCCAGAACAATGAACGCACGGAAAATCCTCAAACAAGCACAGAATCCCATGTAGGAGCGAGCCTGCTCGCGAAACACGCATAGACAACACGGGCTGCCTGATGCCGCGCGTTATCGTTGACGTCCATCGCGAGCAGGCTCGCTCCTACAGTAGATCAAAAGCATCAGACCCAACGGTGATGAGCCGTCGGGTCCGGGGTTAACGCATTATTGCGTCTTTTGCGGCTGTTGCGCTTTCCAGGCCTTGAACTCGGCCCACTCGGCGCGACGTTCAGCCTGTTTTTTCTGAATCTCGTCGAATTTCTTCTGTTGATCCGGTTTCAGCACCGCACGCACGTCGGCTTCGGCTTTCTGGCGCTTGGCGGTCATTTCGTCTTTCATGGCTTTCTGGTCGGCTGGCGAGAGTTTCTCCAGGTATTTATCGACCAGTTGCTTACGCTCGTGCATCTGCTCGCCCATGATCTTGCGGATCTGCTCGCGCTGTTCGCGGCTCAGGTCCAGTTCACTGTATGGGCCTTTGCCGTGCATGCCGTGCATCTGACCGCCGTGGCGCGAACCGTCCATCGGCCCACCCATGGGGCCTGCGCCTTCAGGCATGGCCATGGCCACGGTCGGCAGGGCAGCAGCGAACATCAGAGCGATAAGAGTCTTGCGCATGGTGAATCTCCTTGTCTCGTTCCCGGTACGTTCCGGATGAGTGCAGATTACGCAGATCAAGGTCAGCGGCGGTCAGCGAAGGGTAAAGCTTGGGTAAAGACGATTTCCCGCCGACCTGACAAAACGCCCGACCTGTAGGAGCTGCCGCAGGCTGCGATCTTTTGATTTTGCTTTTTAGCGCCTTGAAAAGATCAAGATCAAAAGATCGCAGCCTGCGGCAGCTCCTACATGGGCCGCATGTCGTCAGGGGTCAGAGGCTGTAGTAGTAGCCGCGGCTGCGCAGGGCCACGATGCGCGGACGGCCATCGGGGTGTGGGCCGATCTTCTTGCGCAGGTTGCTGACGTGCATGTCCAGGCTGCGGTCGTACAGGGTCAGCTTGCGGCCGAGGGCAATCTGCGCCAGTTCCTGTTTGTCCAGGGGTTCGCCGGGCTGCTTGAGCAGGGCTTCCAGCAGGCGGCTTTCGGAAACGGTGAGGGTGAATTCCTGCTCGTCGATGCTGACCACGCCGCGCACCGGGCTGAAACACAGGTCGCCCAGTTCCAGCTGGCTGGACACCGCTGCCGGGTGGCTGCGGCGCAGGACGGCGCGCAGGCGGGCAGTCAGTTCCCGTGGATCGCAGGGTTTGGCCAGGTAATCATCGGCGCCCAGTTCCAGGCCAAGGATACGGTCCAGGGGCTCGCCCCGGGCCGAGAGCATCAGCACCGGCAGATCCGGGTGATCGCTGCGCAACTGCTTGAGCAGCTCCAGGCCGCTGCCATCGGGCAACATCACATCCAGTACCACGGCCGCCGGAGCGGTTTCGGCCAGCGCACGGCGAGCGCTCTGGCCGTCGTGACAGGCTCGTACCTGAAACCCTTCCTGGCTCAGCCAACTGCTCAGGAGCTCACACAGCTCCTGGTCATCATCAATCAGTAACAGCTCGCTCATGACTCACTCAATTTAGCCATTGTCGACGTTTTCGACTTGCTCCACTGGCGAAGATACCGCAGAGCAGCGCCAATAGCGCTACCCCGGCGCCAATGACAAACCATTGTTGCTGGTCGGTCAGCAAACGTGGCAGCGGACTGCTGGCCTGGGCTTCCTTGAGTTGCAGCTTCAAGCGCTGGTTCTCCTGGCGCAACCGGGCCAGCAGCGGGCTTTCGCGTTCGCCATCGACAGTTTGCAATTGCTTGTTCAGTTCTTCCCGTTGCCGTTCGCTTTCTTTCAAGCGTTGCTGCAGCTCGGTGATCTGGCTGCCGGCACTCAAGGAAAGCGGCGTCGAGTTTCCACCCTCGGCGTATTCTTCACCGTGGGCGGGCGCCACGATCGACAACGTGACCAACATCAGACACAACGGACCCTTGCGCATCGCGACTCCTGATTCCAATACGAGTATTGGGCAAGTTGTCGGCCGATAAACAGGAATAATGAGCGATTGAGAACGCGATGAACCGACAAGGTTCACCGCGTGGGGGAATTGTTACGGCAGGACTTGCTTGAACGGCTTGACCAGAACGTTGGCGTAGACGCCTGCGGCGATGTACGGATCGGCGTCGGCCCAGGCCTGGGCGGCGCCCAGGGAATCGAACTCGGCGACGATCAGGCTGCCGGTGAAACCCGCCGCGCCCGGATCATTGCTGTCGACGGCCGGGTGCGGGCCGGCCAATACGATGCGACCTTCGCCCTTGAGCGCTTGCAGGCGCTCGAGGTGCGCAGGCCGTGCGGCCAGGCGGGCTTCCAGGGAGTTGGCGACGTCTGTGGCAATGATTGCGTAAAGCATGTCAGTCCTCGGTTTTTGGCGTAGTGGTGTCGGCATCGTGCAGGTGGCGGGACAGGTAAATGCCCTGGCCGACCAGGAACAGCAAAGTCATGCCCAGGCTGCCGAAGACCTTGAAGTCGACCCAGTAGCTCTGGAAGGTGAACGCGACAAACAGGTTGGCGGCACCGCAAAACAGGAAGAAGGCGATCCAGGCGATGTTCAGGCGTGTCCAGACCGGCTCCGGCAAGGTCAGCGCGTGGCCCATGATGCGTTTGATCAGCAGGCTGTCACCGACGAAGTGGCTGCCGATGAACGCCAGGGCGAACAGCCAGTTGACCACCGGGGCTTTCCACTTGAGGAACGTCTCGCTATGGAAGGCCAGGGTCAGGCTGCCGAAGACCAGGCAGGCGATCAGGGTCAGCCACTGGCTCTTCTCCAGCTTGCGCTGTTTGATGAACAGTGTGCCGTAGACCACCAGGGAACTGACGATCAGCATCGCGGTGGCGCTGTAAATACCGCCTACAGTGAGCTCATGGCCGGCGATGTCGACGACCCGTGGATCGATTTTGAAGACGATGAAAAACAGCAGGAGCGGGATGAAATCGATGAATTGTTTCACAGTGGCAGCCAGAAGCAGGATGTGGCGGCATAATAACAAACATATGGGCGCGCGATAGCGCCAGCTGATTTGAGGTTACAAAGCCCTGTGAATGTTGATTTGCACTGCCATAGCACGGCCTCCGATGGCGCCCTGGCGCCTGCGGTTCTGGTGGCGCGGGCGTTCGAGAAAGGCGTGCGAGTCCTGGCCTTGACCGATCACGACACCCTCGAGGGCCTCGACGAGGCCCGGCACGCGGCTACCGCGCTGGGGATGCAACTGGTCAATGGCGTCGAATTGTCCTGCACCTGGGGCGGCGCGACCATTCATGTGCTGGGCTACGGTTTTGACGTGAACGCCGCGCCGTTGGTCGAGGCCATCGCCAGATTGCATGATGGCCGCTGGCTACGCTCCGAGGAAATCAGCCGCAAACTGGCGCTCAAAGGCATGCCGGGGGCGCTGGATGGCGCCCGGGAGATCCAGCAGGCGCTGGGCGACAGCGGTAACGCGCCGGCCCGCCCGCACTTTGCGGACTGGATGGTGCGAGAAGGTTTCGTCAAGGATCGCGCCGAGGCGTTCCGCAAATGGCTGGGGGCCGGCAAGCTGGGCGACGTCAAGCAACACTGGCCGACCCTGGAAGAAACCGTCGAAACCCTGCGCGCGGCCAAGGCCTGGGTCAGCCTGGCACACCCCTGGCACTACGAATTCACTCGAAGCAAGCGACGTCGCCTGATTGCCGACTATATTCAAGCAGGGGGCCACGCCATCGAAGTGGTCAATGGTTACCAGCCTGCCGAACAAGTGGGCAGCCTGGCCATTCTGGCCCGCGAGTTCGGTCTGCTGGTCAGTGCCGGCAGTGATTTTCATGGCCCCGGAGGCTGGTCGGAGATCGGTGAATACCGGCCACTCCCGGAGGATCTGCCACCGCTATGGTGTCGATTCAAACATGACCCAGTTATTGCCGCCGTCTGAACAGGTAGAGAATGTGAGTCAATTTTTCCAGATTCATCCGGAAAACCCGCAAGCGCGCCTGATCAAACAGGCCGTCGAGATCATCCGCAAGGGCGGGGTGGTGATTTATCCCACAGACTCTTCCTACGCCATTGGTTGCCAGATCGGCGACAAGGTGGCTGTGGAGCGCGTGCGACGTTTGCGCGGGCTGGATGAAAAGCACAACTTCGCGCTGATTTGCTGTGATCTGTCGCAACTGGGCCTGTTTGCCAAGATCGACACCGGCACTTTCCGCTTGCTCAAGGCTCACTTGCCAGGGCCGTACACCTTCATTCTCAACGCCACCCGCGAAGTACCGCGACTGTTGCTGCACCCGAAAAAACGCACCATTGGCCTGCGGGTGCCCAGCCATCCGATTGCCCTGGCACTGCTGGAGCAGCTCGGCGAGCCGTTGATGAGCGTGAGTCTGATCATGCCCGGTGAAACCGACCCGATGTATGACCCCCATGAAATGCGCCAGTTGCTCGAGCACCAGGTCGACCTGATCATCGACGGCGGCTTTGGCGGGATCAAGGCGTCCACCGTGATCAACCTCGCCGACGGCGAACCGGAAGTCATCCGCGTCGGTTGCGGCGACCCTGCGCCGTTCATGGTCGAGGCCTAGATGTCCGCAGTAGAACCCGTCGACAGTCAGGCCGGAGCCCAGCAGGAACTGCCCTTCGCCATGGTCTATGGCCAGGCGGTCATGGAAATGCCGCTGGACCTGTACATCCCGCCGGATGCCCTCGAGGTCTTCCTCGAGGCCTTCGAAGGCCCCCTCGACCTGCTGCTGTACCTGATCCGTAAACAGAACATCAACATCCTCGACATCCCGGTGGCGGAGATCACCCGCCAGTACATGGGCTACGTCGAGTTGATGCAGTCGGTGCGCCTGGAACTGGCCGCCGAGTACCTGGTGATGGCCGCGATGCTGGCCGAGATCAAGTCGCGGATGCTGCTGCCGCGGGCCGAAACCGTCGAAGACGAAGAGGACGACCCGCGCGCCGAACTGATCCGCCGCTTGCAGGAGTACGAGCGTTTCAAGGCCGCCGCCGAAGGCATTGATGGCCTGAGCCGCGTCGGTCGCGACGTGGTGGTGCCCAAACTCGACGCCCCGGAGGCCCGGGCTCGCAAGTTGTTGCCGGACGTGCGCCTGTCCGAGTTGCTGTTGTCCATGGCCGAGGTATTGCGCCGTGGCGACATGTTCGAAAGCCATCAGGTCAGCCGCGAGGCGCTGTCTACCCGCGAGCGCATGAGCGATGTGCTGGAGCGGCTCAAGGGCGGCGGTTTCGTGCCGTTTGTCGAGCTGTTCACCGCTGAAGAAGGGCGCCTTGGCGTGGTGGTGACCTTTATGGCGATCCTTGAACTGGTCAAGGAATCCCTGGTCGAGCTGGTGCAGAATGAGCCATTTGCCGCGATCCACGTGCGAGCCCGAGCCGAATAACGAGTCGAAACATGAACCTGACTGAACCCCGTGACCTGGCACCCTTGCTTGAAGCCTTTCTGTTGGCCTCGGGAAAGCCGCAATCCCTGGAAAGCCTGTTCGAGCTCTTCGAGGAGGGTGAGCGTCCGGAGCCACCGGTCTTCAAGAAGGCCCTGACGATTCTCGCCAAGTCTTGCGATGGCCGCGCGTTTGAACTCAAGGAGGTGGCCTCGGGGTATCGCCTGCAAATTCGCGAGAAATTTGCGCCGTGGGTCGGGCGTCTGTGGGAGGAACGCCCGCAGCGTTACTCCCGCGCCATGCTCGAAACCATGGCCCTGATCGCCTACCGCCAGCCGATCACCCGCGGCGAAATCGAAGACGTGCGGGGTGTGGCGGTCAACAGCAACATCGTCAAGACCTTGATGGAGCGTGAGTGGATCCGCATCGTCGGCTACCGCGACGTACCCGGCAAACCGGCGATGTTCGCCACCACCAAGGCGTTCCTCGATCACTTCAACCTGAAAAACCTCGACGACTTGCCACCTCTGGCGGAACTGCGCGAGCTGGAACCGGACCCGGTGCTCGATTTCGACGACGCCCCCGTACCCGCCGGGTTGCAAGAGCTGGCCGATGCCAGCGCCGAGCCGGAAGAGCCGAAGGAAGAAACCAGTTTCCACACGCTGTTGCTGGAGCTGGACAGCATGGAGGAGGGGATCAAGACCGACTTCGATGACCTGTTGCGTGATGGCGCGGTGACTGAGTTTGATTCGGAACAGCCCGACATCGAGCCTGAGCCTGAGCCTGAGCCTGAGCCGGAAATGGAACCGGAGCAGGAAGACGATATCCTCGGCGTGGCCGAGGCCCGGGAAAAACTGCTGGCCGCCGTGGCTGCCCTCGAACAGCCGAAACCCGAGCCGGAACTGTCCGACGAAGAGGCTGAAGCCCTCGCCCTGGCTCAAGCTATCGAAGCTGAACGCCGCCAGTTCGAGGACTGATGCGAGTCTCATGAGCAATGGAGATTCGCTGTGGGAGCGAGCTTGCTCGCGATGGCGGCAGGTCAGTCGCTTCGATGTCGGATGTGCCTCCGTCATCGCGAGCAAGCTCGCTCCCACAGGGGGGATGTGTTCGCAAGCAAGTTGCGTGTCACCGTTCGGCGCAAAAACCAATAACCTTGCCTTGATCAGCTAGTCTGTGATGCGCAATCGTCCGCATGCGCGTATGATTCGCGACCCTTCGGCGATCCCTTCGCCAAAGTACCCAGATTTCAGACCACACCGGGAGGTGCCCAGATGAGTATCAAAGACCAGCAAGACGACCAGCCAATCGGCCCAGCAGGCGAAAAACTGCAGAAAGTCCTCGCCCGTATCGGCGTTGGCTCGCGCCGTGACGTGGAAGCCTGGATCAGCCACGGCCGCATCAAGGTCAACGGCAAAGATGCCACCCTTGGCCAGCGCGTCGACATGCACGACGCCATCACCATCGATGGCAAGGTGATCAAGCGCGAAGAGGCCGCCGAATCGGTGCGCCGCGTGATCATGTACAACAAACCCGACGGCGAAATCTGCACCCGTGTAGATCCGGAAGGCCGTCCGACCGTGTTCGACAAGATGCCGCGTCCGAAAGAAGGTCGCTGGATCAACATCGGTCGCCTGGACATCAACACCACCGGTCTGCTGATGTTCACCACCGACGGTGAGCTGGCCAACCGCCTGATGCACCCTTCCTACGAAATGGACCGTGAATACGCGGTACGTGTGCGTGGCGAAGTCGATGACGAGATGATCGAGCGTCTGAAGGCGGGTGTTGTCCTTGAAGATGGCCCGGCCAAGTTCACCGATATCAAGCAGGCGCCAGGCGGTGAAGGTTTCAACCACTGGTACCACTGCGTGGTGATGGAAGGTCGTAACCGCGAAGTTCGTCGCCTGTGGGAATCCCAGGGCCTGGTGGTCAGCCGTCTGAAGCGCGTGCGTTTCGGTCCGGTGTTCCTCAACTCCGACTTGCCGATGGGCCGCTGGCGCGAAATGAGCCAGTACGAAGTCGACATTCTGAGTGCCGAAGTCGGCCTGACGCCGGTCGCGATGCCGCAGATGAACGCCAAGAGCAAAGACAAGCTTGATCGTATGCAGCGCAAGTCGTCGCGTCCGATGGCCAAGACCGAGCGTGTGCGTACCCTGCGTCCAGCCGCTGGGGGGGCTGCTGCTCCTGTTGCTCCACGTGCCAGCCGCGAGCCGCAGATCGAAGGCGAGCGTCCAGGGCGCAAGCCTGCTGCGCGCCAGGACGGCGAACGCGGTCCACGCACGCCACGTCCGGCCAATGGCCGTACCGAGCGTGGCGAAGGCCGTGGTACGCCGGTAGCCGATCGCCCGGCCGACACCAAGCGCCCGGCCAAGCCGGCGCCGAAGCGTCCGGGGATCAAGCTGGTCGACGGTGACACGCCATCGGGCAAGCGCCGTGGCGCACCGGCCGGTTCCGGCCAGCGTCCGGGCTTTGGTCGTCGCAAGCCGGAGTGAGGCAGCGGTAAGCTTCAAGCTGCAAGCGACAAGTTAAAAACGCCAACCTTCGGGTTGGCGTTTTTTTTCGTCTGGATTCATGTCCGTATCGTTTTTGAGGACGCCATCGCGAGCAAGCTCGCTCCCACATTTTGATCGCGATTCTCCGAGCAAACTCATTTCCCTGTGGGAGCGAGCTTGCTCGCGATGGCGTCAGTCGCCGCACTGAGCACTCCAATATGGAAACCCGGGTTTACGCGCTGTAAAGAAATGCTGACGAAATACACGGATTAACCCCGTGAAATCGCCATTTCTCGAATGTCGTAAGAAAATACTTACGCGCCATTGCCTTGTGTCCTTCTCCCCGCGCTCTAGCCTGCTTGTTTCACCGCTCCATGCAGGGTGTTATGCGCGCCATGCCTGTCGTGCAGGTGCATAACAAAAAGGAGGCGCAATGAACGCCGTATTCCATCTCCATCTCTCTGCGAGAGGCGGTTTTCCTGCCTTTCCCGTCGATGATCCGCAAGGATCTGACCCATTTTTTGCAGCCGCCCGGGCCTCCCGGGGCGGACACAGGCAATCCCGGCCATAGACACGCTTGTCCAGCGGGTCTGGCAGCAGGGGGTTACAGGTGTACAATGCGCCGCGTTTTACCTGTGACCTCCTGCGCATCTGCGCAACCCTCAAGGCTATCCGCCTTGTTCACTCCGCCGCGTCACGAGCGTGTCGGGTTCGATTTCGTCACAGATAAAAACAAACAGGTGACGCATGACCGTTGTAAATACGCTGAACTCCTGGTGCCTGCGCTGGGGTTTGATCGGTGCCGCTTAACGCCTTTCTTGAGCAGCAACGTCTACTGAACATCATCAAACCTTGCGTGAGACCCTTTTCATGAGTGGACAAAACCCGCAATCAGGCGAGCTGAAACGCGGCCTGAAAAATCGCCACATTCAATTGATTGCCTTAGGTGGCGCGATCGGTACCGGTCTGTTCCTCGGCTCTGCCGGGGTACTCAAGTCCGCCGGCCCGTCGATGATCCTCGGCTACGCCATCTGCGGCTTCATTGCTTTCATGATCATGCGCCAACTGGGCGAAATGATCGTCGAAGATCCGGTAGCCGGCTCCTTCAGCCACTTCGCCCACAAGTACTGGGGCGGCTTTGCCGGTTTCCTGTCGGGCTGGAACTGCTGGATTCTGTACATCCTGGTGGGCATGTCGGAGCTGACCGCGGTCGGCAAGTACATCCACTACTGGGCGCCGGACATCCCGACCTGGGTCTCCGCAGCGGGCTTCTTCGTGCTGATCAACCTCATCAACCTGGCCAACGTCAAAGTGTTTGGCGAGGCCGAGTTCTGGTTCGCGATCATCAAGGTCGTGGCGATCGTCGGCATGATTGCCTTGGGCAGCTACCTGCTGGTCAGCGGCAATGGCGGCCCGCAAGCGGCGGTGAGCAACCTGTGGTCCCACGGTGGCTTCTTCCCGAACGGTGTCAGCGGTCTGGTGATGGCCATGGCGTTCATCATGTTTTCCTTCGGTGGTCTGGAAATGCTGGGCTTCACCGCTGCCGAAGCCGACAAGCCGAAAACCGTGATCCCGAAAGCGATCAACCAGGTGATCTACCGGATCCTGATTTTCTACATCGGTGCCCTGGTGATCCTGCTGTCGTTGACCCCGTGGGACAGCTTGCTGGCCACCCTGAACGCCTCCGGTGATTCCTACAGCGGCAGCCCGTTCGTGCAAGTGTTCTCGATGCTGGGCAGCAACACCGCGGCGCACATCCTCAATTTCGTGGTCCTGACTGCGGCGTTGTCGGTGTACAACAGCGGCACCTACTGCAACAGCCGCATGTTGCTGGGCATGGCCGAGCAGGGCGATGCGCCGAAAGGCCTGGCGAAGATCGACAAGCGCGGCGTGCCGGTGCGTTCGATCCTGGCCTCGGCCGCCGTGACCCTGATCGCGGTGCTGCTGAACTACCTGATCCCGCACAGCGCGCTGGAACTGCTGATGTCGCTGGTTGTTGCCACCCTGGTAATCAACTGGGCGATGATCAGTTACTCGCACTTCAAGTTCCGCCAGCACATGAACAAAACCAAGCAGACGCCGCTGTTCAAGGCCCTGTGGTACCCATACGGCAACTACATCTGCCTGGCGTTCGTGTTGTTCATTCTCGGTGTGATGCTGTTGATCCCGGGGATCCAGACATCGGTGTACGCGATTCCGGTATGGCTCGTGTTCATGTGGGTCTGCTACGGCATCAAGAACAAGCGCAGTGCACAACATGCGTTGCAGGCGGCAGTGAAGTAACTCCGCGCAGAAACAACAAACCCGGCCATGCGCCGGGTTTTTTGTGGATATCGAATTCATGGCAGGACATTAAACCCTGTGGGAGCGAGCTTGCTCGCGATGAGGCCGTGTCAGTCGACATCATCGTTGCCTGACACACTGCTATCGCGAGCAAGCTCGCTCCCACAGGGATCGCGTTTGTCCGACCCTTTCGCGGTATCCTGCACGCTCTGAATACGGACGCTTTTCCATGCTGGTGATTTCCAACAATGTGCATCTGCCGGATGCCGAGATCGAGTTGACGGCCATTCGCGCCCAGGGCGCGGGCGGGCAGAACGTCAACAAGGTGTCGAGCGCGGTGCACCTGCGCTTCGACATTCCGGCGTCGTCCTTGCCCGAGTTCTACAAGGAGCGGCTGCTGGCGCTGCGTGACAGCCGCATCACCAGCGACGGTGTGTTGATCATCAAGGCCCAGCAATATCGGACGCAGGAAGCCAACCGTGCCGACGCGCTGGAGCGACTGACCGAGCTGATCCTCAGCGCCACCAAAGTCGAAAAGAAGCGCCGCCCGACCAAGCCGACCCTCGGTTCAAAGAAGCGCCGCCTCGAATCCAAGACCAAGCGCGGCAACATCAAGGCCGGGCGCGGCAAGGTGGATTTTTAAGATCTGGAGTCTTGGAATTTATTCCATTTCATCAGGAATGAGTATTTTCATCTCCCCCCCCCCAAAAAAAACCGTACTTAAATGAATAACCCGGATTTCGAAATACATGTGTAGGTGAAAAACTGCAGAAATAAAATTTTGATTTTTTATAGCTCATCGGTCTAGCTCGCTGTCATATTTGACAGGTGTTCTGGATTGCGATGAAGGTTTTACTGAGCTCTGTTTTTTAATCGAGCAAAAATAGATGAAAAACTCAATTAAGCCCAGTAAAAAAAAGACCGTGCGTGGCACTCCCGATAATTCTTTTGGTGTTCGCAGTAAGGCCTATCTATATGGAGCAGAAAATCAGCGTCTTCAAACGCGGGTCGTAACTCTTCTCACTGATCCGCACAGGATTCTTTGCGGTGCAACATCTGAAAAGCTGCAAAAAACTTACTTGTGTATGCTAGATGAGCGAGGCGGTGTTGATAAAAGCTTCGGTGTTGAAGGTTCTGCTGTTTTCAAACTGTCAGAGTTTTTCCCAGACTGGGGTTTGGCGCAGCCCTACAGCGTAAAATTTGATTCCGAACATCGTAAGTATGTAGTGGGGTTCTTTGCTCGCAAAGAAGGCTTGAATCGTGCTAGCGGATTGGCTCGATTTAACTTGAATGGGAAGCTTGATGAGGGTTTTGGCAACAAAGGCGTTATGCTGTGGAGTCCAGACGTGAACGATGTTGCTCATACCAATTCAGAGACTGAGAAGGCGGAGCAAGTTCTGACTGACAAAGGCCGCGACTACCACGGGGCTATGGAGTTATTGGACAATGGCGGCGTATTGCTTCTGACTACGCTTGAAGAGAATAGCAGTTGGGATAATGCGTTTTTGGTCAAAGTCAAAAGTAACGGTATGCTGGACGAGAGGTTTGGTAATGGCGGGTGGCGAGAATTTTCTCGAGGTCTGAGTGTTTTAGTCACAGGAGAGGATTTGGTTCGGCAAGGCGATAGTTATCTCGTCGCGGCTTCAGAGGGTTATCTTGATAAAACTTGGTTTGTCGGTAGGTATGATGCTGATGGTAATGTTGATTCTGATTTTGGAGTCGATGGTTATTATGATGGAGTGCCTTCGGTAAAAAACGTAATTCTAAAGCGAGACGATCGTTCTCAGTTTTATATGGTCGGCACTTCGAATAATGGGGTTCCGCAGTATCTATATATCCAGCTTCAACGTCGCGGGCGGAATGGTGAGGAGGACCCTCATTTTGGGCGGCAAGGTTGGGGGGGTATATTGATGAAAAATTCAATGATATTTATGTGTTGAAAGCAGTCCTTTATAATTTGGCGTCAACCGTTGTGGTAGCGGGTTATGCTTATTTTCGTTGGGAAGAAGGAAGCCAAGCATTCATTGCCAGTATTGAACAGGATATGGGGTGGGATAGGGCGTTCGGTGATCAAGGGAAGGTGCTATTGCCGGAAGATGAAGTTATTCATGATCTTGTGGTTCAGGAGGATCGAAAGATTATCTTTATTTCCAGTCGAAATAGGGAGCCCGATAGCTTTGCCATCGTCCGTTTACATGGTTAAAGCCTACGAACTTAAGTTGTATATTGGCCGTTCAGCATCGGCTGAATGGCCAATAGTGCGCGATTACTGAAAGTGGTGTTTAGGCGCAATTCGGTACAAATACAAACTCAGGATCAAACCACTCAGCGAGGCAATGGCAGCAAACAGGAAAATCGAAGCGAAACCGAAGCCGGCCGCAATGGCCCCGGCCAGTGGGCCGGTGATCCCCAGCGACAAATCGATGAACAGCGAATAGGCGCCGACGGCTGCGCCACGACTTGAGGCGGGCACCAGGTTGACCGCCTCCACGCCGAGCGCCGGAAACACCAGCGAAAAGCCGAAGCCGCTCAGTGCCGCACCGGCCAATGCCCAATGCGCATCAGGTGCCAGCCACAGCAACAGCAAGCCCAGGGTTTCCACCGACAGGCAGGCAATGGCGACGCGAAAGCCGCCGAGACGGTTGATCAGGTTGCCGAACAGCAGGCGCGCGCCGATGAAGCTGGCGCCGAACAGGCTCAGGCACAGCACTGCGTTGTCCCAGTGTTGCGTGGCGTAATACAGGGTGATGAAGGTGGCGATGGTGCCAAAGCCGATGGAGCCCAGGGCCAGGCCACAGCCGTGGGGGAAGACACGCCCGAGCACATGCATGAACGGCAGGCGCTCACCGGCAACGATCGGCGCGGCGGTTTTCGGCCAGGCCAGCAGCAGGCCGAGCACGGCCAGCAGCACAATGCTCACGCCCATGCTCCACAAACCCAGTTGATGGACGATCAACACACCCAGGGGCGCGCCGACGGCCAGTGCGCCGTAGCTGGCGATACCGTTCCAGGAGATGACCTTGGCCGTGTTCGCCGCGCCGACCCGGCCGATACCCCAGCCAATCGAACCCGAGCCCACCAGGCTTTCCGCGCTGCCGAGAACCAGACGGCCGATCAACAGGCTGATCAGGCTCAAGGTCGGCAGGCTCTGGGTCCAGGCCGAGATCAACATGAACACGCCGCTCAGGCCGCAACCGGCCAGGCCATACATCACTGCCAGTTTGCTGCCCTTGTTGTCGATGATCTTCCCGGCATAGGGGCGGCTGAGCAGGGTGGCCAGGTATTGCACGCTGATCACCAGGCCCGCGATCACCGCGCCGAAGCCCAGGTCGCTGTGGACGTAACCGGGCAATACGGCCAGGGGAATGCCGATGTTCAGGTAGCCGATGAAGGTGAAAAGGACGATGGAAACGACTTGCAGCGTGACCGCCAGGGGGCGCTGGTTTTCAGGCATGGGTAAAGGTCCACGGTAAAGCAGGATAGATAGGCTGCTTATGATAGCGGTGTGGACGGTCGTTGGTTGTGAAAAAGTAAAACTATTTGCCGGGCGGCGTCATTCAGCTTTGACGGGAGCAACCAGTTGCGTAGTGACCAGGGCGGCCAGCGCATTTTCCTGGGTGCCGAAACGGGCGAGCAAGGCGGCTTGTTTTTCGGGGGAGAGGCGATTCCAGATCTCGATCATTTTTTCGGCGGTGCCAATCAGGACGCTGGCCTGCTTTTCATCAAAGGTTTCGCTGAGTTCATCGGTCATGGTGCGGGCTCGCGTTTCAGGCAGTGTGGAAAGCGCATGTTAGCGCTTTCCACACGGTCTGTACGGCGGGTGTTTCAGTCTTCGCTGTCAGCCTGGCGGCGGTCAGTGGCTTCTTTCGGCTCGGGCTGTTGGGCGCCGGCTTGTTGCGTGGTCGTCTGCTCAGGTACGTGCAGGCTTGGGAAGGGGAGATTAGGAATCTCGTGCATGGTTGCGCTCCTCGCTAAGTCTGTTGATAGATCTGGTAGATCCGCGCTTTGAAAAAGCCTGGGCAGGATACAGCACTGAAAATGACAAACGGACTTTTATATCCATTTGTTTCGACGGATGGGATTGTCTAGACATGACTGGAAGAGCGACACAAAACAAATGTGGGAGCGAGCTTGCTCGCGATAGCGGCCTGACAGTCAACAGAGATGTTGAATGTTATGGCCTCATCGCGAGCAAGCTCGCTCCCACAGGGTTTGGTGGTGTTATTTGCAGACTGCGGCAATCGCCTCGGCCAGCAGATCCAGGCGCGTGGCATCGATGCCTGCGACGTTGGCGCGGCCCGAGCTGACCATGTACACGCTGTGATGATCCCGCAGGTTCTTCACTTGCTCAGGTGAAAGGCCGGTGTAGGAAAACATCCCGCGTTGCACGCCAATGTGCGCAAAGTGCTCGCGCAAACCGTGAGGCTCCAGTGCTTCCACCAGACCGCTGCGCAGTTGAGCGATACGCAGGCGCATCCCTTCCACCTCATCAGCCCAGAGGTTTTTCAACTCCGGGTCGCCGAGGATGGTCGCGACCACAGCCGCACCGTGATCTGGCGGCGTCGACCACAGGTTGCGGGCGATGTTGGCCAGCTGGCTGCGGATATCGGTGAGCTTGTCGGCGCTTTTCGCGCAGACAATCAGCGCTCCGGTGCGGTCGCGGTAGAGGCCGAAATTCTTCGAGCAAGAGCTGGTGATCAGCAGTTCCGGCAACTCGGCGGCGAACAGCCGGGTCGACCAGGCATCCTGCTCCAGGCCATCGCCGAATCCTTGATACGCAAAGTCGATCAGTGGCAGCAATTCGCGCTTGCGTACTACCTCCAGCACCCTCTGCCAGTCGTCGTGGGACAGATCGAAACCGGTCGGGTTGTGGCAGCAGGCGTGCAGCAACACCACGTCACCCTTGGGCGCTTCGTTGAGCACTGCCAGCATGCCGTCGACGTCCAGACGGTTGTCGCTGCCGACGTAGGGGTAATGGCTGACCTTGACCTTGGCGGCCGCGAAAATGCTTTCGTGGATCGGCCAGGTCGGGTTGCTCAACCAGACGCCGCGCCCCGGCAGGCACTGGGCGATGAAGTCCGCACTCAGGCGCAAGGCCCCGGTGCCGCCCGGAGTCTGGGTGGCGCCGGCGCGTTGTGCGCTGATCAGCTTCGAGTCGGCGCCTAGCACCAGCTCATTGATCGCCTTGCCGAACGCCGGTTCGCCGTGACCACCGATGTAGGTCTTGGTGGACTGGCCGTCCACCAGGCGCTGCTCGGCAAGTTTCACCGACTCGAGAATCGGCGTCAGGCCCTGGGCGTCCTTGTAGACACCCACGCCCAGATCGAACTTGCGCGGGTTCGGGTCCTGCGCGTAGGCCTCCATCAAGCCCAGAATCGGGTCGCCGGGCACTCGGCCGATGGCGTCGAAGTGCATTACTTGCGCCCCTCAGCATCCTTGGCTACTTCGTCAGTGCGCGCGGCCATGATGAAGTCGTTGCGGTGCAGGCCCTTGATCGAGTGGCTCCACCAGGTCACGGTCACTTTGCCCCACTCGGTCAGCAGGCCTGGGTGATGGCCTTCAGCCTCGGAGATCTCGCCGACGGCGTTGGTGAACGCCAGGGCGTGCTTGAAGTTCTTGAACAGGAAGACCTTTTCCAGCTGCATGATGCTGTCGCGTACTTCGATGTTCCAGTCCGGGATCTGCTTGATCAGGATCGGCAGTTCTTCGTCGCTGACTTGTGGGGCGTCGGCGCGGCAGGCTTCGCAATGGGCTTGGTTCAAAGTGGACATGGTGTGTTTCCTGTAATCGAGTGTTTTTATATCGGTCGACAGTGCCGTCACGCTAAACCAAAGCGACGGTGACTGACAGACTCACTTGTCAGCAAAAGTCGCGGTTCACGCGGCCTTTGGGGGAAATTTCGGCGTGTGCAGACCCATCTGCATCGCTTGCTTGACCATGCCCATGATGTCTTCGTGGGCCAGGTCGAACAGGCGCTTGAGGTTCGGCAGAACGAAATACAGGGGTTGCAGGATGTCGATGCGGTACGGCGTGCGCATGCATTCCAGCGGGTCGAAGGCTTGGTGTTCAGGCTCGTTCGACAGGCAGTAGACGGTCTCTTTCGGTGAGGACAGGATGCCGCCGCCGTAGATGCGCTGGCCTTGCGGGGTATCGACCAGGCCGAATTCGATGGTCATCCAGTACAGGCGCGCCAGGTATACGCGTTCTTCCTTGGACGCCTTGAGGCCGAGCTTGCCGTAGGTGTGGGTGAATTCAGCGAACCAGGGGTTGGTCAGCAGCGGGCAGTGACCGAAGATCTCGTGGAAAATGTCCGGCTCTTGCAGGTAGTCCAGTTCTTCACGGGTACGAATAAAAGTCGCCACCGGAAACTGTTTGCTGGCCAGCAATTCAAAAAAGGTCTGGAAGGGAATCAGTGCGGGAACCCGGGCAACCTGCCAGCCGGTGGTTTCACCGAGGACCTTGTTGATTTCGCCGAGTTGAGGAATGCGGTCGTGGGGCAGACCGAGTTTTTCGATACCGTCCAGGTACTCCTGGCACGCACGCCCTTCGATCACTTTCAGTTGGCGAGTGATCAGCGTGTTCCACACCGCGTGTTCTTCGGCGGGGTAGTCGATAAAACCTTGCGCATCGGGCTCGCGAGCCACGTATTGCGTCTGCTTCATACTGCTCTCCTGCTAGGGGATTTCGTTCTTGTTATGTACTGCTATGGACCTAGAAATACCCCAAGGATTGCACTGTTGCAGCAGGTGATCGGCGTCAAGCGTAGGAAAATCCCCCGATATTCGTAAAGTTTTCGTTACGAATGGTGCGTGGTCGCGCAGCTATTGAGATTTACCGGTTTGAAAAACCCTTTGCCTGTCACATAATCTTGACGACTATCTGAGCGCCTCGAAAGAAAAATGCGATCGAGCGCGCACCGCAATACCCCCTGTGGGAGCGGGCTTGCTCGCGAAAGCGGTTTGTCTGATACATCAAAGTTGGCTGTGCGAATGCCTTCGCGAGCAAGCCCGCTCCCACAGGTTGCGCGCCAGGCGTCACAATCTCAATCATCGCTTTTTCAGGCCTTTTTCATGCGTATCAAAGTCCACTGCCAGAACCGCATCGGCATCCTGCGCGACATTCTCAACCTGCTGGTGGAGTACGGGATCAACGTGGCCCGCGGCGAGGTGGGGGGTGAGCATGGCAACGCCATCTACCTGCATTGCCCGAACCTGATCAACATTCAGTTCCAGGCCTTGCGTCCGAAATTCGAAGCGATTGCCGGGGTCTTCGGCGTCAAGCGTGTAGGGCTGATGCCCAGCGAGCGTCGGCACATGGAACTCAATGCCCTGCTCGGTGCGCTGGAGTTTCCGGTGCTGTCGATCGACATGGGCGGTTCCATCGTCGCGGCCAACCGGGCAGCGGCGCAGTTGCTGGGTGTGCGGGTCGACGAGGTGCCGGGTATTCCCCTGTCGCGCTACGCCGAGGATTTCGATTTGCCGGAACTGGTGCGCGCCAACAAGTCGCGAATCAACGGGCTGCGGGTCAAGGTCAAGGGTGACGTGTTCCTGGCCGACATCGCGCCCTTGCAGTCGGAGCATGACGACAGCGAGGCCATGGCCGGTGCTGTGCTGACGCTGCACCGCGCCGACCGGGTGGGTGAGCGCATCTACAACGTGCGCAAGCAGGAATTGCGTGGTTTCGACAGCATCTTCCAGAGCTCGAAAGTGATGGCCGCGGTGGTGCGCGAAGCGCGGCGCATGGCGCCGCTGGATGCGCCGCTATTGATAGAAGGCGAAACCGGCACCGGCAAAGAGTTGCTGGCGCGGGCCTGCCACCTGGCCAGTCCGCGTGGGCAGTCGCCGTTGATGGCGCTCAATTGCGCGGGGCTGCCGGAGTCCATGGCCGAGACGGAATTGTTCGGTTATGGCCCCGGTGCCTTTGAAGGGGCACGGGCCGAAGGCAAGCTCGGGCTGCTGGAGCTGACGGCGGGCGGTACGCTGTTTCTCGATGGCGTCGGGGAAATGAGCCCGCGCTTGCAGGTGAAATTGCTGCGCTTTTTGCAGGACGGCTGCTTCCGTCGTGTCGGCAGCGACGAGGAGGTCTACCTCGACGTGCGAGTGATCTGCGCGACCCAGGTCGACCTGTCCGAATTGTGCGCGCGCGGCGAGTTCCGCCAGGACCTCTATCACCGCTTGAATGTGTTGTCCCTGCACATCCCGCCGCTGCGCGAATGCCTCGACGGTTTGACGCCGCTGGTGGAGCACTTCCTTGATCAGGCCAGTCGGCAGATCGGATGCCCGTTGCCGAAACTCGCCCCGGCGGCCATGGAGCGGCTCAGCCACTACCACTGGCCGGGCAACGTCCGGCAACTGGAGAACGTGCTGTTCCAGGCGGTTTCCCTGTGCGATGGCGGCACGGTCAAGGCCGAGCATATTCGCCTGCCGGATTATGGCGTGCGTCAGCCCCTTGGCGATTTTTCGCTGGAGGGTGGGCTCGACGAGATTGTCGGGCGTTTCGAAAAAGCTGTGCTGGAGCGGCTGTATTCCGAGCATCCGAGCAGTCGGCAACTGGGCAAGCGGTTGGGGGTTTCGCATACCACTATTGCCAACAAGCTGCGCGATTATGAGGTGGGCAAGGACAGCAGCACTTGAGATCAAAAGATCGCAGCCTGCGGCAGCTCCTACATCGATCTCTGTAGGAGCTGCCGCAGGCTGCGATCTTTTGATCCATTGCCGCGAAGCGGCATGACACCGCCGGTTTTTCGTCTCTGGTACAAATCCCCCATCCCCTCTTAATTCCTCAAAGTCCCCTGTTTGCCGGGCCTCGCGCCGCCAAAAACAAGTTGGTCTGCAAATTGCTTATGGCTCAGCAACACAGCAGTGGGCGGCAAACGTCCGGCAGGCAGAGGAAAGAGTGTGGACAAGTACCTTTATGTGGCAATGACCGGCGCCAGCCAGAATGCACTGGCGCAAAAGGCGCATGCCAACAACCTCGCGAACATCTCCACCAACGGCTTCCAGAAAGACCTGGAGCAGGCCCGTTCGATGCCGGTGTTCGGTGACAGCTTTCCGGCGCGTGCGTTTGCCATGTCCGAACGCCCGGCCACGGATTTCTCCCCGGGCTCACTGGTGGAAACCGGCCGCGACCTCGACGTTGCCGTGCAAGGCGGCGGCTGGATTGCCGTGCAGAATCCCGATGGCGGTGAAAGCTACGTGCGCACCGGCAGCCTGAACGTTGACGCCCTGGGCGTGCTGCGTGCCGGCAACGGCATGCCGGTCATGGGCAATGGCGGGCCGATTGCCGTGCCGCCGGAGCAGCAGATCGAAGTCGGCGAGGACGGCACCATCAGCATCCGCGCGATGGGCGAAGGTCCGCGGGTGATGGCTGAAGTGGACCGCATCAAGCTGGTCAACCCGGACCTGAAGAACATGACCAAGGGCCTGGATGGTTCGATCCACACCAAGGATGGCAAACCGGCGCAGGCCGATGCCGACGTCAAGCTGGTGTCCGGGTTCCTCGAGTCGAGCAACGTCAATGCCGTGGAAGAGATGACCTCGGTACTGGCCCTGTCCAAGCAGTTCGAGCTGCACATCAAGATGATGAACACCGCCAAAGACGATGACCAGGCCATGGCTCGGGTCTTGCAGATCAGCTAATCACCAGAACGTCGCGCCGTAAAACAGGCGCACGAGGAGAATCGAATGCTTCCGGCTCTATGGGTTGCCAAAACAGGTCTGTCCGCCCAGGACACCAACCTGACCACCATTTCCAACAACCTGGCGAACGTGTCGACCACGGGTTTCAAACGTGACCGCGCCGAGTTCCAGGACCTGCTCTACCAGATCAAGCGTCAGCCAGGTGCCCAGTCGACCCAGGACAGCGAACTGCCGTCGGGTCTGCAACTGGGTACCGGTGTGCGCATCGTCGGCACCCAGAAGAACTTCACCGCCGGCAGCCTGCAAACCACCGAGCAGCCACTGGACATGGCCATCGACGGTCGCGGTTTCTTCCAGATCCTGCAACCGGACGGCACCACGTCCTACACCCGTGACGGTACCTTCCACCTGGACTCCAACGGCCAGATCGTCAATGCCAGCGGCTTTGCCCTGGAGCCGGCGATTGTCATTCCGAACGACGCGCAGACCTTCACCGTCGGCCGCGACGGCACCGTGTCCATCACCGTTGCCGGCAACCCGGCTGCCCAGGTGATCGGCAACCTGCAGACCGCCGACTTCATCAACCCGGCCGGCCTGCAGGCAGTGGGCAACAACCTGTTCCTGGAAACCGCCGCCAGTGGCGCGCCGCAAGTTGGCACACCGGGCCTGAACGGTTTCGGCACCACGCTGCAGAACACCCTGGAAACGTCCAACGTCAGCACCGTTGAGGAGATGGTCAACATGATCACCACCCAGCGCGCCTACGAGATGAACTCCAAGGTGATCTCCACCGCCGACCAGATGCTCTCGTTCGTAACGCAGAATCTGTAATCAAGTCTATGGGGCGGCCATGAGGCTGCCTGCAACACCGTGAGGTAGGGTCATGAATCGCTATGTATCTGTTCTGGCACTGAGTGGGATCGCCGCGCTCGCAGGTTGCGTGCCTTCGACGCCCAAGCCCAATGACCCTTACTACGCTCCGGTGTTGCCGCGTACGCCGTTGCCGGCGGCCGCGAACAATGGCTCGATCTATCAGGCCGGTTTCGAACAGAACCTCTACAGCGACCGCAAGGCGTTCCGGGTCGGTGACATCATCACCATCACCCTGAACGAAAGGACCCAGGCCAGCAAAAACGCCAACTCGCAAATCGGCAAGAACAGCAAGGCCAACATCGGCCTGAGTTCGCTGTTCGGCAGCAGCGCCACCACCAACAACCCGTTCGGCGATGGCGACCTGAGCCTGAGTGCCAGCTACGAAGGTGACCGCGCGACCAAGGGTGACAGCAAGGCGGCGCAGGGCAACACCCTGACCGGTTCGATCACCGTGACCGTTGCCGATGTGTTGCCCAACGGCATCATCGCGGTGCGCGGCGAGAAGTGGATGACCCTCAACACCGGCGATGAGCTGGTGCGGATCGCCGGCCTGGTTCGCGCCGATGACATCTCGACCGACAACACCGTGTCGTCGACCCGTGTCGCCGATGCACGCATCACCTACTCGGGCACCGGTTCGTTTGCCGATGCGAGTCAGCCAGGCTGGTTCGACCGTTTCTTCCTCAGCCCGCTGTTCCCTTTCTAGGTGGCTTTCCAGTTGAGCATGTTGAATTTCAGAAGTCTCATGATGGCTGCGTTCCTGATGTCCGCAGCGTTCAACGTTCAAGCCGAGCGCCTGAAGGACATCGCCAGTATTTCCGGCGTGCGTTCCAACCAGTTGATCGGCTACGGCCTGGTGGTCGGGCTTAACGGCACCGGCGACCAGACGACGCAGACCCCGTTCACCCTGCAGACCTTCAACAACATGCTCTCGCAGTTCGGCATCAAGGTGCCGCCGGGTTCGGGCAACGTGCAGTTGAAGAACGTGGCGGCCGTGTCGATCAGCGCCGATCTGCCGGCGTTTGCCAAGCCGGGGCAGCAGGTCGACATCACTGTTTCCTCCATCGGCAACTCCAAGAGCTTGCGCGGCGGCACCTTGCTGCTGACGCCGCTCAAGGGGATCGACGGCAACGTCTATGCGGTGGCCCAGGGCAACCTGGTGGTCGGCGGTTTCGATGCGGAAGGGCGCGACGGCTCGAAGATCACCGTCAACGTTCCGTCGGCCGGGCGCATCCCCGGTGGTGCATCGGTGGAGCGCGCGGTGCCGAGCGGTTTCAACCAGGGCAACAGCCTGACGCTGAACCTCAACCGTTCCGACTTCACCACGGCCAAGCGCATCGTCGACAAGATCAACAACATGCTCGGCCCTGGCGTGGCCCAGGCCATCGACGGCGGTTCGATTCGCGTCACCGCGCCGCTCGATCCAAGCCAGCGGGTCGACTACCTGTCGATCCTGGAAAACCTCGAGATCGATCCGGGCCAGGCGGTGGCGAAAGTCATCATCAACTCCCGTACCGGCACCATCGTGATCGGCCAGAACGTCAAGGTTTCCCCGGCCGCCGTGACCCATGGCAGCCTGACCGTGACCATCACCGAAGACCCGATCGTCAGCCAGCCCGGCCCTCTGTCCAATGGCACGACGGCGGTGGTGCCGCGTTCGCAGGTCAATGCCCAGCAGGAAGCCAAGCCGATGTTCAAGTTCGGCCCTGGCACCACCCTCGACGAGATCGTGCGGGCGGTGAATCAGGTCGGCGCGGCACCGGGTGACCTGATGGCCATCCTCGAAGCGCTGAAGCAGGCCGGCGCCCTGCAAGCCGACCTGATCGTAATCTGAGGACGGCCATCGTGGATATGCGCAAGAGCGGTCTGGTCAGCAGCAGCGATTCGGGTTCCTACTCGGACCTCAATCGTCTGAATCAGCTCAAGGTCGGCGACAAGAACAGCGACGGCAACCTGCGCAAGGTGGCGCAGGAGTTCGAGTCGCTGTTCATCGGGGAAATGCTCAAGTCCATGCGTTCGGCCACTGACGCGCTGGGCCAGGACAATCCGATGAACACCCCGGCGGCCAAGCAATATCAGGAAATGTACGACCAGCAACTGGCCGTTTCCATGTCCCGCGAGGGCGGTGGTATCGGCCTGGCTGACGTGTTGATGCGCCAGATGTCGAAGAACAAACCGCTGGCGCCGGGTGAAGCCGCCGCAGCGTCTCTGGCCAAGCAAGAGGCCGCGAAAGCCGCCGTGCAAACGCCGGTGGCGGCCGGTACGGTGGCAATCAATGGGCCGCTGTCGCGGGTCAATGGCCAGCGTCCGTTGTGGGCTTCGCGCTCGGTCCATGCGCCGCAGGAGGCGGGTGAGGGTGGTCATCGCAATGACATGGCGCTGATCAATCAGCGACGCCTGGCATTGCCGCCGAAACTGGCTGATCGTCTGTTGGCCGGGCTGGTGCCTTCGGCGACGACCGCTGCAACGACGATCAACCGCACGCAGCTGCCGGAGCGCGCCACGAGCACCGGTTCGGGGCCGCTGTACAACGGCGACTGGCTGGCGAACGCACAGCAGGCCTCCACTGGCGGCATGCAGATCTACGGTCGCGCCATGGCGCAGATTCCGCTGGCGCCCCCGAAGAAAGCCTTCAGTTCCGCCGACCAGTTCGTCAACACCATGTTGCCGATGGCCAAGGAGGCGGCGGCGCGGATTGGCGTCGATCCGCGTTACCTGGTGGCCCAGGCGGCCCTGGAAACCGGCTGGGGCAAGTCGGTCATGCGTGCTCAGGACGGCAGCAGCAGCCACAACCTGTTCGGCATCAAGGCCGGCAGCAGTTGGCAGGGCGGGTCGGCGCGGGCGATCACTAGCGAATTCAGAGACGGGCAGATGGTCAAGGAGACGGCCGAGTTCCGTTCCTACGACTCCTACAAGGACAGTTTCCATGACCTTGTGACTTTGCTGCAGACCAATAATCGCTATCAAGATGTCGTGAAGTCGGCCGATAACCCAGAACAGTTTGTACGCGAGTTGCAGAAGGCCGGTTACGCAACCGACCCGGACTACGCGAGCAAGATTTCGCAGATAGCCAAGCAGATGACGAGTTACCAGAACTACGCTGCGGCGGGCGTTTCCACCACGCCTTTATAGGCACAAGGTATAAGGTCTGAAACATGAGTTTGCTCAATATCGGGATGTCGGGGCTCAGTGCTGGCCATAACTCGTTGGTGACGACCGGCAACAACATTGCCAACGTCGACACCGCCGGGTACTCGCGCCAGCAAACTGTGCAGGGCACCAAAGGCTCGATTCAGTACGGCAACGTGTTCATCGGCACCGGCACGACGCTGGCCGATGTGCGCCGCGTGTACAACTCCTATCTCGATTCGCAGCTGCGTACCGCCACCTCGCTCGACAGTGAGGCGGCGTCGTACAACGCCCAGGCCACTCCGCTGGACGCCACGCTTTCCGATAGCAACACCGGGCTGACCGGCGTACTGCAAAAGTTCTTCACCTCGATGCAGGGCGTTTCGACCTCGGCCACCGACGACACCTCGCGCCAGTCGGTGCTGACCGGTGCGCAGGCCTTGTCCGCGCGCTTCAATTCGATTGCCAAGCAGTTGAACGATCAGAACACCAACCTGAACGGCAGCCTCGGTGACATGGCGGATCAGGTGAACAAGCTGTCCACCACGATCGCCACGCTCAACCAGAAAATTTCCGAGCTCTCCACCGGCAGCAGCCAGCCGAACGACCTGCTGGACGCGCGCACCGAAGCCGTGCGCCAACTGTCCGCACTGGTCGGCACCCAGGTGGTCGAGCGCGGCAACAGCTACGACGTCTACATCGGCAGCGGTCAGCCATTGGTGGTCGGCAACACCACCAACACCCTGCAAACCGTGCCGGGCAAGGAAGATCCATCGCGCATGGCGCTGCAGCTCAACCGTGGCTCCAGCACCATCGACGTGACCTCGGTGGTCAGCGGCGGTGAAATCGGTGGCCTGCTGACCTACCGCAAGGAAGTGCTCGACCCGTCGCTCAATGAGCTGGGGCGCGTGGCACTGGTGGTGGCGGACCAGATCAATCGCCAGCAGGCGCAGGGCATCGACAAGAACGGTGATTTCGGCGCGGCGATCTTCAGCAACATCAACAGTGCCGCGCTGATCAGTCAGCGCAGCATTGCGGCGGCGGGCAACAGTGCCGGCTCCGGCAACCTGGATGTCACCATCAAGGACACCGGCAAGCTGACCACCAGCGACTATCAGGTGACGTTCACCAGCGCGACCAACTACACCGTCAAGCGCTCGGACGGCACCGACATGGGGGCGTTCAGCACCACCACGACCCCGGCTCCGGTGATCGACGGCTTCAGCCTGAACCTGAACGGCGGTGCGCTGAGCGCCGGCGATTCGTTCAAAGTGACACCGACCCGCGGCGCGGCGGCCGGTATCCAGACCGTGCTCACCGACCCGAAAAAAATCGCGGCCGCAGCCCCCCTGACCGGCGTGACCAGTGCCAACAACACCGGCACCTACACCCAGCCGACGCTGACCAGCACCCTCGACATCTACAACCCGGCGGCCCAGGCGGAAATGCAGACCGCGCTCAAGTACTCGACGCCGGTCAAACTGGTTTTCGGCGGCGCCAGTGGCGGTAGCCAGAGCTACAACATGGTCGATGCCAAGGGTAACTCGATCGGCACCGGCACCATCGTTCCCGGCCAGAGCAACACCTTGAACCTGAAAGTGGGCATGGTCGATGCCAGTGGTGCGCCGGTCATGGACACCAGTGTCACGCCGGCCGTGCAGAAGACCTTCACCGTGCAGACCACGGTCGGCGCCACGCCGGCCAGCGGCGAAAGCTTCACCATCAACCTGACCGGCGCGGCGTCTTCGGACAACCGCAACGCCCAAGCGCTGGTCGGATTGCAAACCAAACAGACCGTAGACACCGGCACGGCGAGCAAGGGCATCAGCCTGACCGACGCCTACAACAAGCTGGTGACCAACGTCGGCGCCAAGGCAGCCCAGGGCAAGTCCGACAGCGAAGCCACCACGGCGATCCTGGCCAATGCCAAAGGGGCACGGGATTCGAATTCCGGGGTAGACCTGGACGAAGAAACCGGCAACCTGGTCAAGTACCAGCAGTACTACACCGCGTCTTCGCAGATCATCAAGGCTGCGCAGGAAATTTTCACCACGCTGATCAACAGCCTTTAAGGAGTCGTAATTCATGCGCATTTCCACCGCCCAGTATTACGAAATCACCGCTGCCAATTACCAGCGCAACTTCAACAAGGCCATCGCAACCAGCAATGAAGCCAGCAGCCTGACCCGCATCAATACTGCCGCCGATGATCCGATCGGCGCCGGTCGTTTGCTGCAACTGGGCCAGCAGAGCGCGATGCTTGATCAGTACGGCACCAATATCAGCAGCACCAAGAATGCGTTGAGCCTGCAGGAAACGACGCTCAACGCCATCGGTACGGCCTTGCAGCGCGCCAAGGAATTGGCCCTCGCCGCCAGCAACGGCATTGCCACCGACGCGGACCGCAAGGCTTATGCGTCGGAGCTGGGGCAGATCCAGCAACAAGTGCTGGGCCTGATGAACGCCAAGGACGCGAACGGCAACTACCTGTTCTCCGGTTCGAAAACCGACACCGCGCCTTACTCGCAGAACTCGGACGGTACCTACAGCTACAACGGCGACCAGACCACCGTCGACCTCGGCATTGGCGATGGCATGACGGTCGGGACCAACACCACTGGCTGGGATGCTTTCCAGCAGACCATCAATACCAATCGCACCCAGACCACCCTGACCGCTCCGGCGGTGGATGACGGGCGCGTGGTGCTGTCCAACGGCACGGTCGGCACCAGCTCCACCTACAACGCGAAATTCACCGGCGGCCAGCCCTACACCGTCAGCTTCCTCAGCAGCACCCAGCTGAAGATCACCGACTCGCTGGGTAACGACGTGACCGCCGAAGCCAGCCAGAACGGTGTCATCAGCAACGCCAACGGGGCCAACCAGACGGTGAGTTTCCGTGGCATTGACCTGAAGCTGAACATCAACCTCAAGTCCGGTGATACCAACCCGGATGCGGTGATCGCCGGTCACAGTTTCAACCTGTCCTCCACGTCGGACACCTTCAACACGTCGCGCAGCGCCGGGAACGCGTCGACCGCGGTCATCACCGGTTCCAGCGTGACGGACCCGACGGCGTACACCAACGCCTTCCCGTCGGGCGGGGCGATCCTCAAGTTCACCAGTGCCACCGCTTTCGACCTGTATGCGGCGCCGATCACCGCCGACAGCAAGCCTGTGTCGTCGGGCACCGTATCCGGCGGCAATGCGACCGCCGCGGGCGTGACCTTTGCCCTGGGCGGTGGCGCTCCGACGTCCGGCGACCAGTTCGTGATTCAGTCCAACAACCATCAGACCCAGAACGTGCTCGACACCCTCGGCCAGATGATGACTGCGCTGAACACGCCAATCGACGGCGACGCGGTGGCCAAGCAGAAGTTTCTCGGCGCGATGGAATCGGGAATGGGCAACATCGACAGTGCGGCCAACCAGATCGGCTCGGCCATCACCACCATCGGTGCGCGCGGTCAGGCGCTGGATAACCAGACCGCGACCAACGAAAGCCTGACCCTGGCGAACGCCGCGAGCCAGTCGTCGATTCGCGATTCGGACCCGGCTGAAGTCATGACCCGCCTGACCTTGCAGCAGACCATGTTGCAGGCTGCACAGCTGGCGTTCAGCAAGATCTCCCAGCTGGGCCTGTTCAACAAGATCTGACGGTGCTCGGGCGCGCAGGCGCCCGCTTGCCTTGCCCCTTGAGTATTTATCGTCTTTTTTGCGGTAACAAAGGGCTCGCTTTTCAGGGCGGGCTCGCACCGCCTGTGAGCCCGCCGTGAATTCACTTCCGCTTGTCAGCCTGGTCATTCCCGCCTTCAATCCACGCTTTTTCGGTCGTGCGTTGCACACGGCTGCGAGCCAGAGCTACGGCAATCTGGAGATCATCGTTTGCGATGACAGTCGCGGTCATGAGATCGAAGAGATCGTAGCTTCGACGGTTGAGCAGGGCGCGGCCGTACGCTACGTGCGAAATCCGCGAACCCTGGGCCTGGTGGGCAACCTTCAGGCGTGCCTGGAGCAGGCGCAAGGCGAGTACATCAAGTTTCTTTGTGATGATGACCAGTTGTTCTCGGCCTGCATCGAAGTTCAGGCCCAGGCGCTCATCGACAGCGCTGACGTCAATCTGGTGGTGGCCCAGCGGCTGCTCTGGGATGCCGACGACATGCCGCTGCCTTCGCGCCTGGAAAACACTCCGCTTTCCCCGGTGGGCGGGGTGTTCAAGGGCGAGGACTTGCTGGCGATCTTCGAAAACTTCCCGGTCAACATCCTCGGTGGTTTCAGCAACGCGATGTTCCGTCGGGCTGACGTGCTCGAACTGTTCCCGGCGCTGACTCAGCCCGGCAATTGCTTCGTCGCGACCCTCGATTTCGCCTTGTACGTCTGCCTGATGCGGCGCGGCAATCTGGCGGTGTCCAATCACGTGCTCGGCGTCGAACGCTTGTACCCGGAGCGTTTGAGCGGCCAGCAATCGATGAAGGACGCGGCCGAAACCGAGCGGCAATGGTTGTCGCAAATGCTCAAGGCCCGTGGTGGCGAATCCGCACCGGCTCAGGGGTGGGTGCGCTATGTACCGCTGACCCAGGTGAACGAGGTGCCGCGGGTTTGGGAAGAGTTGCCGCTGAGCCGGACGCTGGGTACAAAGCAGACCACCCAGGATTGGCACGTCGGCATCGCCAGTGTCAGTTTCGCCCAGTTGTATGCCCAGTGGCTGGCGTGTCGCACGCTCACTGACGGTCAGCGCGAACTGCTGCCGGACACGCTGGAAGCCTGGCCAACCCGACCCAAAATCGTGCCGATCATCATCGATGAGCAAGGCAGTCGTTCGGCGCTGGAGCTCACCCTGCAGTCACTGGCGGACCAGGATTACGCCCCTGAACTGACGCTGGTGCTGTCGGCATCCTGTACTGACGCCCGGCTGGACGAGCGTGTGTTCCGCTTGCCGTTGCAGGACGACTGGCAGCAACAGGTCAACGAACTGTTGCCACAACTGGAAGGCGCTGACTGGTTCTATCTGCTGCGTGCCGGTGATCGTCTGGTGGCGCCGGCCTTGCTGGTCATGGCTGAACGAATTGCGCTGTCGCCCGGGTTGACCTGCCTGTACAGCGACGAAGGCGGGCTGCATCAGGGCGAGTCGGCCGAGCCTGCATTCAAACCGGACTTCAACCTCGATCTGATGCGCAGCTACCCCTACGTGGGGCGAGCGCTGGCGTTCGAGCGCGCGCAGTTCCTGGCGCTCGGTGGTTTCGATTCGACCTACGGCGAACTGGCACCTCACGATGTCTTGTGGCGAATGGTTGAAAGTGCCGGCACCCAGGTGATCGGGCACGTTTGCGAGGTGCTGCTGGAGTCGGCATTCGATTTGGCCAAATGGCTGTCGCTGCCGGACGTGGTGGACACCAATGCGCGCCTGCTGGAGGCGCACTTGCATCGCCTGGGTGTCGCCCACGACATTCGCCAGGGCAGTTCGCCGCTGCTCAACCGGGTCGATTACCTGCATGCCGATCGGCCGCTGGTGTCGATCGTGATCGTCAGCAAGGACCAGACCCTGGCGCTGCAACGCTGTGCCGAGAGCCTGCTGGAGAAGACCGCCTACGGCGAGTACGAGTTGCTGTTGGTCGACAATGGCAGCCAGGGCGCAGAGGCGCTTGAGTGGTTCGCCGGCATGGCGCAATTGGGCAGCCCCCGGATACGGGTGCTGCGCTGTGAGTTGCAAGGCAATGCGGCAGCGGTGCGCAATTTCGCCGTGCAGCAGGCGGCTGGCGAATACATCCTGATGCTCAATCCCTACACGGTGATCACCCAGGCGCAATGGCTGGGCGAGTTGCTCAATCATGCGCAGCGTCCGGAAGTCGGCGTGGTCGGGGCCAAGCTGTTCAACCCCGATGGCCGCGTGCTGCATGCCGGTCTGATCCTCGGGTTGCAAGGGCCGGCCGGCGTGCCCTTCCATGGCGAGACGCTGCATGCGGCGGGCTACATGTACCGCTTGCAGGTCGCTCACAATTACAGTGCCGTCGGCGGCGATTGCCTGATGGTGCGCAAGGCGGTTTTTGATGCGGTCGGTGGCCTGGATGAGCAGGGCCTGGCGCAGTCCCTCAACGAAGTGGACCTGTGTCTGCGCGTCGGCCAGGAAGGTTATCTGGTGGTCTGGACGCCTCACGCTCAAGTGGCATTGGGCGCGCAACCGGCTGCGGTTGCGCAGGAAGGTGATCAGGCCCGGGCCGAACAGGAGCAGGAAGTTTTCTATAAGCGCTGGCTGCCGATCGTGGCCCGTGATCCGGCCTACAACACCAACCTGGCGTTGCAAGGGTTGGGCGGGGCGAGCTTCAGTCTCGAGCCCGGCCTGCGATCCGGCTGGAGCCCGTTTTCCAAGGCGCACTTGCCGAAGATTCTCGCGTTGCCGGTCAACGCATCCGCCATCGGCCATTACCGGGTCACGCAACCGCTGATCGAGCTCGAGGCGGCCGGCCGGGCGCACGGGCGCATCCATTACAACCTGCCGACCATCATCGAAGTCGAACGCCATTCGCCTGACGTGATCATCCTGCAGGGGCGCTATTCCGAAGGTCCGATCAACGAAATCCCGAGTCTGCAAAAGTATTCCAGCGCACGGCGCATCTATGAGCTGGATGACTTCGTGATCAACGTCCCGCACCGCAATGCGCATATCCGCAACATGCCGGGCAAGGACGAAATGGAGAAGCTGGTCCGGCGCGCCATCGGCATGTGCGATCGCGTGGTGGTCTCCACCGAGTCGCTGGGCAACGCGCTGTCGGACATGCATCACGACATTCGCGTGGTACCCAACATGTTGGCGTCGCACTTGTGGACCGACCTGCGCAGTCAGCGCCGCACTTCGAAAAAACCTCGGGTCGGCTGGGGCGGCGGCACCAGCCACCACGGTGACCTGGCGGTGATCGCCGATGTGGTCCGCGAACTGGCCAATGAAGTCGACTGGGTGTTCTTCGGCATGTGCCCGGACGATCTGCGCCCGTACATGCATGAGTTCCATGGCGTGATCGGGCTGGACGTGTACCCGGCCAAGCTGGCCAGCCTGAACCTGGATCTGGCGTTGGCGCCGCTGGAATTCCACATCTTCAACGACTGCAAGAGCAACCTGCGCTTGCTGGAGTACGGCGCTTGCGGCTACCCGGTGATCTGCACCGACACCGAGGCCTATCGCGGCTACCTGCCGTGCACCCGGATCAAGACCAATTCCACGGATGAGTGGCTGCAGGCGATCCGCATGCACCTGGCCGATCCGGATGCCAGCTATCGCATGGGCGACGAGTTGCGCGAGATCGTGCTGCGCGACTACGTGCTGCGCGGCGACAATTTGCGCTACTGGGAAAATGGCTGGCTGGCGGACTGACCGTTCGCGCATCGCTCCAGACCAGGCAGGCGACGTCGAGTCGCCTGCCTTTTTTTTGCCGCTTTCACAGGTTTGCAGATCACATCATTTTCGCCTCGGACGCGCTCCCCTGTAGGAGCTGGCCTGCCAGCGATGGCCGTCAACGATAACGCGGGTGAACGGGATGAACGCGGCGCACGTGAGTCCATCGCCAGCAAGGCTGGCTCCTACAGTTTCGGTGTGGGCACGGTCCTTTGTGGGAGCTGGCTTGCCAGCGATGGTCGTCAACGATAACGCGGGTGAACAGGATGAACGCGGCACAGTGGAGTCCATCGCCAGCAAGCCCGGTAGCGGATTGAAGGAGCTGGCGCGTTTCCTGCAAGTCCCCCTCATATCGCCATAAAACGAGCACTTCCGGTGAGTCCGGATGTGCGCTGAACGGCGGCAGGTTTAACCCAGATGGCCCGCAAAAGCTTGATACAGCTTGGCTGAGCCCTGTGACGAACAAGAGGGAAAGGGGATGAAGGCAGTTATTTTGGCGGGTGGCCTGGGTACGCGCATCAGCGAGGAGTCACACCTCAAGCCCAAGCCGATGATCGAGGTCGGCGGCAAGCCAATTCTCTGGCACATCATGAAACAGTACTCCGCTCACGGAATCCACGATTTTGTGATCTGCCTTGGCTACAAGGGCTATGCGATCAAGGACTTTTTCGCCAACTATTTTCTGCACACCTCCGACGTCACGTTCGACATGCGCAACAACCGCATGGATGTTCACCAGAACTACAGCGAGCCATGGCGCGTCACGCTGATCGACACTGGCGAAGAAACCATGACCGGCGGCCGTTTGCGCCGTGCCCGCCGCTACCTCGAAGACGAACAGGCCTTTTGCTTTACCTACGGCGACGGCGTGTCGGACCTTAACATCGGTGCCCTGGTGGATTTCCATCTCAAGCACGGAAAACTGGCGACCGTCACCGCGGTACAGCCACCTGGTCGCTATGGCGCACTCAATCGCGATGGCGACAAGGTCCTGGGATTCACCGAAAAACCTCGCGGCGACGGTGGCTGGATCAACGGCGGGTTCTTTGTCCTGTCGCCCAAGGTGCTGCCGTTGATCGACGGCGACGACACCTCGTGGGAATCCGGCCCGCTGGATGGCCTGGCTGCGCGCGGCGAGCTCATGGCGTTTCAGCACGACGGTTTCTGGCAACCGATGGACACCCTGCGCGACAAGAACCACCTCGAGGCCTTGTGGCAGAGCGGGGAGGCCCCATGGAAACAATGGGACTGAGCCCGCAATTCTGGCGCGGCAAGCGGGTGCTGGTCACCGGCCACACCGGGTTCAAGGGCAGTTGGCTGACGTTGTGGCTGCAAAGCCTGGGTGCCGAGGTCAGCGGGTTTTCCCTCGACCCGTCCACCGAGCCGAGCCTGTTCGAACTGGCTCGCGTTCACGAAGGCATCAATGATCAGCGCGGTGACTTGCGTGACCTGGGCGCGTTGCTGGAACTGATCGCCGAGACCCAGCCGGAAATCGTCCTGCACCTGGCAGCACAACCGCTGGTGCGCGAAGGTTACCGCGACCCGTTGGGCACGTACTCCAGCAACGTCATGGGCACCCTCAACCTGCTCGAAGCGATCCGTCAGGTCGGCGGCGTGCGCGCCTGCGTGCTGGTGACCACCGACAAGGTCTACGCCAATCAGGAGTGGCTGTGGCCGTACCGCGAAAACGAAGCGTTGGGCGGGCACGATCCCTACAGCAGCAGCAAGGCGTGTTGCGAATTGCTGGCGCAGTCCTACGCCGCCTCGTTCTTTGCCCCTGAAAAGCATGCCGAACATGGCCTGGCGTTGGCCACGGCCCGTGCCGGCAACGTGCTCGGTGGCGGCGATTTCGCCCCGGAGCGGTTGATTCCAGATGTGCTGCGGGCGTGGTCGGCGGACGAGCCCGTGACCTTGCGTTATCCGCAGGCGGTGCGCCCGTGGCAACACGCGCTGGAACCCCTGGCCGGCTATCTGCAATTGGCTGCCGGCCTGTATGAGCAAGGCCCGAAATTCGCCGGTGCCTGGAATTTCGGGCCCGGTGAAGCGGACATGTGCAGCGTCGGTGAAGTGGTCGAACTGCTCGCCAGCCGTTGGCCGCAAGCACGCGGGCTACGCATCGAACCGAGCGATATGCACGAGGCCGGCCTGTTGCGCCTGGACAGCAGCCGCGCCCGTCAATTGCTCGGCTGGCAACCGCGCTGGTCGTTGCAGCAGTGCCTGACCCAGACCCTGGACTGGCATCTGGCGTGGCAGAACGGCGATGACATGCGCGCCATCAGCCTGGCGCAATTGAACCTGTACCGAGGCGCGCTGTGAGCGAATTTTTGCTGAAGGCGTTGCCACTGAGCGGTTTGTTCAGCGTGCAGCACAAACGCTTCGAGGACGGGCGCGGGCACTTTTCCCGGTTGTTTTGCGAGGGCAGCCTGAGTGCGTTTGGCCAGGCGTTTCATATCCGCCAGATCAATCATTCCTGCACCCGCGAACGCGGCAGTGTGCGTGGCCTGCATTACCAGAATGAGCGCGCGCCGGAAGCCAAGCTGATCACCTGCCTGCGCGGTGAGGTCTGGGATGTCGCGGTGGATTTGCGTCCCGACTCCGAAACCTTCCTGCACTGGCACGCTGAACACCTGCGTGCCGGCGATGGCCGCAGCCTGTTGATTCCGGCCGGGTTCGCCCACGGCTTCCAGACCCTGAGCGCCGACGCCGAGCTGCTTTACCTGCACAGCAACGACTACACGCCGGAACATGAAGGCGGGTTGTCGGTGCTCGATCCACGGCTGGCGATTGCCTGGCCGTTGCCTGTCAATAATCTGTCGGTGCGCGATGCCAGTCATCCGCTGCTCGATGAACACTTTGCCGGAGTGCGTCTATGAACTGCCGTGGTTGCGCGACTGCGCTGACCCTGCCGCTGATCGACCTGGGCACCTCGCCGCCGTCCAATGCCTACGTGCGTGCCGACCAGCTGGAGCAGGCCGAGCAATGGGTGCCGTTGAAGGTTGCCGTGTGCCAGCAGTGCTGGCTGGTGCAAACCGAGGACTACACCAGCGCCGACAGCCTGTTCGACGCCGAGTACGCCTACTTCAGTTCGTTCTCCAGCACCTGGCTGGCCCATGCCGAACGCTATGTGGCCGAGATGGTCGAGCGCTTCGGCCTGACCGCCGACAGTCGCGTGGTGGAAGTCGCGGCCAATGACGGTTACCTGTTGCAGTACGTGGCCCGGCGCGGCATCCCTTGCCTGGGCGTCGAGCCGACCCGCAGCACCGCGCAAGCGGCGCGGGAAAAAGGCCTGGAGATCCGCGAACTGTTTTTCGGTCGCGACAGCGCCGTGCAGTTGAAAAACGAAGGCTGGGGCGCCGACCTGATGGCCGCCAACAACGTGTTGGCCCACGTCCCGGACATCAACGATTTTCTGTGCGGATTCGCAACCCTGCTCAAACCGACGGGCGTGGCGACCTTCGAATTCCCGCAGTTGCTGACGCTGATGGCCGGTCAGCAGTTCGACACGCTGTACCACGAACACTATTCCTACCTGTCGCTGACCGCTGTGCAGACCTTGTGCGAGCGCAATGGCCTGCAAGTGTTCGACGTCAGCCAGCTCTCGACCCATGGCGGTTCGCTGCGGGTGTTCGTGCAGCGGCTGGACGGCGAGCGTCGCGAAGTGCAACCGGCGGTCCGGCAACAACTGCAGGCCGAACTCGCCGCGGGTGTGCAAACCCCGGACTACTACACGACCCTGGCCCCCGCCGCCGAGCGCATCAAGCACGGCCTGCTGCGCTTTTTGTTGCAGGCCAAGGCCGATGGCAAGCGCGTGGTCGGCTACGGCGCCGCCGCCAAGGGCAACACCCTGCTCAACTACGCCGGGGTCAAGCCGGACCTGTTGGCCTGGGTTGCCGATGCCAACCCACACAAGCAAGGCAAGTACCTGCCCGGCAGCCGCATTCCGATCGTGTCGCCGGCACAGATCGACATCGAGAAACCGGACTACGTGCTGGTGCTGCCGTGGAACCTGCTGGATGAGATCACCCAGGCCTTTGCCGGCATTCGCGCATGGGACGGTCGTTTTGTCATTGCCATTCCCGAGTTGATCATTCGATGAGCCGAATTCATTACACCAAACCCAGTGTCGGTGAGCTGGAAGCGCAGTACGTCCTCGATGCCGTGCAGAACGGTTGGGGAGAGCGTTGCTACGAATACATCACGCGTTTTGAACAGGCTTTCGCGCAGCACATGGGCGTGCCCTATGCGATCGCCACCTCCAGCTGCACCGGTGCCCTGCACATGGGCATGGCGGCGTTGGGCATCGGTGTGGGTGACGAAGTGATCCTGGCCAATACCAACTGGATCGCGTCGGCGGCACCGATCACTTACCTGGGCGCGACTCCGGTGTTCGTCGATGTGTTGCCTGACAGCTGGTGCCTGGACCCGCAGCAGGTGCGTCGCGCGATCACCCCGCGGACCAAGGCCATTCTCGCGGTGCACATCTACGGCAACCTGTGTGACATGGACGCGCTGCTGGAGATCGGTCGGGAATTCAACCTGCCGGTGATCGAAGACGCCGCCGAAGCCATCGGCTCGCAATGGCGTGGCCGACCTGCCGGTTCGCTGGGGGCCTTTGGCGCCTTTTCGTTTCACGGCACCAAGACCATGACCACCGGCGAGGGCGGGATTTTCGTCTGCTCGGACAAGGCGTTGTATGAGCGCGTGCTGACCCTGTCCAATCACGGCCGTGTCGCCGGCAGCACACGTCAGTTCTGGCCGGATTTCATCGGCTACAAGTACAAGATGAGCAACCTTCAGGCGGCCGTCGGATGCGCCCAGATCGAACGGGTAGACCAGTTGATCGAGCGCAAGCGCGCGATCTTCGACCACTACGCCCAAGCGCTCGCGCACTTGCCGGGCGTGTCGATGAATCCGCAGCCCGGGCATTCACAAAACGGCTACTGGATGCCCACGGTGGTATTCGATGAAGCCACCGGGATCACTCGCGAAGAGCTGATCGCGGCCTTCCAGGCGGCCAATATCGATGCCCGGGTGTTTTTCTGGCCGCTGTCGTCGTTGCCGATGTTCCAGGACGTATCTGTCAACACGCCGGTGGCCTTTGCGTTGCCGGGACGAGCAATCAACCTGCCGAGCTATCACGACATGACGGATGCCGACCAGCATCGGGTCATCGAAGTGGTGCGCGATGTTCTCAAGCACAAGGGGCAACTGTGAAAGTCTATCTACTGGGCGCGGCCAATCCTGAAACGATCCGCATGATCCAAGCGGTACAACGATCCGTGCCAAACCAGGAATTTGCCTTCCTGGACAACGATCCGGCCAAGCAGGGCACCTTGTTTTACGGTATTCCCGTGGTGGGCGGGCTCGATCGCGTCGCAGAGCTCAAGGGCGATGACGTTCGGTTCGTCAACCTGATCACCGGCAGCACGACCACCCGCTATCAAACGACCTGCCAGATCGTCGAGGCGGGTGGCCAGTTGGGTAATTTCCTGCACCCCGCGATCGACCTGACCATGACCCGCATGGGTGTTGGCAACTACCTGCAAGAAGGCGTGATTCTGCAGGCGGAGGTATCGATCGGCGATAACAGCAGCATTCACATGGGCGCATTGATTGCCCATGAAAGCCACGTCGGCAACTCGGTGTTCATTGCGCATGGGGTGAGCGTTTCCGGTTGCTGCGAGATCGGCGACGGCACGTTCATCGGCACCAACGCCAGCATCCTGCCGCGCACGCGTATCGGGCGCTGGGCGACGATCGGCGCAGGCGCGGTCGTCACCAAGGATGTTCCGGATTATGCGGTGGTTGTGGGCAACCCCGGCAAAGTCATCAAGACCAACCCTGATTCCTTTCAAGACGGTCGGGTTTTCAAGTAACCCCCGCCACTATTTTCCGGAGAGTCTGTAATGAACCCCCATGAGCAGTTTTGTGAAGAAGTAAAAGACAACATCAAAGGCCTGCAAAAGGACACCGCGCTGCAAGCGGCATCGCAGGACTGGATCAATACCACCGCCAAGCACAAGTACACCTACAACTTCAGCTGGATGGGCCGCCCGATCATCCAGTTTCCCCAGGACATGCTCGCCATGCAGGAGATCATCTGGTCGCTGCGTCCGGACATCATCGTCGAGACCGGTATCGCCCACGGTGGCTCGCTGGTGTTTTATGCCTCGATGCTGGAGCTGATCGGCCATGGCGAAGTGCTGGGCATCGACATCGATATCCGCCAGCACAACCGTGAGGCGATCGAAGCGCACCCGATGAGCAAGCGGATCCAGATGATCCAGGGTTCAAGTATCGATCCGGCGATCGTCGATCAGGTCCGCCAGCGTGTCGAAGGCAAGAAAGTGCTGGTGGTCCTGGACTCCAATCACACCCACGAGCACGTCCTTGAAGAGCTGCGGGCCTACGCGCCGATGACCTCGGTGGGCAGCTACTGCGTGGTGATGGATACCGTGGTGGAAGACATGCCGGAAGACGCCTTCCCGAACCGTCCGTGGGGCAAGGGCGACAACCCTAAAACCGCGGTATGGGCCTACCTGGAAGAAAACCGCGATTTTGAAATCGACCAGGCCATTCACAGCAAGCTGCTGATCACCGTCGCACCGGATGGCTATCTGCGTCGCGTGCGGTAATCGACAAGACATCGTTGGGTTTTTACGGCGACTCGCCGGTTGTGGGGAAATATATGCAAGGCAAGAACAGCTCTGAACACGGTGCGGCACTTCACGAACAGTTGACCGTGGTACTGATGTCTCACGAACGACCGGCCTTTTTGCGCAGGGCGGTACGTTTCTACAGCGGCTTGCCTTGCAGGATCCTGGTGCTGGACTCTTCGACCGACGCTCAGCCAGGCATGGCCGGGCAGTACGTGAATGTGGATTACCGGCATGTACCTCAGTACGGGTACTGGGGGGTGCGCGCCAAACTGGCCTTCGGCGTGGAGCAAGTGACCACGCCGTTCATGGTGTTCGCCGCCGACGATGACTTCCATGTGCATGACGCCCTGCGCGAGGCGGTTGCCTTCATGGCGGCCAATCCCGACTACGCCCTGTGCCACGGCTACAGCATGATGTACCTGGCGCTGGCCAACAGCGTCAGCTACTACCGCCGTGACAAGAAGGTCTGCGAGGACTATTGCGCCGAGCACACCCAGGACCGCGTACTGGAATACATGCACCAGTACCTGCCACCTTTCTATGCCGTACAGCGCACATCCCTGGTGCGTGACTGGTACCAGGTCCTGCCGCACGAAACGTCTTTCCAGTGGCAGGAAGTCGGTCACACCTATTACATGCTGGCGCGGGGCAAGGCGCGGATTCTGCCGATCCCGTATATCGTGCGTGAGATGAACTACGGGTACTCCGACCACAACACCGAGATCTACCACTCGCTGGCGCATACCGACACCAAAACGGTTGCCGAGCGTGAGGCGTTTGCCGTTTTTCTCGCTGGGCTGCCGACGCAGATTCAGGAGCGGGATGCCGAGCAGAGCAAGCAGTTTGCGCTGCAAAGCTTTGAAGCCCTGGCCGACGGCCTGCGCACAGGCCGGGCGCTGACCACCGAGCTGATTATCGACTCCGTCTGGACGAACGTAGAGAAAGGCCCTGAGCGCCGTTTCGGGCCCAAGCAATATGTCGAAATGCCGTTCTACAACCAGGCGTTTTTCGATCAGTTGACCCAGTTCGAGTTCCTGTTGCACGCCATGCCGGCTGGCCGCGTCCAGCTCAAAGGCCTGGAGGGCGTCTGGACGCGGCAACAGAGCCTGATGCTGGCGCGTAACAACGACACGCCGGAAAGTGTGGTCGACCGTTTGTGGCAAGCCCACGACAGCAACGTGTTCAACCGTACGGTGGTCAAGCGCCTGGCGGCACAGCTCGAACTGCTGGGCGAAGACGAAGAAGCACAGGCCATGACTGACTGGGTCGCGCGTCTTGAGGCGGTGTCGGTCGAAGGCAACCGTGGGACATTCGACAGGATGCTCTCCGGTCGCCTGCTCAAATGGCTCGCGCCCCGCCAGCCTGATGCTGACGAAACGGAGTCGATCGCCCAATACCTGGCGGCCAACGACGGTGGTCCACAGTTCGGGATCTTCCTGCTGGACCTGGATAACGATATCGACAAGCTGCAAGTTTCTCTCGACAGCCTGCTTGAAGGTCACGGCAAGGCATTCAGGATTGTGATCTTCACCACCGGTGAAGCACCGGCGGCGACCACGGCGCAGAACACCTTGCACTTTGTCCGTGTCACGCAAAGCAACTATGTCGACAAACTGAACCAGAGTGCTCATCAGTCGCCTTGCGACTGGTTGATGCTGGCTGAAGCCGGCGACGAGTTCACCGCCGGCGGCCTGTTGCGCGCCAGCCTGGAACTGCTGTCTGACACGCAATGTCGCGCCGTCGCCACCGACGAAATCCAGCGCACCGCCGAAGGCGCACTGGTGGATGTATTCCGTCCGGGTTTCAACCTGGATTTGCTGCAAAGCCTGCCGGCCCTGATGGCGCGTCACTGGCTGATCCGCCGGGAAGTGTTCATCGAAGTCGGCGGCTACCAGCCTGACTTCAGCAAGGCGCTGGAGTTCGACTTGCTGCTGCGCATCATCGAGCAGGGCGGCCTCAACGGGCTGGCCCACCTGGATGAACCGCTGGTGATTGCCCGGGCTCCGGTACTGGAAGAAAACGCCGATGAACGCCTGGCGTTGTTGCGCCACCTGGGCAATCGTGGCTACAAGGCCAAGGTCACCTCGACGGTGCCGGGCACCTGGCAGATCGACTACCGCCACAGCGAACGCCCGCTGGTGTCGATCATCCTGCCGGCCGGGGATGACCTGGCGGCGTTGCAACAGTGCCTGCAAGCCGTGTTGCTGCGCACCCGCTACATCCAGTACGAAGTGCTGATCGCGCTCAACCCGAATCAGTCGGCCGAGGTCAACGATTGGCTGGGTACCTACCAGCATCCGAAAGTCAGCGTACTGCGTGCCGACCGGACCCTGAGCGATGTGGCGTTGTACAACGCTGCCAGCCAGCAGGCGCGGGGCGAGTACCTGGTGCTGTTGGCCGCCGACAGTGAAGTGGTCAACCCGAACTGGCTGGAGTCGCTGCTCAATCACGCCCAGCGTCCGGAGGTCGGCGTGGTGGGGCCGAAGTTGATCGACCGCGACGGCAAGGTCACCCAGGCCGGCCTGATCCTTGGCATGAACGGTGGTGTGGGCTCAGCCTTTGTCGGAGAAAAACACGACGCCGAAGGTTACCTGCACCGGTTGGCGCTGGAGCAGAACTACTCGGCGGTGTCGAAGGTGTGCCTGATGGTGCGTAAAGCGTTGTTCGACGAGCTGGACGGTCTGGACGGCGTGACGTTCGCCGACGGCTTGAGCGACGTCGATCTGTGCCTCAGGGCCGGCCAGGCCGGTTACCTCACCGTGTGGACGCCGCTGGTACAGGTCATTCATTCGGGTGAAGTGCCACAGCTGCCGCAGGCCCTCGATGCATTGCGTGACAAGTGGGCGGCAGCCTTTGCCCAGGACCAGGCCTATAACGCCAATCTGGCCTTGAGCGGCAAAGGCTTTGCCCTGGGCGAAGCTGCCCCGGTGAACTGGGCTCAGTTGCTCGGCTAGGCCCGGCGAACAGTTATAAGGATTCAAGGCATGTCCAACGGAACATCGATTTTCATCTCAGGCGGCACCGGTTCGTTCGGGCCTCATTTCGTCCGTACTTTGCCGGACAAGCTCGTCCATGCCTGGTTGCCAGCATGATTCCTTACGCTCGGCAAAGCCTCGATCAGGCGGACATCGACGCCGTGGTCAGCGTCCTGCAGTCTGACTGGCTGACCCAGGGGCCGACCATCGAGCGCTTCGAGCGGGCGATGGCCGAGCGCTGCGAAGCTGATTTTGCCGTGGCAGTGTGCAATGCCACGGCGGCCCTGCACATCGCTTGCCTGGCGGCCGGACTCGGCCCGGGCGACTGGCTGTGGACGACACCGAACACCTTTCTCGCCTCGGCAAACTGTGGTCGCTACTGCGGTGCCGAGGTGGATTTTGTCGATATCGACCCGCTGACCTGGAACCTCGATGCCGGTGCGCTGGCTGTCAAGCTGGAGCGGGCCGAGCGTGAAGGCAGGCTGCCGAAAGTGCTCGTGGCCGTGGCGTTCTCGGGGCAGAGTTGCGACATGCGCAGGATTGCCGCACTGGCCAAGCGCTATGGATTTACGGTGATCGAAGACGCGGCCCATGCCGCCGGTGCCTCCTACGCCGGGCGCCCGGTGGGGTGCGGCGAGTTTGCCGCGATGACCGTGTTCAGCTTTCACCCGGTGAAGATCATCACCAGTGCCGAGGGCGGCATGGTCATGACCAATTGCCCGGAACTTGCCGAGCGTTTGCAACGCCTGCGTAGCCACGGCATGACCCGGGATCCGCAGCAAATGACCGGGCCCAGCCACGGTCCCTGGTATTACGAGCAGGTGGAACTGGGGTTCAATTACCGCATTACCGACCTGCAAGCGGCCCTTGGCTTGTCGCAGTTGAACAAACTGGATGAGTTTATCGAGCGTCGGCGTGAACTGGCGGCGCGATATGACCGCATGCTGGCGTATCTGCCGTTGACACTACCCGGTGCACAACCTGAGGCCGAGTCGTCCTGGCACCTGTATGTGGTGCGGCTGCAACTCGATCAGATCACGCTCACCCATCGTGAGGTGTTCGAGGGATTGCGGGCCGCCGGGATTGGGGTGAACCTGCACTATATTCCCGTGCATTTGCAGCCTTACTACCGTGACCTGGGGTTCGCCGAAGGTGATTTCCCGCAGGCTGAGCGTTATTACGCCGAAGCCATCAGCTTGCCGTTGTATCCGTTGCTCAGCCATGAGCAGCAGGACTATGTGGTCGAGCAGATGCAGCAACTGATTGAAATCATCCAGCCATTGCGACGTGTGGGAAATGTGTGATGCGTGAACTGACTGAGCAGGAGGCTTTCTGGCAGGGTGAATTCGGCAACCAGTACGTTGACCGCAATCTCGGACAGCCGCTGGTGGCGGCAAACCTGGCGCTGTTCGCCAAGGCACTGACACGGGTCGGGCGCCTCGACAGCCTGTTGGAACTGGGCACCAATGCCGGTAACAACCTGCAGGCTCTGCATCAGCTGTTGCCGCGCTGCGAGTTGTTCGGCGTGGAGATCAATGCCAATGCGTGCGCCGCTGCCAAGGCGTTGGGTATTGCCCACCTCTGGCACGGCTCGCTGTTCGATTTCCCGCGCGAGCGCACCTTCGACCTGACCCTGAGCAAAGGCGTACTGATTCACCTGGCGCCGGAGTTGCTGCCGGCTGCGTACGCGCAACTGTATGAGCTGAGCCAGCGCTACATATTGATCGCCGAGTACTACAACCCGGCGCCGGTCGAGGTTCCGTATCGCGGCAACAGCGGCAAGTTGTTCAAGCGCGATTTTGCCGGTGAAATGCTCGATCGCTATGACGACCTGCGACTGCTCGATTACGGTTTTGGCTACCACCGCGATCCACAATTCCCGGTGGATGACATTACCTGGTTTGTCCTGGAAAAACGCCGTTGAACAACGTCGCCATCATCCCGGCCCGCGGTGGCAGCAAACGCATACCGCGCAAGAACCTCAAGCCGTTCGCCGGTGTGCCGATGATTGCCCGCTCGATTCGGGTGGCCCTGGAGTCCGGGCTGTTTGCCCGGGTGGTGGTCAGTACCGATGACGAGGAAATCGCCGGGCTGGCGCGGGACTGTGGCGCTCAGGTGCCCTTCATGCGCCCGGCAGAACTGGCCGACGACTTCACGGGTACCGCCGCGGTGATCGCCCATGCCCTGCAAGCATTGCGCGAACAGGGGGATGATTTTGATCGCGCCTGTTGCATCTACGCGACCGCACCGTTGTTGCAATCGCGATTTCTTGTCCAGGGGCTGAGCCTGCTGGAACAGCATCCCGACAAGTCTTTTGCATTCTCGGTGTGCGACTTCGGTTTTCCGGTTCAGCGGGCCCTGACCCTTGATGAGCAGGGTGCCCTGACGGCGCTGTACCCGCAGTATCGTGATACCCGCTCCCAGGATCTGCCGAGCGCTTATCAGGACGCCGGGCAGTTCTACTGGGGGCGCAGCGATGCCTGGCTGCGTGGCGAGGTGCTGTATTCACCGTACAGCCTGCCGGTCATTCTGCCGCGGCATCTGGTGCAGGACATCGACACACCACAGGACTGGACGCGCGCGGAGTACCTGTATGCCGCGCTGAAGGCCGGAGGTGAGCTGCAATGAGGGTGCTGATTCGTTCTGACGCCTCGCCGACCATCGGCAGTGGCCATATCGCGCGCTGCCTGTGCCTGGCCCGCGTGTTGCGCCGGCAAGGCAGTCATGTGGCTTTCGCCTGTCGCTTGCTGCCGGGGCATCGGCTGGAGGCACTGCGGGCCGAAGGTTTCGAAACCTTCGAACTGCCCGAGCGCTACAGCGACGAAGACCCCGAGCAAGCCATCGAATCCATGTTGCCCTGGCAGGCGGACATCGCCGCACTCGCGCCGTTGCTGGAACACCAGCCGGCGTTCGACTGGATCATTGTCGACCACTACGGCCTCGATCATCACTGGCAGACCGCCGCCCGGCGCTTTGCGCCACGGATCGCCGTGGTCGACGACCTTGCCACGCGGACCTACAGCGCCGACCTGTTGCTGAACCAGAATCTTTCGGGTACGCCAGAGGCTTATACCTCGCTGCTGGCGCCCGGCTGCCGGACTTTGTTCGGTCCGCGGTTCGCCATGTTGCGCGACGAGTTCTGCTGCCCGGCCATCGAGATCAAGCCCCGGGCTCGACGTGTACTGGTGAATTTTGGCGGGTTCGACGCGGCCATGCAGACTCATCATGCAATGCTGGCGCTGGCGGACTTTCCCGAGCTGGAAGTCGATTTTGTCGCCGGTGCGGGTAATCCGGCCTGGGCGCAGATGCAGGCATTGGCGGCCAATCGACCGCATTGGCGCCTGCACAGTTTTGTCAGCGACTTTTATCGATTGATGACCGAAGCCGACCTGTTTGTCGGGGCGGGAGGCGGCACCAGTTGGGAGCGGGCGGCCATGGGGTTGCCGACGATTTGCATTGCCGTATCGAACAACCAGCAGGCCAACGGCGAGGTCATGGCGGCCGCGGGCGCTCATGTGTTCATGGGGGCGCGCGAACACGTCAGTGTCGAGCAACTGCGCCTGGCCATCGGCTTTGTCGCGGGTAACCAGGGTTTGCGCCAGAGCCTGGCGCAGCAATCGCGACAACTGGTCGATGGCCGGGGTGCGCAGCGGGTGGCGGCTGCACTGGCGGGAGCGGTGCTGAGGATGCGACCGGCGACCCAGGGGGATGCGCAACTCTTGTTCGACGGGCGCAATGCCGAGGCTGTGCGCCGCTGGTCGCTGGAGACCGGTGTGATCGAATGGTCGGCGCATCAAAACTGGCTGACGGCGAGCCTGAGCAATGCCCGGCGGCTGTTGCTGATTGCCGAGGCTGATGACGGCCCGGTCGGTGTGCTGCGCTATGACCTGCGTGGCTTTACCGCCGAAGTGTCGATTTATCTGTTCGAAGGCCGGTTCGGCCTGGGCTGGGGCAGGGCGCTGCTGGCCCGTGGAGAATCTGTTGTGAAGGCCCACTGGCCGGAACTGGAGTCGCTCAGCGCCCAGGTCATGCCCGCTAACCAGCCGTCGCTGAAGGTCTTTCGCGAAGCCGGTTTTACCCAGAGTGACTGCGCGTTCACGCGCGTATTGAAGGATCACGCAGATGACTAGCTTCAAGATTGGCGAGCGCCTGATCGGTGTCGATGCACCGCCCTTCATCATTGCCGAGATGAGCGGCAACCATAACCAGTCCCTGGACATGGCGCTGCAAATTGTCGAGGCCGCGGCCAAGGCCGGTGCCCATGCGTTGAAGCTGCAGACCTACACGGCCGACACCATGACCCTGGACCTGGCCGAGGGCGAGTTTTTCATCAAGGATCCGAATAGCCTGTGGGCCGGTACTTCGCTGTACGCGCTGTACGAAAAGGCCCACACACCCTGGGAATGGCATGCGCCGATCTTCGCGCGGGCCAAAGAGCTGGGCCTGCTGGCGTTCTCCACGCCATTCGATGAGAGCGCCGTGGACTTTCTCGAAAGCCTCGACGTGCCGGCCTACAAGATCGCCAGTTTCGAAAACACCGACCTGCCGCTGATCCGCCGGGTCGCCGCGACGGGCAAGCCGTTGATCATTTCCACCGGCATGGCCAGCATCGCCGAGCTCGATGAAACCGTGCGCGCCGCCCGCGAGGCCGGGTGCAAGGACCTGGTGCTGCTCAAATGCACCAGCACCTATCCGGCATCACCGGCGAATAGCAACGTGCGCACGATTCCTCATCTGCGCGAGTTGTTCGATTGCCAGGTGGGGCTGTCCGATCACTCCATGGGCGTCGGTGTGTCCGTGGCGGCGGTGGCGCTGGGCGCAACGGTGGTGGAAAAGCATTTCACCCTCGAGCGTGCGGCCGGTGGCGTCGATGCCGCTTTCTCGCTGGAACCCACCGAACTGGCCAGCCTGGTGATTGAAACCGAACGCGCCTGGCAAGCCATGGGGCACGTGCATTACGGCGTCAGCGAGGCTGAGCGGCCATCCCTGGTGTACCGTCGATCGCTGTATGTCACCCGGGACATGGAGGCCGGCGAGCCCTTCAATGCGACCAACCTGAGAGCCATCCGTCCGGGGCTCGGGCTGGCCCCCAAGCATGCCCCAAGCCTGCTGGAACGCCGTGCCCGTCAGGCCATCAAGCGTGGAACCGCGCTGGATTGGTCGTTGGTCGAATAACCCATAAGCGGGGTGAATCGGCAAAATAGAGTGACCTGCGAGTCATAACGCGCATCTTCACTGTATTGTATTGACCGGGAAGATGGCGCCTGACCCCTTTATCGGGTTCAGTGATAGCCCTTTGCGCTTCCCGGCCGTCGCCCCAGGGTGACGGAAATCCAGGTTTGTCGGCGCCCCTCGATTCCTGCGAGTGGTGGTATTGGGCTGTTTATTATTGGGAAGCCGTAATGATTGGCATAAAAAGCATTGCGAGCTACGTTCCTGTAGCCGGCGTGGACAATTACGCACAAGGTGCAAAATTCGAGAAGGATGAAGAATTCATCCTGGGCAAGATCGGTTCGGCTTTCCTGCCGCGCAAGGGCGTTGATCAGGAAACTTCCGATCTGTGCGTTGAAGCGGCCAATGCGCTGTTTGCCAGCAACCCTGATCTGAAACGTGAATCCATCGATGCGTTGATCGTCGTCACCCAGAACGGTGACGAAGAAGGTCTGCCGCACACCGCGGCCATCGTCCAGGACAAGCTCGGCCTTCCGACCAACGTCGCCGCGTTCGATATTTCCCTGGGCTGTTCCGGTTACGTCTACGGCATCTATGCGATCAAGGGCTTCATGGAGGCCGCCGGCCTGAAGAACGGCCTGCTGATCACTGCCGACCCGTATTCGAAGATCGTCGACCCGGAAGACCGCAACACCACCATGTTGTTCGGCGATGCCGCCACCGCCACCTGGATGGGTGAAGACCCTACCTGGGCACTGGGCAAGGCCAAGTTCGGCACCGACGGTTCCGGCGCTCCGCACTTGAAAGTCACCGACGGCGTGTTCTTCATGAACGGCCGCCAGGTATTCAACTTCGCACTGCTCAAGGTGCCGGCGCATTTGCATGAGTTGCTCGGCGAATCGCAACTGAGCGCAGACGACATCGATGCGTTCTGCATTCACCAGGGCAGCGCGGCGATTGTCGATGCGGTCGCACGGCGCTTCGAGGAATGCCCGCAGAAGTTCATCAAGGACATGGTCGAGACCGGTAACACGGTGTCGTCGAGCATTCCATTGCTGCTGGAAAAGCATATTCTCGATTCCGAATGGAAGCGCGTTGCGCTCAGCGGTTTCGGAGTGGGGCTGTCGTGGGGCTCGGCGATCATCTATCGCCCTTGAGTGAAAGTCTTTTAGTAAAAAAGGCCGGTACAAAAAAGCGCCCAAGGGTTAACCTTGAGCGCTTTTTTGCTTGTAAGGAATGCGAGGTAGCATGAGCGAATTTTTTGCAGACAATGCTCAGGTTATCCAGCGGCGCTGGCCGTCGTTGTATGCACGATTGAAAACGGAAGATCGCCTGGCCGTCGAGGTCAATCTGATCGAGGGACGTGACTCGACATTGTGCGTGGGCGGCATCCAGCTCACCAGCCGTCATGATCGTCGGCACGAAGCGCGCCTGCAGGCCGCCAGCCTCCCGCTCGACAAGCCACAGCTGCACGTTTACGGCACCGGTTTTGGCGATTTGCCTTGCGTTCTGCTCGAGCGCGCCGGGCTTGAAAAGCTCTACGTCCATATTCTCAACGGCGCACTGTTCGCGCTGGTGTTGCAACTGATCGACCAGCGCCAATGGCTGGGCGATCCGCGCGTGCAACTGTTGTATGCCGGCGATATGTCGGACATCTGCACGCCGTTTTTTGCGTTGCCGGCCGAAATGCTGCTGGCCGATGACTTCAGTGCGAAGATTCGTGATCGCCTGGTCAGCGAAGTGCACCTGAGTTTCAACAATCGTGATTTCGACCCGCAGTCGCCGGTCATTGTGCAGCGCTTGCACGATACCCTCGACGTGCTGCTGGCCGATGATGATGTGGCGCAGCTGTTTGGCACCTGTCCCGAGCGTGAAATCTATGTGATCGGCACAGGGCCAAGCCTTGAAGGGAATTTCGAGCGCCTGGCCGCCGTGCGCAATCAAGCATCGCGCCCGCTGTTCATCAGTGTCGATACCGCCTACAGACCCCTTCGCGAGCACGGGATAAAACCTGACCTGGTCGTGAGCATTGACCAGCGCATCACTGCGCTGCACTTGCCGGGCGAGGGCTCCGACGGCATTCCGCTGGTGTACTTGCCGTTGAGCGATCCAGCCATGCTCAAGGCCTGGCAAGGCAAGCGTTATGGCGGTTACTCGGCCAGCCCGGTCTACGCCGCGTTGCGTGAGCAACACCCGCGCGGGCAGCTCTACGTCAGCGGCAGCGTGATCCATCCTGCGGTCGATCTGGCCGTGAAGATGGGTGCGCAACGCATCACGCTGTTCGGTGCCGATTTCTCCTTCCCCATGAACAGGACCCATACCGGCTGGAGCGATGGTGACCTGGGGCCGCCAGTGAACCAGGCCAGGCACTGGGTGCACGATGGTCATGGACAGAAGGTCAAGACGCAGCTCAATTTCCGCAGCTACCTGTGCGAGCTCGAGCGTTACATCGCCAGGCATCCCGAGGTGCTTTTTTTCAATAGCAGTCGGGCTGGGGCAATGATTGCCGGTACGCAGTTCAATCAGGATTTCGTGCAATGAAGTCGCTAGTGAAAGGCATCGACGGCAGCCGGCAGTGCGCGGGATTGTTTCGCCTGGGGCGTGATGTCGAAGCGGCCTTGATCATGGTTGATCTGTTCGATGAGACGCAGCGCCTGTTTGCGCGGGCGCCCCAGGATGTTCAGAAGGCCTGGGCCTTGATGCTCAGGCAAATGCTCGACTGCCAGGAGCGCCAGGATTGGTTGGGGCTCGCTGACTTCATGGAATATGAGTTGGTCGATTTGCTGGAAAGCCTGCCGGCCTGAATGGGCGGCGACGGCTTTGGCACGGGCCTTTGTGGGCCGGACAGTTTTATGGCGTCATTTTTTTACGGTTGAGGGGGCGCTAAGCCCTTGTTTTCTCGGGAGTGGCAGGGTGATGGCAATTTTTTTTAAAAAAGCCCTCAAGCAACCTGCCAACCCGACGATAACTATTACGAAGGTTCTCTAGGCCATACCCGGCGGTTGCCAGGGCCGGAAGCCGCAGTACCCAACCAACGAGGAATTCGTCATGGCTTTAACCGTAAACACTAACACCACGTCGCTGGGCGTTCAGAAAAACCTGAACCGTGCTACCGATGCACTTTCGACCTCGATGCAGCGTCTGTCTTCCGGCCTGAAAATCAACAGCGCCAAGGACGACGCCGCCGGCCTGCAGATCGCAACCCGCATGGCTGCACAGATCCGTGGTGGTACCCAGGCAATCCAGAACGCCAACGACGGTATCTCCGTTGCCCAGACCGCTGAAGGCGCTCTGCAGGCTTCGACCGACATTCTGCAGCGTATGCGTGAACTGGCTGTTAAAGCACGTAACGGTACCAACAGCACTGCTGACCAGACCGCTACCAACTCCGAATTCGCTCAGATGTCTGACGAGATCACTCGTATCTCTGCTTCGACCAACCTGAACGGCAAAAACCTGCTGGACGGTTCCGCTGGCACCATGCAGTTGCAAGTTGGCGCCAACACTGGTTCGGCCAACCGCATCGACCTGGTACTGAGCTCCAAGTTCGACGCCGTTTCCCTGTCCGTAGGCAGCGGTACTGTTGTTCTGACCGGTGCAACTTCCGCCACCCTGTCGGCCAACATCGACAACGCGATCACCGCTATCGACGCTGCTCTGGCATCGATCAACGCCACCCGCGCAAACCTGGGTGCTTCGCAAAACCGTCTGACCAGCACCATCTCCAACCTGCAGAACATCGTGGAAAACACCACGGCTGCACAAGGCCGTGTTCAAGACACCGACTTCGCCGCAGAAACCGCGAACCTGACCAAGCAGCAAACCCTGCAACAGGCTTCTACCTCGGTTCTGGCTCAAGCCAACCAACTGCCTTCCGCTGTACTGAAGCTGCTTCAGTAATTTCGGAATGAGTTTGAGCGGGGGAGTGTGCTTGCGCGCTCTCTCGCTTTTTTACGTTAAGAGGTGATGGGCATGGAGATGAGCGTAAAGCTTGGCGTGTCTTATCCGGCTCCCCAGCCAGCGAGCACCGTCACGGACAAGGCGCCGGAAAAGCCCAAGGCCGTCAGCGTGGCTGCGGAGGCGGACAAGAAGCCGGACAAGGATGACACCCATCTGAAGCAGGCGGTGCAGCAGATCGAAAAGTTTGTACAGTCGATCAAGCGCAACCTGGAATTCTCGATCGACGAGCAATCCGGAAAGGTCGTCGTCAAAGTGATTGCAAGCGAAACGGGCGAAGTCGTACGACAGATTCCCTCCGCAGAGGCCCTCAAGCTGGCAGAGAGCCTGAGCAATGCGAGCCACGTATTGTTCGACGCCAAAGTCTGATAGCTGGCATGAATAGTGTTTGTACGTTCTTTGGACGCAGGTAAAGGTCAAAAGAGTGGCAGCAACCTGAAGGGAGACTAAAAATGGCAAGTCCAATTTTGCCGGGTACGGGCCTTGGCTCTGGCCTGGATATCGGTGCGATCGTTACTGCGCTGGTCAACGCCGACAAATCGGCGAAACAGACGCAGATCGATACTCAGACCAAAACCAACACGCTGAGGATTTCCGGTGTCGGTTCCCTGAAAAGCGCACTGACGGCCTTTCAGACGGCGCTGACCAATCTCGGTAGCAAGACCAATCCTGCGTTTGCGGGTTTTAGCGCAACTTCGGGTACCCCGTCGATCCTGGGGGTGACTTCCGACAACACCGCCGTTGCCGGCAGCTACAGCATTGTTGTGAATAACCTGGCCACCAGCTCGAAAGTAGCCAGTGCTTCTTTTGCCGGCGGTGCCGCCAGTGCCATTCCGAGTGGTACTCTGAAAATCAGTCAGAATGGCACTGATTACGATGTCACGATTCCGGCCAATGCGACCTTGCAGAGCACCCGCGATGCCATCAACTCTGCGCAGGCGAGCAATGGTATTTCCGCCAACATCGTGACCGACAGCACGGGTGCGTCGCGACTGGTGATCAGCTCCAGCAAGACCGGCGCGGGTTCCGACCTGGTGGTCAGCGGTATCGCCGGCCTTGAAATCGATGGTACCCAGCCGATGGGCAGCAACCCTTCGGCTTCCAGCTCCGGGGCCGTCAACGGGATTGCGGTGGACGCATCGTTGACCATCGACGGCCTGGCGGTGACCAGCAAGAGCAATACGGTGACCGGTGCAGTCAGTGGCCTGACCTTGAACCTGGCGTCCGCCAGCACCGGTACGCCGCCGGCTGCCGCGACCGTCACTGTCGCGACCAACACCACCGGTTTACAGACATCGATCCAGTCGTTCGTTGATTCCTACAACACCCTGATGAACACCATCAATTCCCTGTCCAAGGCGACGGCGGATGCCGATGGCAAGCTGACGGTCCAGGCGGCGTTTACCGGTGACTCGATGCCTCGCGCACTGATTTCCGATATTCGCGGCGTACTGACGGCTCCGGGGGCGGGCGGTCCATTGGCCGTGCTGTCGCAGCTCGGCGTGATGACGGACGAAAAAACCGGCAACCTGGCGTTCAACTCGACGACGTTCAACAAGGCGATGACCACTGGCGGCATGAGTGGCCAGGTGCAGCAGCTGTTCAACGGTACCAATGATACCAACGGCCTTCTGGCGCGCATGGGCGCTGCCATCAAGCCTTACGTATCGACGGGCGGGTTGCTGGATCAGCGCAATACCAACCTGCAGAGCCTCTCCAAGAACCTTACGAACCAGCAGTTGGCGCTGGACTTGCGTGTCGCCAACATGACCAAGACGTTGACCGCCAAATACAACGCAATGGACCTGCTGGTCGGGCAAATGAAAGCGACGGCGACGAGCATCACCTCGTTCTTCACGACCTTGAACGCCCAGAAGTCCAACAGCTAGTCATGAGCTGACGACAAAAACCCGGCTACGCCTTTTCGCGTGTGCCGGGTTTTTGTCTTTTGATCTAAAGTTTTCCGGTGCGCAGACGATACACTGGTCATACGAGTCATTGTGGTAATGAGGTAGAACATGAATCCAATGTTAGCCCTTCGGCAGTATCAGAAAGTGGGTGCGCACGCCCAGACGTCCGAAGCGAGTCCGCATCGTTTGGTGCAAATGCTCATGGAAGGTGGCCTGGACCGCATTGCGCAGGCCAAAGGCGCCCTGGAGCGCAAGGATGTTCCCGGCAAGTGTGTATCGATCAGCAAGGCGATCGGCATCATCGGTGGCTTGCGTGAAGGCCTGGATCTTGAAAATTGCGCCGATACCGTGGGCGAACTCAACAGTCTCTACATTTACATGATGAAGCGCCTGGCCGAGGCAAACATCAGCAGTGATCCGAAGATTCTCGATGAGGTCGCGGGCCTGCTGCGCACGGTGAAAGAAGGCTGGGATGGCATTGCTGAGCCAGGGCCGCAGTTCTAAGGAGATCGCCATGAGTCTTGTATTGCAGCGAATAGAACACACTCGTGAAGCGCTGGTCGGTGCCCTGGCCGAGCGCGACTGGGAGGCTATCGGTCAATTGGACCTGGATTGCCGTTCCTGCATGGAAGATGTCTTGAGCGAGGCTTCGCTGGACGAGGAGGTTCTGCGCAGCAATCTTGAGGAGCTGCTGTATGTCTACAAGCAGCTGCTTGAGGTGGCGATGGGGGAGAGGCAGGCGATAGTCGACGAAATGTCTCAGATCCAGCAAGCGCGGAACGCGGCAAAGGTTTACCATCTGTTTGGTTAATTAACCCCAAGTTAATCCAGACATGTGCGCCATAAATTTGACTGTGCACGGTTTTTTGACTTAACTAGTGGCTGGTTCCAGAATTCAGTCGTCTTCAGGCATATCAGGCCTGCAAGCGTTTAGCTTGCCCCAGCATTTTGGGCATTGAGTTGACTAGGGAAGTTGCTATTGCATGTGGCGTGAAACCAAAATTCTGCTGATTGATGACGATAGCGTCCGCCGCCGCGACCTGGCGGTGATTTTAAATTTTCTCGGCGAAGAAAATTTACCCTGCGGTAGCCATGACTGGCAGCAGGCTGTCGGCTCTTTGTCGTCAAGTCGTGAAGTAATCTGTGTCCTGATCGGGACGGTCAATGCTCCTGGTGCACTACTGGGCTTGCTAAAGACACTCTCGACCTGGGATGAGTTCCTTCCGGTTTTGTTAATGGGCGATAATTCTTCCATTGACCTGCCGGAGGACCAGCGTCGCCGGGTGCTTTCGACCCTCGAAATGCCGCCCAGCTACAGCAAGTTGCTCGATTCGCTGCACCGTGCCCAGGTCTATCGCGAGATGTATGACCAGGCCCGCGAGCGCGGTCGTCATCGCGAACCCAATCTTTTCCGCAGTCTTGTCGGCACCAGCCGGGCGATCCAGCACGTCCGCCAGATGATGCAGCAAGTCGCCGATACCGATGCCAGCGTGCTGATCCTCGGTGAGTCCGGCACCGGCAAGGAAGTGGTTGCGCGTAACCTGCATTACCATTCCAAGCGCCGCGAAGCGCCGTTCGTGCCGGTCAACTGCGGGGCGATCCCGGCCGAGTTGCTGGAAAGCGAATTGTTCGGGCATGAGAAGGGCGCCTTCACCGGCGCAATCACCAGCCGTGCCGGTCGATTCGAGCTGGCCAATGGCGGCACCCTGTTCCTCGATGAAATCGGCGACATGCCGCTGCCGATGCAGGTCAAGCTGCTGCGCGTATTGCAGGAGCGCACCTTCGAGCGCGTGGGCAGCAACAAGACCCAGAGCGTCGACGTGCGCATCATTGCCGCGACCCACAAGAATCTCGAAAGCATGATCGAGATCGGCACCTTCCGCGAAGACCTGTACTACCGCCTGAATGTGTTCCCGATCGAGATGGCGCCACTGCGCGAGCGCGTCGAGGACATTCCGCTGCTGATGAACGAGCTGATCTCGCGCATGGAGCACGAGAAGCGCGGTTCGATCCGTTTCAACTCGGCGGCGATCATGTCGCTGTGCCGGCATGGCTGGCCGGGCAACGTCCGTGAACTGGCCAACCTGGTGGAGCGCATGGCGATCATGCATCCATACGGCGTGATCGGTGTGGTCGAACTGCCGAAGAAATTCCGCTACGTCGACGATGAAGACGAGCAAATGGTCGACAGCCTGCGCACCGATCTGGAAGAGCGCGTGGCCATCAACGGCCATACCCAGGACTTCACCGCCAACGCCATGTTGCCGCCGGAGGGTCTGGACCTGAAGGACTACCTCGGTGGCCTGGAGCAAGGGTTGATTCAGCAGGCGCTGGATGATGCCAACGGCATCGTGGCGCGCGCGGCTGAGCGCCTGCGTATTCGTCGTACCACGCTGGTGGAAAAGATGCGCAAGTACGGCATGAGCCGTCGTGATGGAGACGAACAGGCGGATGATTGACGCCTGTTTTTCAACCCATTCATTTATAGGAAGTTTTTTTTAGGCATGGGTATTGCTTTGTCCCTCGCAACGTTCCGTTTCACTGACGGTCAGCCAAGCGAGAGAGCACAATGCCCCCATCCGCCCAGATATCTCCTGCCTCAGATGCTTTTGGGGATGCTTCGCGGCAACCGTCGTCCGTAGAGCACGCGAGCCGTCTGGGCCTTGAGCAGGCATTCGCGCTGTTCAATCAGATGTCCAGTCAGTTGACCGATTCCTACAGCATGCTTGAAGCCCGGGTCACCGAGCTCAAGGGTGAACTGGCGGTGGTCAGCGCCCAGCGCATGCAGGAGCTGGCGGAAAAAGAACGCCTGGCCAACCGCCTGCAAAATCTCCTTGATCTGTTACCCGGCGGTGTCATCGTCATCGACGCCCAGGGCATCGTGCGCGAAGCCAATCCGGCGGCGTGCGAGTTGCTGGGCCTGCCGCTGGAAGGTGAATTATGGCGCCACGTCATTGCCCGCTGTTTTGCGCCGCGCGAAGACGATGGCCATGAGGTCTCCCTCAAGGATGGCCGGCGTCTGTCGATCGCCACGCGCTCGCTGGACGCCGAGCCTGGCCAGTTGGTGTTGCTCAATGACCTGACCGAAACCCGGCATCTGCAGGATCAATTGGCTCGTCATGAGCGTCTGTCGTCGTTGGGGCGCATGGTCGCGTCCCTGGCTCATCAGATACGCACGCCGTTGTCCGCCGCGTTGCTGTACGCCAGTCATTTGACTGAACAAGAGCTGCCGGTCGCTACCCAGCAGCGCTTTGCCGGACGTCTCAAAGAACGCCTGCACGAGCTCGAGCACCAGGTGCGTGACATGCTGGTGTTTGCTCGTGGCGAGTTGCCGCTGACCGACCGCGTAACCCCTGGCCAACTAATGCAATCGCTGCAGGCGGCCGCACTGACCCACGTGCAGGATCTGCCGATCCGCTGGCAGTGCGACAGTCATTCGGGGGAGTTGCTGTGCAATCGCGACACCCTGGTCGGCGCGATCCTCAACCTGATCGAGAACGCCATTCAGGCCGGTGCCGGTCAATTGCGCCTGAAGATTCACCTCTACACCCGCGGCAACACCCTGCGCCTGTGTGTCAGTGACAGTGGCTCGGGTATCGATGCCGCGGTTCTGGCGCGATTGGGCGAACCCTTTTTTACCACCAAGACCACCGGTACAGGTCTTGGTCTGACCGTGGTCAAGGCGGTGGCGCGTGCGCATCAGGGAGAATTGCAGCTGCGTTCGCGGCTCGGTCGCGGCACTTGCGCGCAGGTGATCCTGCCGCTCTTCAGCAACGCTCAGGGAGCGGAGTGACATAGATGGGCATCAAGGTTCTGTTGGTCGAGGACGACCGCGCGTTGCGCGAGGCACTGGCGGATACGCTGTTGCTCGCGGGGCACGATTACAAGGCGGTGGGTTCGGCGCAAGAGGCGCTGGTAGCTGTCGGCGGCGAGGCTTTCAGCCTGGTGATCAGCGACGTCAACATGCCAGGCATGGACGGCCACCAGTTGCTGGGCCTGCTGCGAGCGCGGCAGCCGCAGTTGCCGGTGTTGCTGATGACGGCTCACGGTGCGGTCGAGCGTGCGGTCGATGCGATGCGCCAAGGGGCGGCGGACTATCTGGTCAAGCCATTCGAGCCCAAGGCGTTGCTTGATCTGGTGGCGCGCCATGCACTGGGCAGTCTTGGCCTGGCCGAAGGTGAGGGGCCGGTAGCGTTCGAGCCCGCGAGCGCGCAGTTGCTCGAGCTGGCGGCACGGGTTGCGCGCAGTGATTCCACGGTGTTGATCTCGGGTGAATCGGGCACGGGCAAGGAGGTGCTGGCGCGTTACATCCATCAGCATTCTCATCGCGCCAGTCAGCCGTTCATTGCGATCAACTGCGCAGCGATCCCGGACAACATGCTCGAAGCGACGTTGTTCGGTCACGAGAAGGGTTCCTTTACCGGCGCCATTGCCGCGCAAGCCGGCAAGTTCGAGCAGGCCGACGGCGGCACCCTGCTGCTCGACGAAATTTCCGAGATGCCCCTGGGACTCCAGGCCAAATTGCTGCGCGTGCTGCAGGAGCGCGAGGTCGAGAGGGTTGGTGCGCGCAAACCGATCGCGCTGGATATTCGCGTGGTCGCAACCACCAATCGCGACCTGGCGGGTGAAGTGGCGGCAGGGCGCTTTCGCGAAGACCTCTATTATCGCCTGTCGGTGTTTCCGCTGGCCTGGCGTCCGCTGCGCGAGCGTACCGCTGACATTCTGCCGTTAGCCGAGCGCCTGTTGGCCAAGCACGTCAATAAGATGAAGCATTCGGCTGCCAGGCTGTCGCCCGAGGCTCAGGCGTGCCTGATCGGTTATCCGTGGCCAGGCAATGTGCGTGAACTGGATAACGCGATTCAGCGCGCGCTGATTTTGCAACAGGGCGGTCTGATCCAGCCGCAGGACTTCTGCCTGGACGGGCCGGTGGCCTGCGCTCCGTTGTCTGTGTCGGTTCCGGTGCGGCCTGTGGAGGTCGAGTCCGAGTCGGCCGGTGCGTTGGGTGATGACCTGCGTCGCCGGGAGTTCCAGATGATCATCGATACCCTGCGCGCCGAGCGCGGTCGGCGCAAAGAGGCGGCCGAGCGCCTGGGGATCAGCCCGCGAACCCTGCGCTACAAGCTGGCGCAGATGCGCGATGCCGGCATGGATGTGGAAGCGTATTTATTCGCCACCTGACCGCTAGCCCGCGCCTGGGCCCTGTAGGAGCGAGCCTGCTCGCGATGGTCGTTAACGATGACGCGGGGTTTCAGGATAAACACGTTGTTCTCGGGTCCATCGCGAGCGAGCTCGCTCCTACAGAAGATCGCGAGCTGATGAAGGCGTTTTGTTCCGCGTGGCCACGGAGCTGGCACCCTTGTTGCTAACACCTCATAACCCGCCGAGTGAGTGTCAAAAAATTGCGGGTCGTCAAAGAGAGAGACCATGAGCCAAGGTATTGAATTCAATCGGTTGATGCTGGATATGCGCGCCATGCAAATGGATGCCATGTCTGCGCCGAAATCGACTGCCGTCCCTGAAGTGGCGGGCAGCAGCTTTTCCGACATGCTCGGTCAGGCCGTCAATAAAGTGAACGACACCCAACAGGCTTCCACTCAGTTGGCCAGCGCCTTCGAAATCGGTAAAAGCGGCGTCGACCTGACAGACGTGATGATTTCCTCGCAGAAGGCCAGTGTGTCATTCCAGGCGTTGACCCAGGTGCGCAACAAGCTGGTACAGGCCTACCAAGACATCATGCAGATGCCGGTTTAAAGGACGAGATTGAGTCATGGCAGAAGCAGTCGCCGATAATGTTCCGGCCAAGGCCACTCCAATAGACGGCAAACCGCCGCTGTTCGGGTTGTCCTTCCTGGAAAACCTCTCCGAGATGACCATGTTGCGTCAGGTGGGCCTGTTGGTCGGTCTGGCGGCGAGCGTGGCGATTGGTTTTGCCGTGGTGTTGTGGTCTCAACAGCCGGACTACCGGCCTCTGTACGGCAGCCTTGCCGGTATGGACGCCAAGCAGGTCATGGATACCCTGGCCTCCGCCGATATTCCGTATACCGTCGAACCCAATTCCGGTGCCTTGCTGGTCAAGGCCGATGACCTGTCCCGTGCGCGGCTCAAGCTCGCGGGCGCTGGTGTCACTCCCAGCGACGGCAACATCGGTTTTGAAATCCTCGACAAGGAACAGGGGCTGGGCACCAGCCAGTTCATGGAAGCGACCCGCTATCGTCGTGGCCTCGAAGGCGAACTGGCCCGCACCATTTCCAGCCTGAACAACGTCAAGGGTGCCCGCGTGCACCTGGCGATCCCGAAGAGTTCGGTGTTCGTGCGCGACGAGCGCAAGCCGAGCGCTTCGGTGTTGGTTGAACTCTATTCCGGTCGCTCCCTCGAGCCAGGCCAGGTCGTGGCGATCATCAACCTGGTGGCGACCAGTGTTCCCGAACTCAGCAAGTCGCAGATCACCGTCGTCGACCAGAAGGGCAACCTGCTCTCGGATCAGGCGGAGAACTCCGAGCTGACCATGGCCGGCAAGCAGTTCGACTACAGCCGCCGCATGGAAAGCATGCTCACCCAGCGCGTGCACAACATCCTGCAGCCGGTGCTGGGTAACGATCGCTACAAAGCCGAAGTGTCCGCCGACGTGGACTTCAGTGCGGTCGAGTCGACTTCCGAGCAGTTCAATCCGGATCAACCGGCATTGCGCAGCGAGCAGTCGGTGAACGAACAACGTACCGCCAGCAACGGTCCGCAAGGCGTGCCGGGTGCCTTGAGCAACCAGCCGCCATCGCCGGCCTCCGCGCCGCAAACCACGGGCGGCACGCCGGGTGCAGCTGGCATGGTGCAGCCAGGCCAGCCACTGGTTGATGCCAATGGCCAGCAAATCATGGACCCGGCCACCGGCCAGCCGATGCTCGCCCCGTACCCGGCGGACAAGCGTCAGCAATCGACCAGGAACTTCGAACTCGACCGTTCCATCAGCCATACCAAACAACAGCAGGGCCGGTTGAATCGCCTGTCGGTGTCGGTGGTGGTCGATGATCAGGTCAAGATCAACCCGGCCAACGGCGAAACCACCCGTGCGCCGTGGACCGCCGATGAATTGGCGCGCTTCACCCGCCTGGTGCAGGACGCGGTCGGCTTCGATGCCAGCCGGGGTGACAGTGTCAGCGTGATCAACATGCCGTTCTCCTCCGAGCGCGGTGAGGTGATTGCCGATATTCCGTTCTACTCCCAGCCGTGGTTCTGGGACATCGTCAAGCAAGTGCTGGGTGTTCTGTTCATTCTGGTGCTGGTGTTCGGTGTGCTGCGTCCGGTGCTCAACAACATCACCGGTGGTGGCAAAGGCAAGCAACTGGTCGGTATCGGCAGCGACGTCGAATTGGGCGGCATGGGTGGTCTGGATGGCGAACTGGCCAACGACCGTGTCAGCCTCGGTGGCCCGACCAGCATTCTGCTGCCGAGCCCGAGCGAGGGTTATGACGCTCAGTTGAACGCAATCAAGAGTCTGGTGGCCGAAGATCCGGGTCGTGTGGCCCAGGTCGTGAAAGAGTGGATTAACGCAGATGAGTGATAACCGAGCCGTTGCCGCCAAACTGTCCAAGGTCGACAAAGCCGCAATCCTGTTGCTGTCCCTGGGCTCCACCGACGCGGCCCAGGTGCTGCGTCACATGGGCCCCAAAGAGGTTCAGCGCGTGGGCGTGGCCATGGCCCAGATGGGTAATGTGCACCGCGAGCAGGTCGAGCAGGTGATGAGCGAGTTCGTCGATATCGTCGGCGACCAGACCAGCCTGGGCGTCGGCTCCGACGACTATGTGCGCAAAATGCTCACCCAGGCCCTGGGCGAAGACAAGGCCAACGGCCTGATCGACCGCATCCTGCTCGGTGGCAACACCAGCGGCCTCGACAGCCTGAAGTGGATGGAGCCGCGCGCCGTCGCCGACGTGATCCGTTATGAGCACCCGCAGATCCAGGCAATCGTGGTGGCCTATCTCGATCCGGACCAGGCCGGTGAAGTGCTCGGCAACTTCGACCACAAGGTGCGACTGGACATCATCCTGCGCGTGTCCTCGCTGAACACCGTGCAACCGGCGGCCCTGAAAGAACTCAACCAGATTCTCGAGAAGCAGTTCTCCGGCAACTCGAATGCCTCGCGCACCACCCTGGGTGGCATCAAGCGGGCGGCGGACATCATGAACTTCCTCGACAGCTCGATCGAAGGCCAGCTCATGGATTCGATCCGCGAAGTCGACGAAGACCTGTCCGGTCAGATCGAAGACCTCATGTTCGTGTTCAACAACCTGGCCGATGTCGACGACCGCGGCATCCAGGCGCTGCTGCGCGAGGTGTCCTCCGATGTACTGGTGCTGGCCCTCAAGGGTTCGGACGAAGGCGTCAAGGAGAAGATCTTCAAGAACATGTCCAAGCGTGCCGCCGAACTGTTGCGCGACGACCTGGAAGCCAAGGGCCCGGTACGCGTCAGCGACGTGGAAACGGCGCAGAAGGAAATCCTCACCATCGCCCGCCGTATGGCCGAAGCCGGAGAAATCGTTCTCGGCGGCAAGGGCGGCGAGGAAATGATCTAACACCATGGTCAAGAATGATGATGCACCCACTGACCTGATCCGGGCCAGGGATGTCAGTGGCTTCGATACCTGGGCGCTGCCCAGTTTCGACCCGCCGGAACCCGAGCCGGAACCTGAGCCTGAACCCGAGCCGCCGGAAATGGAGGAAGTGCCGCTGGAGGAAGTCCAGCCACTGACCCTCGAAGAACTCGAAAGCATTCGCCAGGAAGCCTACAACGAAGGTTTCGCGGTGGGTGAGAAGGAAGGTTTCCACAGCACCACGCTCAAGGTCCGCCAGGAAGCCGAAGTGGCCCTGACCGCCAAGATCGCGGCGCTGGAGCAATTGATGACGCACCTGTTCGAGCCCATCGCCGAACAGGACACCCAGATCGAAAAGTCCCTGGTCGACCTCGTGCAGCACATCACCAGACAGGTGATCCAGCGCGAACTGGCCATCGACTCGACGCAGATCGAACACGTCATGCGCGATGCGCTGAAGCTCCTGCCGTTGGGCGTGGGCAACGTGCGGCTGTACATCAATCCGCAGGATTTCGAACAGGTCAAAGCCTTGCGCGAACGCCATGAAGAAACCTGGCGCATCGTCGAAGACGAGTCGTTGTTGCCTGGCGGTTGCCGGGTCGAGACAGAACACAGCCGTATCGACGCCACGGTGGAAACCCGCATCGCGCGGGTGATGGACAAGCTGTTCGACCAGTTGCACGAGCAGGCCCTGCACCCGGCCGCGCCTGACCTGAGCCTGGAACTGCCGGTCGACAGCAAGCCTGCTGCCGCGCCAGAGCCGGATGCACCTGATGCGCCTTGAACGCACCAGCTTCGCCAAACGCCTGGGCAGCTACGCCGAGGCCACGGGACTGGAGGGCGCACAGATCCTCGAAGGCCGCCTGCTGCGCATGGTCGGCCTGACCCTCGAAGCCGAAGGACTGCGCGCCGCCATGGGCAGCCGCTGCATGGTCATCAATGACGACAGCTATCACCCGGTGCAAGTGGAAGCCGAGGTCATGGGCTTCTCTGGCAGCAAAGTCTTTCTGATGCCGGTCGGCAGTGTCGCCGGCATCGCACCCGGCGCCCGAGTGGTGCCATTGGCGGATACCGGTCGCCTGCCCATGGGCATGAGCATGCTCGGAAGAGTGCTCGACGGTGCCGGTCGCGCACTGGACGGCAAGGGCGGGATGAAGGCCGAAGACTGGGTGCCGATGGACGGCCCGACCATCAACCCGCTCAAGCGCGAACCCATCAGTGAACCGCTGGACGTGGGCATCCGTTGCATCAACGGCATGTTGACGGTCGGCCGCGGCCAGCGGCTCGGCCTGTTTGCCGGTACCGGTGTCGGTAAATCGGTGTTGCTGGGGATGATGACGCGCTTTACCGAGGCTGACATTATCGTCGTCGGTCTGATCGGTGAGCGGGGGCGTGAGGTCAAGGAGTTCATCGAGCACATCCTCGGAGAAGAAGGACTCAAGCGTTCAGTGGTGGTGGCGTCCCCGGCGGACGATGCGCCGCTGATGCGACTGCGCGCCGCCATGTACTGCACGCGCATCGCCGAATATTTCCGCGACAAGGGCAAGAATGTCCTGTTGCTCATGGATTCCCTGACCCGTTTCGCCCAGGCCCAGCGGGAAATCGCCCTGGCCATCGGCGAGCCACCGGCGACCAAGGGCTATCCGCCATCGGTGTTCGCCAAACTGCCGAAACTGGTGGAGCGGGCCGGCAACGCGGAGAAGGGCGGCGGTTCGATCACTGCGTTCTACACCGTGCTGTCCGAAGGCGACGACCAGCAGGACCCGATTGCCGACTCGGCACGGGGTGTACTCGACGGGCACATCGTGCTCTCCCGGCGCCTGGCCGAGGAAGGGCATTACCCGGCCATCGATATCGAAGCGTCCATCAGCCGGGTCATGCCGGCGGTGGTGTCGCCGGAGCACATGGCTCGTGCGCAATATTTCAAGCAGCTGTGGTCGCGTTATCAACAGAGTCGCGACCTGATCAGCGTCGGCGCCTATGTCGCCGGCGGCGATCGCGAGACCGACCTGGCGATTTCCCTGCAACCGCAACTGGTCAAATACCTGCGCCAGGGCCTCAACGACAGCATCAGCCTGGGTGAAAGCGAAGCGTATCTCGCCTCGATCTTCGCGCCCGCGGCGGGCGGGTAAGCGGTCATGGCCCAGAGTCGGGCAGGCAGGTTGGCGCCGGTGGTGGAAATGGCCGAAAAGGCCGAGAAAACCGCGGTCCAGCGCCTGGGGCACTTTCAAGGGCAGGTTCGCCTGGCGGAAAGCAAGCTCGCGGACCTCGAAGCCTTCCGCCTCGACTATCAGGAGCAATGGATCGTACGCGGCAGCGGCGGTGTCTCGGGTCAATGGCTGCTGGGTTATCAGGGCTTTCTCGCGCAGCTGGGCACGGCCATCGACCAGCAGCGCCAAAGCCTGGCCTGGCATCAAAATAACCTGAACAAGGCCCGGGAAACCTGGCAGCAGGCATTTGCCCGGGTCGAAGGCCTGCGCAAGCTGGTTCAGCGCTATGCCGATGAGGCGCGGGCGCTCGAAGACCGGCGCGAGCAAAAGTTGTTGGACGAATTATCCCAGCGCTTGCCGCGGCAGGATCAGTATTGAATCGGGTGGGCCGCGTTATCGTTCATCGCGGGCAAGCCACGCTCCCACAGGATTTGCGCCGTTTCCAGCCTTGCCCCAACCTCTACCAACTGCTAAACCTTGTACAAGCAGGTTTACAAATGACAAGGAAGCCATGACATGCCAGTTGTTACAGAAGTCTCACCCGATGGGCAAAAGCTGACGATCTCGGTCAAGGGGCGTTTCGATTTCGCCAAACATCAGGAATTTCGTCAGTCCTACGAAGATAAACAGCTATCGGCGGTTGTGGTCGACCTGAAAGACGCCACTTACCTCGACAGCTCGGCCCTGGGCATGCTGCTTTTGCTGCGCGATCACGCCGGTGGCGATGACTCCGACATCCGCGTGGTCAACAGCAGTACCGACGTGCGCAAAATCCTCGCCATCTCCAACTTCGACAAACTGTTCGACATCAGTTGATTGCCATGCAGCCACTGGAGCCGCTGACGATCCTGATTGCCGAGGACAGCGCCGCCGATCGCCTGCTGTTGGCGAGCATCCTGCGCCGCCAGGGGCACGAAGTGCTGACGGCGGCCAACGGCGCCGAAGCGGTCGACGCGTTTCGCCAGCAACAACCGCACCTGGTGTTGATGGATGCGATGATGCCGGTCATGGACGGCTTCGAGGCGGCCCGGCAGATCAAGGCCCTGGCCGGGGAAACCCTGGTGCCGATCATCTTCCTCACGTCCTTGTCCGAAAGCGAGGCGCTGGCCCGTTGCCTGGAGGTCGGCGGTGACGACTTTCTGGCGAAGCCCTATAACCAGGTGATTCTCGCGGCCAAGATCAAGGCGATGGATCGCTTGCGGCGCTTGCAGGACACCGTTCTGCAGCAGCGTGACCAGATCGCCCGGCACCACGACTACCTGCTCAACGAGCAGCGCGTGGCCAAGGCTGTTTTCGACAAGGTGGCGCACGCCGGCTGCCTGAACGCCGCGCCGAATATCCGTTATCTGCAATCACCCTATGCGCTGTTCAACGGCGACCTGTTGCTGGCCGCGTTCACCCCGGCCGGAGACATGCACATATTGCTGGGCGACTTCACCGGCCACGGTCTGCCGGCGGCCGTGGGCGCCATGCCCCTGGCCGAAGTCTTCTACGGGATGACCGCCAAGGGCTATGGCCTGGCGCAAATCCTGCGTGAAATGAATGCCAAGCTCAAGCGCATCCTGCCGGTGGACATGTTCTGCTGCGCCACGATGCTGTGCCTGAGTTTTCAGCGTCGTGCGGTGGAGGTCTGGAACGGTGGAATGCCCGACGGTTACCTGCATCGCATTGCCAGTGGCGAGCGCACCCCTCTGCCGGCGCGGCACCTGCCTTTGGGGGTGCTGAGCCCGGAATCCTTCGATGAGCGCACCGAAGTGTTTCCCATGGCGCTCGGGGACCGGGTGTTCCTCCTGTCCGATGGGGTGATCGACACCTGCGGCGCCAATGAACAGTTGTTTGGCGTGCAACGATTGCAGCAGGTGTTCGCCGCCAATCGTCAGCCGGATGCGCTGTTCGAAGAGATCGAGCAGGCGCTGCGCGATTTCGGTGGTGAAGCGCGCGACGATGTCAGCATGGTCGAAATCAGCCTGCTGGAGCCGGAGCAGGTCACGCCACCGGCATTGGTCTACTCCGACAGCGGCCAGTCGTGTCCGCTGGACTGGTCGGTGAGCTTCGAGTTCCGCGCCGCTACGCTCAAGCGATTCAACCCCTTGCCCTATCTGTTGCAGTTGCTGCTTGAGGTGCATGGCCTTCGGGCTCAGAGCGGTGCGCTCTACAGTGTGTTGGCGGAGCTTTATTCCAATGCGCTGGAGCATGGCGTGCTGGGGCTGGATTCGAGCCTCAAGCGCAATGCCTCGGGTTTTGCGCGATATTATCAAGAGCGCAATGCCCGGCTCGGCGAGCTGCAGGAAGGCTATGTGCGGGTCCATTTGCAGGTGGCGCCGACAGACGACGGCGGTTGCCTGACGATTCAGGTCGAAGACAGCGGCGAAGGGTTCGATGTCGAGCGGGTGATGGAAAGGCCTTTGGACGCCATCCGCCTGTCGGGACGCGGGATCAGTCTGATCCGCCAGTTGGGGCGTAATGCCTGCTGGACCGACAATGGTCGAAGTGCACGCGTGGAGTTTATCTGGGAGGCTCTGGCATAATCCGCGCATTCTTGATCAAGGAGTGAGCAAGTGGACGACGACACACATGTGGATCGCAACGTGCTGAGTGCGTTGCGGGAAGTGATGGAAGAGGGGTATCCGGATCTGCTGGATATCTTTCTTGCGGACTCCGAAGAGCGCCTGAAAGTCTTGAAAGCGGCTGACAGTGCCGCACTGCTCGTTGAAACCGCCCATAGCTTCAAGGGCAGCAGCAGTAATATGGGGGCCCTGCGGCTGACCGAACTCTGCCACCAGCTTGAGCAGCAGGCCGCCAGTTTGCCAAGCGCGGCCGTTCTGGAACTGGTCGGCAAAATCGACCGCGAGTTCGCCGGTATCCGCCCTCTGTACGAAGCTGAGCGACAGCGTTGCCCGGCGAAAATCTGAGCAAACGCTGCTTTTGGTCTCTATCGAGTGAAACTGGCTCGACCTTTGCAGTTATCTAACCCAACTGTACTTACGAGCCCTGTGCAGCGGAGACCGTTTCATGTCCGTAACCCCCAATATTCTGCTTCAGGCCTCCAGGCAGGCCAAGACTCAGGCGACCTCCGCCAATCCTCCGGCAGTGGCCGCAGAGCCCGGGGACAAGGCCGCAAGCTTTGCCCATGTCTACGCCAATCAAGCGCAAAGCAAGCCCACTGCGTCGGCAGATGCTCCGATCAAACCTGATCGTGAGAAAACCTCCGGTGTCGGCGCAAAGAAAGACGCTGGCGACGACAAGTCTGCCGCCGGGGAACCGGTGGTTGCCGATGGCGGCAAATCCTTGCCTGCCGACCCATCGGTGCAGGCTGACGACAAGACCGCCGGCGATGATGCGGCAAAGGCCGACCCGGCTCTGGTCGTCGATGCCGCGCCGGTCGATCCGGCGCTTGATCCTGCACTGCAGCAAGCCATACAGCCCGTGGTGTCAGCACCAGCAACGCCAGCAGCGCCTGCCGTAGCCGATGCGGTGCCGCCAACGGTTGAAGCGCCGGTTGCTGCGGCGATTGCGGCTACAAGCGTTCTGGCGTCGACCAGCGCTGACGGCGACTTCGATCCCGAGGCCGATCCACTCGACGCCCTGCCGGCGTTACGCCTGGCGATGGAGCAGAGCGGTCACGTGTCGGCTTCCAGTCAGGCGCAGCCAAAGGCCGCACCGACACAGGCGCAAGCCCAGGCTGACGGTGAGCTGACGTCGGCGCAGAACTTTGCCGCCGGCGTGGCGACCATGCTGGACGTTCAGGCCGACAAGGACAGTACCGGCAACGGTGACGACAAGGCTTTCAGCGGCTTGATCGATGACGGTCTGAAGGATCTCGAGTCTGCCGGCAGCGACACCCGTGTCGATGATTTCGCCAACCGTCTGGCCGCGCTGACCCAGGCGGCCACACCGAAGACAGCCAATGCCTTGCCGGTGAACCAGCCGATCGCCATGCACCAGAGCGGCTGGACTGAAGAGGTGGTGAACCGGGTCATGTACCTGTCCAGCGCCAACCTCAAGGCTGCGGACATCCAGTTGCAACCCGCTGAACTGGGGCGTCTGGACATTCGGGTGAATATGGTTCCCGATCAGCAGACCCAGGTCACGTTCATGAGTGCGCATCCGGGCGTCCGTGAGGCGCTGGACAGCCAGGTCCATCGCTTGCGCGACATGTTTGCGCAGCAGGGCATGGGGCAGGTCGATGTCAACGTTTCGGACCAGTCCCGTGGTTCGCAACAAGGGCAGGAACAAGCCCGGCAAAGCCAGGCCGGAGGGACCCGCGCCAGTGGCGGCCGTATCGATTCCATGGATGATGACCTGACCGCGGGCGTCGCTGAAGTGGCTGCCAGCGTGACCAGCGTTATTGGTTCAAGCGCTGTCGATTATTACGCCTGATCATTCGCGGCGTCCTTTAAAAGATCGCAGCCTTCGGCAGCTCCTACAGGATGCACACATTCCAATGTAGGAGCTGCTGAAGGCTGCGATCTTTTGATTTCCGGCTTCAACCAGCCGCAGCCCATTTCCCCTCCAACCGTTCTGGCATAACACTTGCTCTTGCCTTGCCGTGCAACTGTGAAACCCCGAATAGTGACGGATTATTGGCATGGCGAAGAGCGACGCAGCAGTAAAAGACCCCGCATCCAAAGGCAAACTCAAGCTGATCATCCTGATCGTGGTGGCCCTGCTGCTGGCGATCGGTGTGTCCGTGGGCGCGACCTGGTACTTCATGCACAGCACTCAGAGCAAGCCTGCCGCCGACGTAGCGCAAACCGCTCCCGTCGGCAAACAGCCAGCGATTTTCGAGCCGATGGCGCCAGCTTTCGTGGCCAACTTCAACCAGAACGGCCGCCAGCGCTACATGCAGGTGAGCATCACCATGCTCGCGCGCAACCAGGCGGATCTGGAAGCGCTCAAGGTCCACATGCCGGTGATCCGCAACAACCTGGTCATGCTGTTCTCCGGGCAGGACTTTGCGACCCTCGCGTCGCCGGTCGGCCAGGAAATGCTGCGGCAGAAGGCTACCGCCAGCGTCCAGGAAGTGGCGCAGAAAGAGCTCGGCAAAGTGGTGATCGAACAGTTGCTTTTCACTAATTTCGTACTGCAGTAGGAACACGACATGGCCGTGCAGGACCTGCTGTCCCAGGATGAGATCGACGCGCTGTTGCATGGCGTCGACGATGGTCTGGTACAGACCGAAAACGCTGCCGAACCCGGCAGCGTCAAAAGCTACGACCTGACCAGCCAGGATCGCATCGTCCGTGGACGCATGCCGACCCTGGAAATGATCAACGAGCGTTTCGCCCGTTATACCCGCATCAGCATGTTCAACATGCTGCGTCGTTCGGCAGACGTAGCGGTGGGCGGCGTGCAGGTGATGAAGTTCGGCGAATACGTGCACTCGCTGTACGTGCCGACCAGTCTCAACCTGGTCAAGATCAAACCCCTGCGCGGCACCGCGCTGTTCATCCTCGACGCCAAGCTGGTGTTCAAGCTGGTGGACAACTTCTTCGGTGGCGACGGCCGGCACGCCAAGATCGAAGGGCGTGAATTCACCCCGACCGAACTGCGTGTGGTGCGCATGGTGCTGGAGCAGGCGTTCGTCGACCTGAAGGAAGCCTGGCAGGCGATCATGGAAGTCAACTTCGAGTACATCAACTCCGAAGTGAACCCGGCCATGGCCAACATCGTCGGCCCGAGCGAAGCCATTGTGGTGTCGACCTTCCACATCGAACTCGATGGCGGTGGCGGCGACCTGCACGTGACCATGCCGTACTCGATGATCGAGCCGGTGCGCGAGATGCTCGACGCCGGCTTCCAGTCGGACCTCGACGATCAGGACGAGCGCTGGGTCAACGCCCTACGCCAGGACGTGCTGGACGTCGACGTGCCGATCGGCGCGACGGTGGCCCGTCGTCAGTTGCGCCTGCGCGACATCCTGCACATGCAGCCGGGGGATGTGATCCCGGTCGACATGCCGGAAGAAATGATCATGCGCGCCAACGGCGTGCCGGCCTTCAAGGTCAAGATGGGCTCGCACAAGGGCAACCTGGCGTTGCAAGTGATCGAGCCGATCGAGCGCCGTTGACCGGCGCTCCTACCCATTCGCGATTAACCGAATTCTGAACTTTTGCTCGCCGAGGACACTGACATTATGAACACGCAAGACGACCAGGCCCTGGCCGATGAGTGGGCCGCGGCCCTGGAAGAAACCGGTGATGCCGGGCAGGCCGACATCGACGCATTGCTTGCCGCCGATTCCGGCAACTCCGCGTCCAACCGCCTGCCAATGGAAGAGTTCGGCAGCGTGCCGAAAAACAACGATCCGGTGAGCCTCGAAGGCCCGAACCTGGACGTTATCCTCGATATCCCGGTGTCGATTTCCATGGAAGTGGGCAGCACCGACATCAACATCCGCAACCTGCTGCAACTGAACCAGGGTTCGGTGATCGAGCTGGATCGCCTGGCCGGCGAGCCGCTGGACGTGCTGGTCAACGGCACGCTCATCGCCCACGGCGAAGTGGTGGTGGTCAACGAGAAGTTCGGCATCCGCCTGACGGACGTGATCAGCCCAAGCGAACGCATCAAGAAGCTGCGCTGAGTGAAAAAGCTTCTCTGGTTTGTATTGGCCATGCCGTTTGACGTGCTGGCGGCCGAGCCGGTCGCTACGGCGACCACGGCTGCTGCGCCAGCGGTGAGCAGTGGTGTGGCTGGGCAACTGACGCAACTGGTGTTCGGCCTGCTGCTGGTGCTCGGGCTGATCTTTTTCCTCGCCTGGTTGTTGCGTCGGGTCCAGCAGGCCGGTCCGGCCGGCAAGGGGCAGGTGATCGAGATTGTCGGCTCCCGCGCGCTGGGGCCGCGCGACCGTCTGATGCTGGTACAGGTCGGCAGCGAGCAGATTCTGCTCGGCCTGAGCCCTGGCAGCATCACTGCGCTGCACGTCCTCAAGGAGCCGGTGCAGGTGCCGAGCACCGAGAAGCCGACGCCGGAGTTTGCGCAGCGCCTGCTGGAGATGCTGGGTAAAGATCAGAAGGATAAGAAGTAATGGGTGCGCTACGCATCGTCTTGACGCTGGCCCTGATGCTGGCCGCGCCATTGGCATTCGCCGCCGATCCGCTGTCGATCCCGGCCATCACCCTGGGCACCAATGCGCAGGGTGCGCAGGAATACTCGGTCAGCCTGCAAATCCTGCTGATCATGACTGCGCTGAGTTTTATCCCGGCGTTTGTCATGCTGATGACCAGCTTCACCCGGATCATCATTGTCTTCTCGATCCTGCGCCAGGCCCTGGGCCTGCAGCAGACGCCGTCGAACCAGATCCTCACCGGCATGGCGCTGTTCCTGACCTTGTTCATCATGGCGCCGGTGTTCGACCGGGTGAACCAGGACGCCTTGCAACCCTATCTGGCAGAAAAACTGACAGCCCAGGATGCGGTCGCCAAGGCGCAGGTGCCGATCAAGAGTTTCATGCTCGCCCAGACCCGCACCAGCGACCTGGAGCTGTTCATGCGCCTGTCCAAGCGCACTGACATCGCGACACCGGATCAGGCACCGTTGACCATCCTGGTACCGGCCTTCGTGACCTCCGAGCTGAAAACGGCGTTCCAGATCGGCTTCATGATCTTCATTCCGTTCCTGATCATCGACCTGGTCGTGGCCAGTGTGCTGATGGCCATGGGTATGATGATGCTCTCGCCGCTGATCATTTCCCTGCCGTTCAAGATCATGTTGTTCGTGCTGGTGGATGGCTGGGCGCTGATCATCGGCACCCTGGCCAGCAGCTTTGGTGGTGTATCGCCATGACCCCTGAAGTCGCCGTAGACATTTTCCGCGAAGCCCTGTGGTTGACCACCATGATGGTTGCCGTGCTGGTGATTCCGAGCCTGCTGGTGGGGCTGCTGGTAGCGATGTTCCAGGCCGCCACCCAGATCAACGAACAGACCCTGAGCTTTTTGCCGCGCCTGTTGGTGATGCTGGTGACGCTGATCGTCGGCGGGCCGTGGCTGGTGCAGACCTTCATGGAGTACATCCTGCAGCTGTACGGCAGTATTCCTCAGGTCATCGGCTAAACCATGTCGCTGCTTGCGCTGACCGATACGCAGATCAGCACCTGGGTGGCGACCTTCATGTTGCCGCTGTTTCGCGTCGGCTCCCTGTTGATGGTCATGCCGGTATTTGGCACGACCCTGCTGCCTCGGCGCATCCGCCTGTATTTCGCGCTGGCCATTACCGTGGTCATCGCGCCGGGGCTGCCACCGATGCCGCCGGTCAATCCCCTGGACCTGAGCGGGCTGTTGCTGATCGCCGAGCAAATCCTCATCGGCGCGGTGATGGGGTTTTCCCTGCAGCTGTTCTTCCAGGCCTTCGTGGTGGCCGGACAGATTGTCGCCATCCAGATGGGCATGGGTTTCGCTTCGATGATCGACCCGGCCAACGGTGTCTCGACGGCGGTGATCGGGCAGTTCTTCACCATGCTGGTGACGCTGCTGTTCCTGTCCATGAACGGTCATCTGGTGGTGTTCGAGGTCCTCACTGAAAGCTTCACTACGTTGCCGGTGGGTGGTGGCCTGATGGTCAACCATTACTGGGAGCTGGCCGGCAAGCTCGGCTGGGTGCTCGGTTCGGCGTTGTTGCTGGTGTTGCCGGCGGTCACCGCGCTGCTGGTGGTTAACATCGCGTTTGGCGTCATGACCCGGGCGGCGCCGCAACTCAATATTTTCTCGGTCGGCTTCCCGCTGATCCTGGTCCTGGGGCTGTTTATCGTCTGGGTCGGGCTGGCGGACATTCTCAATCAATATCAACCGCTGGCCAACGAGGCCTTGCAGTTGTTGCGCGATATGGCAAGGGCGAGCTGAGTCATGGCTGAGAGCGAAAGCGGTCAGGACAAAACAGAAGACCCCACGGAGAAGCGCAAGCAAGACTCCCGTGAAAAGGGTGAGATAGCGCGGTCCAAAGAGCTCAACACCCTGGCGATCATGCTGGTCGGTGCCTCGGCGCTGCTGATTTTTGGCGGCGCCATGGCGCAGGACATGATGGAGCTGATGCGCATCAACTTCTCGCTGCCGCGGGAAGTGATTCTGGATCAGCGCTCAATGGCCAACTACCTGATGCGCTCGGGACAAATTGCCCTGTGGTCGATCCAGCCGGTGATGATCACCTTGGTGCTGGCCGCCATCATCGGTCCGATTTCCCTGGGGGGCTGGCTGTTCGCGGCTAGCTCAATGGCGCCCAAGTTCAGCCGCTTGAACCCCGGTCCCGGCCTCAAGCGCATGTTCTCGACCAAGTCGCTGGTCGAACTGCTCAAGGCCCTGGCCAAGTTCATCATCATTCTGTTCGTGGCGCTGGCGGTGTTGTCGTCGGACATCGACGACCTGCTGCGTATCGCCCATGAACCCCTGGACATGGCAATCATCCACAGCCTGCAAGTGGTGGGCTGGAGCACCTTGTGGATGGCGTGCGGGCTGATCCTCATCGCAGCGGTGGATGTGCCGGTGCAGCTCTGGGAAAGCCACAAGAAACTGCTGATGACCAAGCAGGAAGTGCGCGACGAGCACAAGGACCAGGAGGGACGGCCGGAGGTCAAGCAGCGGATTCGACAGCTGCAGCGTGAGATGTCCCAGCGGCGGATGATGGCCGCCATTCCCGAAGCCGACGTGGTCATCACCAACCCGACGCACTACGCCGTGGCACTCAAGTACGACCCGGAGAAGGGCAGTGCGCCGGTATTGCTGGCCAAGGGCTCCGACTTCCTGGCCCTGAAGATCCGCGAGATCGCCGCGGCCAACGAGATCCTGTTGCTGGAGTCACCGGCGCTGGCGCGCTCGATTTACTACTCCACCGAGCTGGAGCAGGAAATCCCCGGCGGGCTCTATCTGGCGGTCGCGCAGGTACTGGCCTACGTCTATCAGATTCGACAGTACCGGGCGGGCAAGGGCAAGCGGCCTGATCCGCTCAAGGATGACCTGCCGATTCCGCCGGATTTGCGCCGCGATTCCTGATCTGAAAATCAAAAGATCGCAGCCTTCGGCAGCTCCTACATGAGATCGGCGTGAACCTGTAGGAGCTGCCGAAGGCTGCGATCTTTTTTGCCAGCGAAAACCTCTATTCCAAGCCTTTGCAAAAGTTGGAAAGCTTCTTGCAGTAGCCGCCCTGCGCCTGCTTCAGGCGTCAAAAGTTTGCTTTAAAGGAACGGGGAAAACCGGTGGATCGCTCTCAGTTAATCAACAGTGCCCGCAGCAACATTGCCGACCTCAGTCGAGGCAATCTGGGCGTGCCGCTGTTGTTGCTGGTCATGCTGGCGATGATGATGTTGCCGGTGCCGCCGTTCCTGCTGGACGTGTTCTTCACCTTTAACATTGCCCTGTCCATCGTCGTGCTGCTGGTGTGCGTCTACGCCTTGCGCCCGCTGGATTTCGCGGTGTTCCCGACCATCCTGCTGGTGGCGACGCTGTTGCGCCTGGCATTGAACGTGGCCTCCACGCGGGTGGTGATGCTCCACGGCCAGGACGGTCACGCAGCCGCCGGCAAGGTGATCCAGGCGTTCGGCGAGGTGGTGATCGGCGGTAACTACGTGGTCGGTATCGTGGTCTTCGCGATCCTGATGATCATCAACTTCGTCGTGGTAACCAAGGGTGCGGGGCGGATTTCCGAGGTGAGCGCGCGTTTCACCCTCGATGCGATGCCGGGCAAGCAAATGGCGATCGACGCCGACCTCAACGCCGGCCTGATCGATCAGGCCCAGGCCAAGGCCCGCCGCTCGGAAGTCGCCCAGGAAGCCGAGTTCTACGGATCCATGGACGGTGCCAGCAAATTCGTCCGGGGTGACGCGATTGCCGGCCTGTTGATCCTGTTCATCAACCTGATCGGCGGCATGGCGGTCGGTATCTTCCAGCACGGCATGACCTTCGGTGATGCCGGCAAGGTGTATGCGCTGTTGACCATCGGTGACGGTTTGGTGGCGCAATTGCCATCACTGTTGTTATCGACAGCAGCGGCGATCATGGTGACCCGTGCGTCCGGTTCGGAAGACATGGGCAAACAGATCAATCGCCAGATGTTCGCCTCGCCCAAGGCGCTGGCGGTGGCGGCAGGCTTGATGGCGGTCATGGGCCTGGTGCCCGGCATGCCGCACTTCTCGTTCCTGACCATGGCGGCGCTGGCGGCCGGTGGCGCCTACCTGTTCTGGAAAAAGCAGAACGTCGCCAAGGTTCAGGCCCTGCAAGAGGTCAAGCGCCAGCAGGAGTTGCTGCCGTCGCCGGCCCGCGCCCAGGAAACCAAGGAGCTTGGCTGGGATGACGTGACGCCCATCGACATGATCGGCCTGGAAGTGGGCTATCGCCTGATTCCGCTGGTGGATCGCAACCAGGGCGGCCAGTTGCTGGCGCGGATCAAGGGTGTGCGCAAGAAGCTGTCCCAGGATCTGGGCTTCCTGATGCCGACCGTGCACATCCGCGACAACCTCGACCTGGCGCCGAGTGCCTATCGCCTGACCCTGATGGGGGTGATCCTGGCGGAGGCGGAGATTTACCCGGATCGCGAGCTGGCGATCAACCCGGGGCAGGTCTACGGTACGCTCAACGGCATTACCGCCAAAGATCCGGCTTTCGGCCTGGAGGCGGTCTGGATCGAAATCAGCCAGCGTGCCCAGGCGCAGTCCCTTGGTTACACGGTGGTCGATGCCAGTACAGTGGTGGCCACCCACTTGAACCAGATACTCTACAAGCATTCCAGTGAACTGATCGGTCACGAAGAAGTGCAGCAACTCATGCAATTGCTGGCCAAAAGCTCGCCGAAGCTGGCTGAGGAGCTGGTGCCGGGCGTGGTTTCACTGTCGCAGCTGCTCAAGGTGCTGCAAGCGCTGTTGGCCGAGCAAGTGCCGGTTCGCGATATCCGCAGCATTGCCGAGGCCATCGCCAACAATGCCGCCAAGAGTCAAGATACCGCCGCGCTGGTGGCTGCCGTGCGGGTTGGCGTCTCCCGTGCAATCGTCCAAAGCATTGTAGGTACTGAGTCGGAGCTGCCAGTTATCACGCTGGAGCCAAGGTTGGAACAGATATTGCTCAATAGTCTGCAAAAGGCAGGACAAGGCTCGGAAGAGGGTGTTCTGCTGGAGCCAAGCATGGCTGAGAAGCTGCAACGTTCGTTGATCGACGCGGCGCAGCGCCAGGAGATGCAAGGTCAGCCGGTGATTCTGCTGGTGGCCGGTCCGGTTCGCGCGATGCTCTCGCGATTCGGCCGGCTCGCAGTCCCGGGTTTGCACGTGTTGGCTTACCAGGAAATCCCTGACAACAAGCAAGTGACCATCGTTGCGACAGTAGGGCCCAACGGCTGAGGTAGTGGTTTATGCAAGTTAAGCGTTTTTTCGCCGCCGATATGCGTCAGGCCATGAAGCTGGTTCGCGATGAGCTGGGCGCTGATGCAGCCATTATCGGCAACCGCCGGATTGCCGGGGGCGTCGAGCTGACGGCTGCACTGGATTACAAGTTGTCGGCGCTGGCGCCGCGTGTCCCGAACATGGAGCTCGAGGACGAGCTGCGCAAGACTCAGTCGCGGATCGTCACCGCCCAGGCCGAATTGAGCCTGCGCAGCGATGGCGAGAGCGACAATGCAACCAACCGCCAGCTGTTCGCCGGCTTGCCGTTGACCGCCGCCGAGCCGCTGATCGAACCGACCTACGCCGAACCCCGTCGCCCCGCACCAGCTGCTGTACCAGCGTCCGGTGGCGTGGACCCGCGCGCGTTCGACTCGATGCGCTTCGAGCTCAACAGTCTGCGCGAACTCATGGAAGTACAACTCGGGTCCCTGGCCTGGAACCAGCTGCAAGGCAGCCGTCCGGACCAGGCCAACCTCTGGCGTCGCCTGCAACGCATTGGCCTGTCTGGCCCGCTGTCGCGCGACCTGCTGGCACTGATCAGCGAAATCCAGGAGCCTCGTCAGGCCTGGCGCATGTTGCTGGCGCACCTGGCGCGCATGATCGTTACCCCGGACGTCGAGCCGCTGGAAGAGGGTGGAGTCATCGCCATGGTCGGCCCTGCCGGCATGGGCAAGACCACCACCCTGGCCAAGCTGGCTGCCCGTTACGTGCTCAAGTACGGCGCGCAGAACATTGCGCTGGTGAGCATGGACAGCTTCCGCATCGGTGCCCAGGAACAACTCAAGACCCTGGGGCGCATTCTCAATGTGCCGGTGACCCACGTCGATCCGGGCCAGTCCCTGGTGCAGGCGCTGGATCCATTGCTGCGCAAGCGCGTGGTGCTGATCGATACCGCCGGCCTGCAGGCCAGCGACCCGGCCCTGCGCATGCAGCTCGAAAGCCTGGCCGGTCGTGGCATCCGCTCAAAAAATTATCTGGTCCTGGCAACCACCAGCCAGAAACAGGTTCTAACCGCCGCTTATCACAGTTACAAGCGTTGCGGGCTTGCTGGCTGCATCCTGACTAAACTGGATGAAACGGCAAGCCTGGGCGAGGTGTTGAGCCTGGCCATCAGTCATGAGCTGCCAGTGGCGTACCTGACCGATGGCCCGCGGATTCCGGATGATCTCCATCTGCCGCGCCGTCATCAGTTGGTCAGTCGCGCCGTCAGCGTGCAAATGCAGGAAGAACCCAGCGAAGAAGCCATGGCTGACATGTTCGCTGACATCTACCACAGCCCGACCAAGCAGGTTGGCTGAGGTAATAATGAATCGTTTTTGTACCTACATCGATGGTCTGCCATGCATTGTTCCGTTTGTGAACGCGCAGCCAGTAATGTGGCCTCCGTCTATGCAAGACAAGGTAAAGAAATAACATGGGCAGCATGCATCCCGTACAGGTGATCGCGGTGACCGGCGGCAAAGGTGGCGTCGGGAAAACTAACGTGTCAGTGAACTTGTCCCTGGCTTTGGCTGAGCTTGGCCGGCGCGTCATGCTGCTGGACGCCGACCTGGGACTGGCGAACGTTGACGTTCGGCTGGGCCTGACACCCAAACGTACCCTGGCCGACGTGATCGAAGGCCGCTGCGAACTGCGCGATGTATTGCTGCAGGGGCCAGGCGGCATCCGTATCGTTCCGGCCGCATCCGGCACACAGAGCATGGTGCATCTGAGCCCTGCGCAACACGCAGGCCTGATCCAGGCCTTCAGTGATATCGGCGACAACCTCGACGTATTGGTGATCGACACCGCTGCGGGCATTGGTGAGTCGGTCGTCAGCTTCGTTCGCGCAGCCCAGGAAGTACTGCTGGTGGTGTGCGACGAGCCGACCTCGATTACCGATGCCTACGCCTTGATCAAGTTGCTCAATCGCGACTACGGCATGAACCGCTTCCGCGTCCTGGCCAACATGGCCCAGAGCCCGCAGGAAGGGCGCAACCTGTTCGCCAAGTTGACCAAGGTCACGGATCGCTTTCTCGACGTCGCCCTACAATACGTCGGCGCGGTGCCCTACGACGAAAGCGTGCGCAAGGCTGTGCAGAAGCAGCGCGCCGTCTACGAGGCCTTCCCGCGTTCCAAGTGCTCGCTGGCGTTCAAGGCCATCGCGCAGAAGGTCGATACCTGGCCGCTGCCTGCCAACCCGCGCGGGCACCTGGAGTTTTTCGTCGAGCGTCTCGTGCAGCAAACAGCAGGACCTGTTCTATGACAGCCAGCGGTTACAACCTCTACAAAAAATCGGCTCGTGATGCGCAGTACGAGCTGATCGAGCGTTACGCGCCGCTGGTTAAACGCATTGCTTACCACTTGCTGGCGCGTTTGCCGGCCAGTGTCCAGGTCGAAGACCTGATCCAGGCCGGGATGATCGGCCTGCTTGAGGTGTCGACCAAATATGACGCCAGCAAAGGCGCCAGTTTCGAGACGTACGCGGGCATTCGAATCCGCGGCGCCATGCTCGATGAAGTGCGCAAGGGGGACTGGGCGCCACGTTCGGTTCACCGCAATACGCGCATGGTCAGCGACGCCATTCGCTCGATTGAAGCGAAAACCGGCCGTGACGCTAAAGATCACGAAGTTGCGGCCGAACTCCAATTGAGTCTCGACGATTACTACGGAATTTTGAACGACACCCTGGGCAGCCGGTTATTCAGTTTCGACGATCTGTTGCAGGACGGCGAGCACGAAGGGCTGCACGAGGATGGCGCGAGTGCTCATCTCGAGCCGTCACGCGATCTGGAAGATGAACGCTTCCAGGCTGCGCTGGCGGATGCGATTGCCAATTTGCCGGAGCGTGAGCGACTGGTGTTGGCGCTGTACTACGACGAAGAGTTGAACCTCAAGGAAATCGGTGAGGTCCTGGGGGTCAGCGAATCTCGGGTCAGCCAGTTACACAGCCAGTGCGCGGCCCGCTTGCGGGGGCGTTTGGGGGAGTGGCGAGCGCGCTGAAGGCAGTGTGGGGACACTGCGAAAGAGACTGGTGTGGTGTTGAACTGCGCCGGTCCCGATCTGTTGTGCTCCAGACAGTCATTGAGTGCTTTGCCGGATTGATTGAAATGGCGCGTCCAGGTGCTGGGCGCGTTTAAGACTGCTTGGAGGTCGAATTGGACAAGAACATGAAAATCCTCATCGTTGATGACTTCTCAACGATGCGGCGGATCATCAAGAACCTGCTGCGTGACCTTGGGTTCACCAACACCGTCGAGGCCGACGATGGCACTACCGCCATTCCGGTGCTCAACAGCGGAAGCATCGACTTTCTGGTAACGGACTGGAACATGCCGGGCATGACCGGCATCGATCTGCTGCGTCACGTGCGTGCCGATGAAAAGCTCAAGCACCTGCCGGTGCTGATGGTGACCGCTGAAGCCAAGCGTGAGCAGATCATCGAAGCGGCCCAGGCCGGCGTTAACGGCTATGTGGTCAAGCCCTTCACGGCCCAGGCGTTGAAAGAAAAAATCGAGAAGATTTTCGAACGCATCGGTTGATGAGTGCGCCACGGGGGAGCTATGGGCAATAACGAAACTTCATTGGGCGATTTTGAGTCGACCCTGAAAAAACACGCCGTCGAATTGGTCGAGAGCCTTGAAAAAGGCAAGTTCGGCGACGCGGTGCAATTGATCCATGAGCTCAACCAGACCCGTGACCGCGGCCTGTATCAGGAAGTGGGCAAGCTCACTCGCGAACTGCATAGCGCGATCGTCAATTTCCAGATTGACCCGCACATGCCGCAAGCCGAAGAAGTGTCGCAGATCACCGACGCCACCGAGCGCCTGGGTTATGTGGTCAAGCTGACCGAGGCCGCGGCCAACCGCACCATGGATCTGGTGGAAAATGCCACGCCGCTGGTCAACAGCCTGGCGGAGGAAGCCCAGGCCTTGAGCACGGACTGGGGGCGCTTCATGCGTCGTGAAGTCGGTGCCGAAGAGTTTCGTGAACTGGCCCGGCGGGTCGACGGCTTCCTGGTGCGCAGCGGCACGGACAATCGCGCGGTGTCGGGCAACCTGAACGACATCCTGCTCGCCCAGGATTACCAGGACCTCACGGGGCAAGTGATCAAGCGTGTGACCCAACTGGTCACCGAAGTTGAAAGCAACCTGCTCAAGCTCGTGCTGATGGCCAGTCAGGTGGACCGCTTTGCGGGCATCGAACATGACCGTGAAGCGATGCTTGCTGAAAAAGATCCACAAAAACATCTCTCTCAGGGTGAAGGTCCGCAGATTCATGCCGATAAAAGAGAAGACGTTGTGTCCGGTCAGGACGATGTGGACGATTTGCTATCCAGCCTGGGATTTTAGAGTTTCAGGTTTTTTGGGTTTTTAGACCTTTAGGAGCACCCCCCTGATGAGCTTCGGCGCCGATGAAGAGATCCTTCAGGATTTCCTGGTTGAGGCCGGCGAGATTCTAGAGCAACTGTCCGAGCAACTGGTCGAGCTGGAAAGCCGTCCGGATGATGCGGATTTGCTCAATGCAATTTTTCGCGGTTTTCACACTGTAAAAGGGGGCGCCGGCTTCCTCCAGCTCAACGAGCTGGTGGAGTGCTGCCACATCGCCGAGAACGTGTTCGACATCCTGCGCAAGGGTGAGCGTCGCGTCGACTCGGAATTGATGGACGTGGTTCTCGAAGCGCTGGACGCGGTGAACAGCATGTTCAGCGAAGTCCGCGAGCGCAGCCCGATCACGGCGGCGACACCTGAACTGCTGGCGGCGCTGGCCCGTCTGGCCGAGCCGCAATCGGCTGACGAAGAGGTTGCTGCACCTGTTGCCGCCGTGGTTGAAGCGCCGGTGGCTGAAGCCGACTCAGGCGATATTACCGATAACGAATTCGAGCAATTGCTGGACTCGCTCAATGCCGTCAAGGCACAGGCCGAGGCGCCGGCAGTTGCCCACGCACCTGCAAGCGAGGCACCCGCAAGCGATGCGGCTGCCAGCGACGAAATCACCGATGCCGAGTTCGAGTCGTTGCTCGATCAGTTGCACGGTAAAGGCCAGTTTGCCGTCGATGCGATTGCGCAGGCTCCGGCTGCGCCAGAAGCACCGAAAGCGCCGGGCGACAGTTCCGATATTACTGACGACGAATTTGAAGCACTGCTCGACCAGTTGCATGGCAAGGGCAACTTTGCTGTCGAGGCGCTGGAGTCGGCCATTGCTTCGGTGCCTGCACCTGTTGTCCCAAGCGCGGCGGCGGCTGGCAGCGATCTGATTTCCGATCACGAGTTCGAAGCGCTGCTCGACGAATTGCACGGCAAGGGCAAGTTCAGCGAAGTCGGCACCGCGACGGCGGCCAACGGTTCGAACGCGGCTGTTGCGGCACCGGCACCGGCAGCCAAGGCGGCGCCGAAACCTGTGGCCAAGGCCCCCGAGCCAAAAGCCGAAGCGCCGGCAGCCGAAGCGCGGGCAGCCGCCGCACCGGTTGCTGCCCGCGCCCCGGCCGCGCCACCGGCAGAAAAACCGGCGAGCGAAGCCGAGACCACCGTACGCGTCGATACCGCGCGTCTGGACGAGATCATGAACATGGTCGGCGAGCTGGTGCTGGTGCGTAACCGCCTGGTCCGCCTGGGTCTCAACAGCGGCGACGAAGCCATGTCCAAGGCCGTGTCGAACCTCGACGTGGTCACCGCCGACCTGCAAACCGCGGTCATGAAGACCCGGATGCAACCGATCAAGAAAGTCTTCGGGCGCTTCCCGCGCCTGGTTCGCGACCTGGCTCGCCAGCTCAAGAAAGAGATCAACCTGGAACTGGTCGGCGAAGAAACCGACCTCGACAAGAACCTCGTCGAGGCCCTGGCCGATCCGCTGGTCCACTTGGTGCGCAACGCCGTCGACCACGGCATCGAATCACCGGAAGAACGCGAAGCCTCGGGCAAGGCCCGTGGCGGCAAGGTGATCCTGGCGGCCGAGCAGGAAGGCGATCACATCCTGCTGTCGATCTCCGATGACGGTAAAGGCATGGACCCGAATGTCCTGCGTTCCATCGCGGTGAAACGCGGCGTGATGGACAAGGACGCGGCCGATCGACTGAGCGACACCGAGTGCTACAACCTGATCTTCGCCCCGGGTTTCTCGACCAAGACCGAGATCTCCGACGTGTCGGGTCGCGGCGTGGGCATGGACGTGGTGAAAACCAAGATTTCCCAGCTCAACGGTTCGATCAACATCTACTCGGCCAAGGGCCAGGGTTCGAAGATCGTCATCAAGGTGCCGCTGACCCTGGCGATCATGCCGACGCTGATGGTCATGCTCGGCAACCAGGCGTTTGCGTTCCCCCTGGTGAACGTCAACGAAATCTTCCACCTCGACCTGTCGACCACCAACGTCGTGGACGGCCAGGAAGTGGTGATCGTGCGGGACAAGGCGTTGCCATTGTTCTACCTCAAACGCTGGCTGGTCAGCTCCGCCGCTCACGAAGAGCAGCGCGAGGGCCATGTGGTGATCCTTTCGGTGGGCACGCAGCGGATCGGCTTTGTCGTCGATCAACTGGTGGGCCAGGAAGAAGTGGTCATCAAGCCGTTGGGCAAAATGCTCCAGGGAACTCCGGGCATGTCCGGCGCCACCATCACCGGTGACGGCCGCATCGCGCTGATTCTCGATGTTCCGAGCATGCTCAAGCGTTACGCCACACGGTGTATTTGATTCTGGTGGAGCGGGGCGCCTGGCCTCGCTCCATCTAATGGAGTGTTTATGGCAGTCAAAGTCCTGGTGGTGGACGATTCGGGGTTTTTCCGCCGCCGCGTCTCGGAAATTCTTTCAGCGGATTCGAATATCCAGGTCGTCGGCACGGCGACCAACGGCAAAGAGGCGATCGATCAGGCGCTGGCCCTCAAGCCCGACGTGATCACCATGGACTACGAGATGCCGATGATGGACGGCATCACGGCCGTGCGGCACATCATGCAACGCTGCCCGACCCCGGTCCTGATGTTCTCCTCGCTGACCCATGAAGGCGCCCGGGTCACCCTCGATGCGCTGGATGCCGGTGCGGTGGACTTCCTGCCGAAGAATTTCGAAGACATCTCGCGCAACCCCGAGAAGGTCAAGCAACTGCTGTGCGAGAAGATTCTCAGCATCTCGCGCAGTAATCGTCGTGTCAGTCACTACAGCGCTCCGGCGCCCGTCGCTGCGCCAGCGCCGACGCCTGCGCCTTCCAGCGTGGGCAGTTTTACCAGCAGCGCGCCCGCGCGTCCGGCACCGGCACCGATCCCGGTGCGTACGCATGCACCCGCTACGTCGTCGCCCGCGCCAAAACGCAAAAACTACAAACTGGTGGCCATCGGTACGTCCACCGGTGGCCCGGTGGCCCTGCAACGGGTGTTGACCCAATTGCCGGCCAACTTCCCGGCCCCGATCGTGCTGGTTCAACACATGCCGGCCGCCTTCACCAAGGCCTTCGCCGAGCGCCTGGACAAGCTCTGCCGCATCAGCGTCAAGGAAGCCGAGGATGGTGACATCCTGCGTCCGGGCCTGGCGCTGCTGGCGCCGGGTGGCAAGCAGATGATGATCGATGGTCGCGGCGCGGTGAAAATCCTCCCGGGTGACGAGCGCCTCAACTACAAGCCGTGCGTGGACATCACCTTCGGTTCGGCAGCCAAGTCCTACGGTGACAAAGTTCTGGCGGTCGTCCTGACCGGCATGGGCGCCGATGGCCGTGAAGGCGCGCGCCTGCTCAAGCAGGGCGGCAGTTCGATCTGGGCGCAGGACGAAGCCAGTTGCGTGATCTACGGCATGCCGATGGCCATCGTCAAAGCTGAACTCGCCGACGCGGTGTACAGCCTCGACGACATCGGCAAGCACCTGGTCGAGGCGTGCATCTGATGGATGTTCTAAGCCTGATCGGCATCATCATGGCCTTTGTCGCCATCATCGGCGGCAATTACCTTGAAGGCGGTCATCTGGGCGCCCTGGCCAACGGCCCGGCCGCGCTGATCGTGCTCGGCGGCACCATCGGCGCGGCGCTGCTGCAATCACCGATGAGCGCCTTCAAGCGCGCCATGCAGATCCTCGCCTGGATCCTGTTCCCGCCTCGCGTCGACCTGGCCGGTGGCATCGATCGCGTGGTGAACTGGAGCCTGACCGCCCGCAAGGAAGGCCTGCTGGGTCTTGAGGGCATCGCCGACGCCGAGCCTGACAATTACGCTCGCAAAGGCCTGCAACTGCTGGTCGACGGCGCCGAGCCGGAAGCGATCCGCAGCATTCTGGAAGTGGATTTCTACACCCAGGAAAGCCGCGATATCGAAGCGGCCAAGGTCTTCGAAAGCATGGGCGGTTATGCGCCGACCATCGGCATCATCGGTGCGGTGATGGGCCTGATTCACGTCATGGGCAACCTGGGTGATCCGTCGCAACTGGGTAACGGCATCGCCGTGGCCTTCGTCGCCACCATCTACGGCGTGGCCAGTGCCAACCTGGTGCTGCTGCCGATTGCCGCCAAACTCAAAGCCATCGCACTGCGCCAGTCGCGTTATCGCGAAATGTTGCTGGAAGGACTGCTGTCGATCGCCGAAGGTGAAAACCCTCGCTCCATCGAGTTGAAGCTTCAGGGCTTCATGGATTAAGGGAATAAGCTCATGGCTCGCCGTCGCCAGCATGAAGAACACGTCAACCACGAACGCTGGCTGGTGTCCTACGCGGACTTCATCACTTTGCTGTTCGCCTTTTTCGTGGTGATGTACTCCATCTCTTCGATCAACGAAGGCAAGTACAAGGTCATTTCCGAAGCCCTGATCGGGGTCTTCACCGATTCCGATCGCGCGCTCAAGCCGATCCCCATCGGTGACGAGCGACCGAAGACCGTGACCCCGGCCAAGCCGCTGGTCAAGGACAGTGACCAGGTCGATGCCGGTGTCTCCGGCGCCAGCGATCCGCTCAAGAGCATCGCCGACGACATCAGCGCGGCGTTCGGTGACTTGATCAGCTCCAACCAGATGACCGTGCGCGGCAATGAGTTGTGGGTCGAGATCGAGCTCAATTCCAGCCTGTTGTTCGGCAGCGGCGATGCCATGCCCAGCGACATCGCGTTCAGCATCATCGACAAGGTCGCGGCGATCCTGAAGCCGTTCGACAACCCGATCCATGTCGAAGGTTTCACCGACGATCAACCGATCCGCACTGCGCAGTACCCGACCAACTGGGAGCTGTCCTCGGCGCGCTCGGCCAGCATCGTGCGCATGCTGGCAATGCAAGGGGTGAATCCCGGTCGCCTGGCGTCGGTGGGCTACGGCGAGTTTCAGCCGGTGGCCAACAACGCCACCGCCGAAGGCCGCGCCCGCAACCGTCGCGTGGTGCTGGTGGTGTCGCGCAACCTCGATGTTCGTCGCAGCCTGACCGGTACCGGAACCGCCCATGCGCAACCGGATGCCGCGTTGAAGCGTGCTGGCACACAAACTGCACCGACCCCGGTCAAGTCGCCGGTACGAGAGAACGCCGTCAATTCTCCGTCGCCCGCATTAACACGTTGAGCTATTTCTCGGCCGATCCGTTCGGTCGGGAGGAACAATCCGAATGAGAGTCTGGGCAGTCGCCAATCAAAAGGGTGGTGTCGGTAAAACCACTTCCTCCATCGCTTTAGCCGGGTTGCTGGCCGAGGCGGGCAAGCGCGTGGTCGTGGTCGATCTCGACCCCCACGGCTCCATGACCAGCTACTTCGGCTACGATCCCGACAGCCTGGAACACAGCAACTACGATCTGTTCCTGCACAAGGGCAACGTGCCCCAAGGCCTGCCGGGCCAACTGTTGCTGTCGACCAGCGACGAACGCATTTCCCTGTTGCCGTCCAGCACCGCGCTGGCCACCCTCGAGCGCCAGTCGCCGGGGCAGAGCGGTCTGGGCCTGGTGATTGCCAAGAGCCTGGCGCAACTGTGGCAGGACTTCGATTACGCCGTGATCGATAGCCCGCCCTTGCTCGGCGTGCTGATGGTCAATGCCTTGGCGGCGAGCCAGCAACTGGTGATCCCGGTGCAGACCGAACACCTGGCGGTCAAGGGCCTCGAGCGCATGGTCAACACCCTGGCGATGATCAACCGCTCGCGCAAACAGGCATTGCCATTCACCATCGTGCCGACCCTGTTTGACCGCCGCACCCAGGCGTCCCTCGGAACCTTGCGCGTGCTGCGCGACAAGTTCCCCGATGAAATCTGGCAAGGCTATATCCCGGTGGACACGCGCCTGCGCGATGCCAGCCGTGCCGGGCTGACGCCTTCGCAGTTCGACGGCAAGAGCCGTGGCGTTCTCGCTTACCGTGCGTTGCTCAAGCATCTGCTGGCGGCGCAACTTGTTGCGCAGGTGGCGTGACATGACCTCGATCCCTGTAGGAGCGAGCCTGCTCGCGATGGTCGTCAACGATGACGCGGGAAACCTGGCACCCCGTGGCGCTCTCAGGTTCATCGCGAGCAAGCTCGCTCCTACAGGTGAGCGCTCATGAATCGTCTGGTAAAGACAACATCGCGCCCGCAACTGGCGTTGCAGTCGTATCTGGATAACTTGCTGCAAGACGCAACCGAGGAGATGGCCGAGGTTGTCGAAGCGCTGAGCGTCGTCGAAGAGCAAGGCGTGCTGGACGAGTTCCAGGCTGCCGTGCTGGAAGAACAGGCCCGGGATGCGCAGCAAATCGCGGTGGCAGCCACTGCGGTGACTGCGCCTTTGGCCAGGACTTCCGTCGTCGTGATCGATGCTCCGGAACCCGTTCTGGCACCGGTATCGACCATTGCGCCGTTATTGCAAACCCTGGTGGCGCCGATTAAAGAGGCCGAAGTGCTGGAGACTCCTGTTATCGAGGAGCCTCAGGTACTGGTACCGCCCGTCGTCGAAGTGCATCTGCCACCGAGCAATACGCCGCCACCGGTGGATACCGAGGGTCGTCCGTCCTGGGCCGCCGAGCCTTTCGAATGCCTGCTGTTCGATGTCGCCGGCTTGACCCTGGCGGTACCGCTGGTATGCCTGGGATCGATCTATTCCCTGGCCGGTCACGAGCTGACGCCGTTGTTCGGCCAGCCGGAATGGTTCCTGGGCATCCTGCCGAGCCAGGCCGGCAACCTCAAGGTGCTCGATACCGCGCGTTGGGTCATGCCCGACCGTTACCGCGACGATTTCAAGCAGGGCCTGCAATACGTGATTTCGGTCCAGGGCTACGAATGGGGCCTGGCGGTGCATCAGGTCAGCCGCTCATTGCGACTGGACCCGAATGAAATCAAATGGAGAAGTCACCGGGGTCAGCGGCCATGGCTCGCCGGCACGGTGATTGAACACATGTGCGCCTTGCTCGACGTCGCCTCCCTGGCGGAGTTGATCGCCAGTGGCGGGGCAAAGCACATGTCCGGCAGCAAGCCGAACCACAAACCGACAAACATCAAATAAACAACAGGCGACGTCACTCGATGGCGTTGCACGGAACACACACCGCCAGGGCGGTTTCTTGAGGGGTCAGGGTATGAATGACAAGGCAACGGCGGCAAAAGGTTCCGAAGATCCGATCCTGCAATGGGTCACCTTCAAGCTGGACAACGAGACCTACGGCATCAACGTGATGCGCGTCCAGGAAGTCCTGCGCTACACCGAAATCGCCCCGGTCCCGGGTGCCCCGAGCTACGTGCTGGGCATCATCAACCTGCGCGGCAACGTCGTCACCGTGATCGACACCCGTCAGCGCTTCGGCCTGATGAATGCCGAGATCAGCGACAACACCCGTATCGTCATCATCGAAGCCGACAAGCAGGTTGTCGGGATCATGGTCGACAGCGTGGCCGAAGTGGTTTACCTGCGTCAGTCGGAAATCGAAACCGCGCCGAACGTGGGTAACGAAGAGTCCGCCAAGTTCATTCAAGGCGTGTGCAACAAGAACAACGAATTGCTCATCCTGGTCGAGCTGGACAAGATGATGAGCGAAGAAGAATGGTCGGAACTGGAGAGTATCTGATTGATTCTCGAGGTTGCGGTCATTGTCCTGTTCCTGTTCTGGGCAGGCACGCTGGCAATGTTCCTGGCGTACATTCGCGCCCAGAAGCTGATCGCCGCGCAACAGGCCCAGGGCGATGCGCAGCGCGACCAGCGCATCAAGGACCTGGGCAAACGCGTTGACAACTACCAGAACGGCAACGTGCGCATGGGCGAAGACCTGCATGAACTGCGGGCGATCGTTGCGCCGTTGCCGGACAAACTCGCTCAGCTGGAACAGCGCGACCCGACCAGCCTGTCGTTTGCCCAGGCAGCACGATTGGTCGGGATGGGCGCCAGCGTCAACGAACTGACCCAGTCCTGTGGCTTGACCCAGGCTGAGGCGGAGTTGATGAGCAAGCTTCACAAGAACTGAGTTTTGCTATCACGTTGAAATCGCTTTCGCGAGCAAGCCCGCTCCCACACTGGATCAATGTCGTACACAAAATTTGTGTTCACAGAAGACCGAATGTGGGAGCGGGCTTGCTCGCGAAGGCGGCCTCAAAAGCTCAGTAGTCATCCCCGCGTTCGGCGATGTCCTTCTCCACCATCGGGCATCCGGGTCCTGTCCCGCCGGAAACTTCCCCTTCAGATTTCACGCAAACGCAATGTCCCGGCAAATCGTTGGATAACGCTCCTGCGAAACATTGCCCCCCCAGCGCCATCCCCGCCCGCAATCTCAACACATCCGTTTTCACGTTCAGGCGCTTCGTGATGTCGCGCAGGATCGCACCTGGGACGCGTCCTACGTGGTCGTGGGACTCGGACTACTTGGTTTGAGGAAAGCGCTGACTTGTGGCAGTCGACCTCCGTCAGTACCGTGCGGCTCTTGTATTTGCCCTCGGTTTCAGACTGCGAGCCGAGTCTTCCCTCTTCAATCACGGACGTCACTTTGCGCCCCATCATCGTAATCGACGACCCGACCTCTGATGGAGGGCGTGTTTGTCAGGGATCGCCCTGGATGGATATCAACGGTTTCGCGGTGGCGAGAATCGGAGATCGAGTCTTGTGCCCTCATGGGGAATGCATGATCGAAAGTGGTGATGAAACACTACTGGTCGATGACAGGGCGGTTGCTCGTGACGGTGACCTGACTGCCTGCGGTGCAAGGTTGATAGCTACGCAAGAGGACACAGGCCTTCTCTAAGGAACAGAGATGGAATATCGAAGAAGTATCTACGACCGTATCTCCGAACGGCGGTTGGCGGTGCAGGAGGCTCAACGTCTGGCGGACGCGATATTTCCCTCGGGGGATTTCGCCTCCAGCTGCGTCAGCATTGCGCGGGCCTGGGTCTGGCTACCTTGCGGCGCTTATGACGCACCGTTGCCGGTGAGCGAACTGGCAGGGATGCGTACCGACTTCTCTCACGACCCACGCCTGCTTGATGCGCGCGGACTGCGACGGCCCATTCGCCGTCTTGCCACTCCCGCCGCAGCGCGTCCGGCAGTCGAGGCGCTGGGGCGTTCCAGTGAAATCCTGCAGGGCGCCCTGAAAAAATGGGCGTCGACAATGCGCGATTCAATCGACTGGTCGAACACCCAGGTTGTGTTGTTCGCCCCAGACGCTGTGGGAGCGATGGACTGGATTGATCGAGCCGTGAGCCTGTGGCCTCGGGAGCTGATGCCACTGCGTGGTTTTGACCTGCAGACCCAAGCCCCTGCGCAGTGGTTGCCCGAGGTCCTAGGTCACAGTGCCGGGCCGCAGGATCTGTTGTGCCTGAGTCTGGACACGTGGGGCTGCAAGGAGCAGGCGCCGTATTGCATACCTGATGAGATAGCCGGCGAAGCAGTCAGCGCGGTGTTACTGCGTCGCCGGCCGAAGTTTGCGGACCCGCAGACCGACAGTGCTTTGAAACTTTTTGCGCCAATCCAGCTGGATCATCCGGCACGCACTGCACAGGCGCGTACCGACACGCAAACCCTCGAACTCTTGATGGCAAAGCTGTGCGAGCGCACGGCCATCGATCCGGCGCGAGTCAGCGTGCTGATCGGGGAGGGCGCACTCGGTGACAACCGCCTCACTCAGCTCAACGAATACGCCCGGCGTTTCTTGCCAGGCCTGGACCTCGAGCACCAGGTTCGCCTCAACACAATTGGCGCCCGGTTCGGACCTTCGACCGGGCAATGGGTGCAAATCGCCCTCGCCTGGCTGACCGCAAGCGCTGAACCTGGCTGCGCCGTGTGGATACTGGATCGCACGTTATCCGACCAGACTCGGGGCTGGCTGATCGGCTGAAGCCTCATGGACTTGAAATACAGGGAGTTTGAACGGTGAATTCAATCACAGACGCCGCATTGGCCACGTTTGTCCAGCCGTTGAGCCAGGCTGGACGCCTGTTGCAACTGACGACACCCCTAGGGCAGGAGCTGTTCGCGTTGCGCGCCCATGCCCGGGAGCAACTGGGCCGGGTGCCTCGCTACACGGTTGACGTGATCAACCAGGCCACGGTGTTCGACCCGGAACAGCTCATTGGTCAGGCGGTGCAACTGAGCATCAAGCTGGACGACGGTAACTTGAGCCCCAGGCATGGCTGGGTGGAAAGCGTGCGCTACCTGGGAAGTGACGGCGGTCTGGACGACTGGCAACTGGTCTTCGCTCCCTGGTTCAGCCTGCTGGAGTACCGTGTGGATTGCCGGATCTGGCAGGAGGTGAGCCTTCCCGACATCCTCGCCCAGGTATTCCAGCACTATAGCCAGGCGCGTGGCGCGTACCGTTTCGAACTGTCACGGGAATATCCGCTGCTGTCCTACGTCACCCAGTTCAACGAGACCGATGCCCATTTCGTGCAGCGCTGGTGCGAACAGGAAGGTTTGTTCTGGTACGTGGAGCATGCGCACGATAGCCACTGCATCGTGTTCACTGACAGCGCCATGCTTTTACCGACCTTGAACCCATCGGCCTTGCGTTTTCATACGCAACAGGCCGCTGACCGGCAAGACAGCATTACTCAATGGAGCCCGGGTGCCCGATTACTCAATGGCGTGGTGCAATCGAGCAGCAGCGACTACCTCTGTCATGCCCGATCACAAATCACGCGAACTCCGGCGCTGCCTGCATCCTCGGCGCCGCCCGATCTCGAACGTTATCAATACCGTGGGCAATATGCCTGGCAAAACCCGGACCGTGGCGACTGGCTGAGCCGTGTGCAGATCGAGCAGGACGAGTCGGCTGCCAGACGCATCCATGGACAAGGTGGCGTGCGACAGATGCAACCCGGTCATGGTTTCGAGCTGACCCAACATCCATTGTATGAATTCAAGACACCCAAGGAACGCCAGTTCCTGATCATTGCGGTCGAGTTCTTTGCCCAGAGCAACCTGCCGGTCGGCACGCAGCGAGTCAGCCCGCCCGGCAGCCTGAAAGCGCTTTTCGAGTCCGAACAGCGTCAGTCGATGCTCGAGGTGGCTAACGAAGGCTTTTACCAGAATCGCTTTGAAACCCAGCGGTTGGACATTGCTTATCGCAGCCCTTTCACCCATGCCAAACCGGCCAACCCTGGCCCGCAAACCGCCGTCGTTGTGGCCCCGAGCGGTCGTGAGGTCTTTACCGACAATCTCAACCGTATCTGCGTACGCTTTCATTGGGACCGACTGCTCAAGGATGGCGAACTGGGCTCATGCTGGCTGCGCATGATGCAGGCCAGCAGTGGCGAGGGCTGGGGCAGCGTGAACGTGCCACGTTCGGGGGAAGAGGTCGTGGTGACGTTCCTCGACAACGACATCGACCGCCCATTGGTGATGGGGCAGGTCTATGGCGGACACAAGCCCGCCTGGCACTCGAGCGGGTTGATGAGTGGTTACAAGAGCCAGGAGATCAGGGGGCTCGGCTACAACCAATGGGTGATGGACGACTCCACCGGCCAGGTACGGACCCAGATCCATAGCAGCCATGGCCACAGCCAGTTGAACCTCGGTTATCTGATCGACCAGCAGGGCAATCAGCGTGGCGCCCTGCGGGGCACGGGCTTTGAGTTGCGCACCGATGCCTACGGTGCCCTGCGCGCGCAGCAGGGTTTGTATCTCAGCACCTGGCCACGCACCAAGGCGCAAGGTGGCCAGGTCGATGTCCAGGAAGCCCGGACGCAACTGACGAACGCACAAGCGCGGGTCAAGGCATTGTCCGAGGCCGCTCACCAGCACAACGCCCTGCCGATGCAGGGCAGTGTCGACAGCCTCGATCAGCTTGATATCGACACTCGGCTGGACTATGGCAGCGAGGGCAAACCTCTCACCAGTACTCAACGACAACCACGCAATGGCGGCGATACCGATGCGGCGATCAGTACGGGTGGCCGTGGCCGTACGGCCGGCTTTCACAAGCCGTTGTTGATCGCGTCAGCGCCCGCCGACATCGTCACCGCGACGCCGCAAAATACCCACGTCCATAGCGGCAAGCAGTTGACCTTGTCGAGCGGAGAGGACATCAACCTTGCCGGCGGCTCGTCATTGCTGGCCAGTGTTGCTCAAGGCATCAGCCTGTTCGCCAAGGCCGCGGGCGCCAGGCTGTTTGCGGCCAAAGGCAAGATAGAAATACAGGCACAGAGCGATGCCATCGAGCTCACAGCCCGGGACAGCGTGCGTATCACTTCGACCGCGCGCTCCGTCGAGATTGCCGCTCAGGATGAAATCCTGCTGACCAGCGGTGGCGCCTACATCCGCATCAAGGACGGCAACATCGACATCCATGCGCCCGGCACCGTTGATGTAAGGGGCTTGAAAAGGTCCTTCAGGGGCCCGGCACAACTTAACCGCGATAACCCGGCCTGGCCGGCAGGCTCGGCCAGGCAGTCACTGATGTTGGCGGTCGGGCAAAGCAGTGCAGCAGGTTTTCAGTCGTGGGCGGGCATGCCCTACACACTCTTTGCCAATGGGGTTCAGGCCGCAAGCGGTGTCATGGACGCCAGTGGCCGGATCGCTGTCGACCATCACGTCACCACCACCCGTTATCACATCGAACTGGCCAACGGCGTCAGCTACGAGGTGCCGGTGGGCGGCGACTACCTGGGAGAGCCGGGCAATGCCGAACGGGCCAACCAGGGTTTCCATCGCCATGAGCACCGGCCTCAACCTGAGGATACACCGCGGGATAGCCGTAGCCGGTTCCGCATGGCCTACACCCAACTGAATACTCCAGAAGCGGAGGCTTGAAGATGACCCTGCCCACGATCACAGTCCCGATCGCCACGAGCAAGACCACCTCCTGCCAGCTCAACCTGCCATGGTTCGTGCAGTGCACCGAATACGACCCGGTGCCCGCCACCTTCGAGCCGTTGGTGAACGGCGAGCGCGCCTTTGGCGCGGTTTATGACGCCATCATGACCGCCAAAAACAGCGTGGAAATCATTTGTTGGGGTTTTCAGCCGTCGATGTACTTCAAGCGGGGCGATACCCGTTCGCTGTGCATTGGCGATCTGCTGATCAAGAAAGCCCATGAAGGGGTTCAGGTCCGAATCCTGTGCTGGTACGACACGCTGCGTGTCGCCCAGACTTCGGAGAACCCGACACCCGGCGACAACGTCTCCAATTGGTCTGGCAGATTCAAGCAGAACCGCAACGGTGCACAAATCGAATATGACAAGTTGTGGTATCGCCAGGTCCGGCTGGCCTACACGGGCGCCGAAACCGGCCCCATCGAGCTGGGCCAGCGTTTCTTTCGCCTGATGCGATGGGGTAACGATCCCTCTCTGGGCATCAAGAACATCGAATTCGTCACGCGCGACTTCGGCTTGCTGGATCGCGCAGAAATTGCCTGGCGGCTGAACTGGAAGGCACTCGACAAGGATCGTGACACGATCAACAAAATCATGAGTTCGGTGGCGATGGTTGCCGAGCCGAGCCACCACCAGAAAATGGTGCTGGTGGACTACGAGCAACCAGAGGTCGCCGTCGGGTTCGTGATGGGGCACAACACGCTGGATGCCTATTGGGACGATGATCATCACGGACATGCTCGACTCCAGGCGCAGTTCGGGCGCAACGGCGAAACACCCCGGCAGGACATTTCCAGCCGAGTGACCGGGCCGGTGCTTGAGTTTTTGAACGACAACTTCTGCACCGCCTGGAAAAAAGAAACCCGCATCGACCTGCTGGGCCCTCGCCAGCACATCGCCGGACAACTGCGCGTGCGCCCAGGCTTTGGCCCTCCCGTCATGGCGCAGATACTCAGGACCCAAAGCCAGGAAGACATCCGCGACATCGAAAAGGTCTACCTGAAGGCCGTCAACAACACGACCCGATTCATCTACATCGAGAACCAGTACTTTCGCTGGCCACCGCTGGCGGACAAGATCAAGAGCGTCGTGCAAAACCTGCTCAATGGGGGCCGCGATCTTGAAAAAGACGGGCCGGTGTATCTGTTCGTCGTGACCAACTCCTCCAGCGAGGCCATGGGCGATGGCTCCGTCAATACGTTCCGCATGTTGAAGCAGTTGGGCCGTCCGGAGCTGATGCCGGGTGTCGCCAAGGACGAGCGGCGTGACGGTTTACTGGCCGAACTTGCGCAAGCCAGGCTGGCCGAGCGCCTGGCATCCATCAACGCACGCATCTTCAAGGATCAACGCGATACCGATCATGACCCGGCGGCGGCCCGGTACTACGAAACCTTGAAAGAAAAGCTGGAGCGCGCACGCGCCAGAGTGGCGCAGCTTGAAAATGAATTTCCCCAGAAGAACCAGTCCGTCATTTCACCCACGGAAATCCCCGGCCTGAAAGTGCACATTTGTACCCTGGTGGCACCTGATTCCCCGCCAGAAAACTGGATGGATGTGTATGTGCACAGCAAGTTGATGATTGTCGATGACGTGTTCACCACGTTGGGATCCGCGAACATCAATACGCGCAGCATGCAGGTGGACAGTGAGTTGAATATTTGTATTGAGGATCCGGCGGTGACTAGGCCGTTGAGGGAGCATTTGTTTGGGGTGCATACGGGG